>NZ_CP125378.1:2768333-3092500 GCF_034008635.1 Pseudomonas sp. P8_229 | reverse complement strand
TCTCGGTCTGCATGTCGGCCAGCTTCTTCTGGATCAGTTGAGTGGCAGCCAATGGGCGACCGAACTGATGACGATCCAGTGTGTACTGGCGAGCGGTGTGCCAGCAGAACTCGGCAGCGCCCAATGCGCCCCAGGAGATGCCATAACGCGCTGAGTTAAGGCAGGTGAATGGCCCCTTCAGGCCACGCACGTCGGGGAAGATGTTCTCCTCCGGCACGAAGACGTTGTCCATGACGATTTCACCGGTGATCGACGCTCGCAGGCCGACCTTGCCGTGAATCGCCGGAGCGCTCAGCCCCTTCCAGCCCTTCTCCAGAACGAAACCACGGATGTCGCCGGCATCGTCCTTGGCCCAGACCACGAACACATCGGCGATCGGGCTGTTGGTGATCCACATCTTGGCGCCGGTCAGGCTGTAGCCGCCGTCGACCTTGCGCGCACGAGTGATCATCGCGCCCGGATCGGAGCCGTGGTTCGGCTCGGTCAGACCGAAGCAGCCGATCCATTCGCCGGACGCCAGTTTCGGCAGGTATTTCTGCTTCTGCGCTTCAGTGCCGAATTCATTGATCGGCACCATCACCAGCGAGGACTGCACGCTCATCATCGAACGGTAGCCGGAGTCGACACGCTCCACTTCGCGGGCGATCAGGCCGTAGCTGACGTAGTTCAGGCCACTGCCACCGTATTGCTCAGGGATGGTCGCGCCCAACAGGCCGACTTCGCCCATTTCGCGGAAGATCGCCGGATCGGTTTTCTCATGACGGAAAGCTTCAAGGACACGTGGCGCCAGGCTCTGTTGAGCGAACTGGGTGGCGGTGTCGCGGATCATGCGCTCCTCTTCGGTGAGCTGTTGATCCAGCAGCAGGGGATCGATCCAGTTGAAGCTAGCTTTACCGCCCATGAGTGTGTCCTCGCAAATCGGTGAATTAACGTGGCATTGATCCTAGGCCCGGTTCGCCATCGCGGCAAACGAGGATTTCGCATCCTGTTGTGCTAATTTCTCACTCCGAAACGTCGCTGAATGCCTTTTATGCGGCGCATTAGTGAGGTTGACGTACATGCGCAGGAAGATCCCCAGCACTACCGCCCTGATCAGCTTCGAAGCCGCCGCTCGCCACGAGAGCTTTACCAAAGCTGCCGAAGAGCTTTCTCTCACCCAGGGCGCGATTTGCCGACAGATCGCCAGCCTTGAGGACTTCCTCAGTGTGGAACTGTTCCGACGCTCACGACGCGGGGTGAAGCTGACGGAAGCCGGTCTGTCCTACAGCCGTCGGGTCGCCATGCAACTGGATGCCGTCGAGCGCGACACGCTCTCGGTCATGGGCCAGCAGGGCACCAATGTGATTGAACTGGCGGTGGTGCCAACCTTCGGCACGCAATGGCTGCTGCCAAGGCTCAAGGATTTCCAGCTCAAGCACCCCGAGGTCACGGTCAACCTGACAAACCGCACCCGCCCGTTCCTGTTTGCCGACACCGATTTCGACGCGGCGATCTACTTCGGCGACGCTGATTGGTCGGGTACCGAATCCCACAGGTTGATGGGCGAAAATCCGATGCCGGTGTGCAGTCCCACCCTACTCGGGGGCAGCAAGCATCTGACACCCGACGAGATCGCCGAGTTGCCACTGCTGCAACAGACCACCCGCCCCTACGCTTGGCGCCAATGGTTCAACTCACAGCACCTGAACATCCCCCGCGACATGACAGGTCCACGCTACGAGCTATTCTCCATGCTGGCCCAGGCGGCCATGCACGACATGGGGATCGCTCTGATTCCGCCGTTCCTGATCCAGCGCGAACTGGCCGAGAAACGCCTGGTGATCGCCAACCCGAAAGCGCTCTCCAGCATCAAGGCGTATTACCTGATGATTCCGGAGCGTAAGGTCGAATCGGCATCACTCAAGGCATTTCGCGATTGGCTGGTCAATCAGGCAAACAGCTACAGCTTAGAAGAATAAAGGTTTACAGCGATTACTAACCCGGTAGTCAGGAAAATCAAAGCCCTACAGATATAAGTATTTGTCGCAAAATCGCAGACTGTATCCGAAAGTCGTACAGACGTCCCACAAGCGCCTGACTACGTGGCTTTGAGCCTCCATCAGCGACTCATTACGGCCTATTCACGTCACCGATGAGAAATTTTTTCAAATTCGGCCAGAATCCTTACAAGGCACAGCCTGCAAGGGATTCAGCCGGCCATCTGCGACATTCGGTCACGGGATGACTTGTAGTTAATTTTCCGTCACCCGTCATAATCCCTTGAAGGGCATAAAGTTCGCCTGCAAAATGCCGCGCCCCGCCCTGATTTGGCGGGATCGTGCTGATCGGCCGCCCCAGCCGCACCATCCGCAGTGCCTGGGTTTACTCAATAAGATCACGCAGGAGATTTGACGTGCACATTGGTGTTCCTCTCGAAACCCAGACCGGTGAAACACGGGTTGCTGCAACCCCGGAAACCATTAAAAAGCTGATCAGCCAAGGTCATAAGGTCACTGTGCAAACCGGCGCCGGCGTTAAAGCCAGTGTTGTCGACAGTGCCTATGAAGCGGCGGGCGCAACCATTGGCAGTGCCAACGATGCGTTCGGTGCCGAGCTGATTCTCAAAGTGGTCGCCCCCAGCGACGCCGAACTGGCGCTGATCAAGCGCGGCACGGTGCTGGTGGGGATGCTCAATCCGTTCAATAACGAAACCATCGCCAAAATGGCCGAATCCGGAATTACCGCGTTCGCCCTCGAAGCGGCGCCGCGCACCTCGCGCGCGCAGAGCCTCGACGTGCTGTCGTCGCAGGCGAACATCGCCGGCTATAAGGCTGTGTTGCTGGCCGCGCACTACTATCCGCGCTTCATGCCGATGCTGATGACCGCTGCAGGCACCGTGAAAGCGGCGCGCGTGCTGATTCTCGGCGCAGGCGTGGCCGGGTTGCAGGCAATTGCCACGGCGAAACGTCTGGGTGCGGTGATCGAAGCGTCCGACGTGCGTCCGGCGGTAAAAGAGCAGATCGAATCCCTAGGTGCGAAGTTCGTCGACGTGCCTTACGAGACCGATGAAGAGCGTGAATGCGCGGTCGGTGTCGGCGGTTACGCACGACCAATGCCAGCAAGCTGGATGCAGCGTCAGGCCCAGGCCGTGCACGAACGCGCCAAGCAGGCCGACATCGTCATCACCACCGCGCTGATCCCGGGCCGCAAGGCACCGACACTGCTGAGCGCAGAGACTGTGGCGCAGATGAAACCGGGCTCGGTGGTCATCGACCTCGCGGCGGCTCAGGGTGGTAATTGCCCACTGACCGTGGCTGATCAGGTCGTGGTCGAGAATGGCGTGACCATTTGCGGCCCGACCAATTTGGCCGGTGAGGTTGCTGCAGACGCCTCGGCACTGTATGCCCGCAACCTGCTGGACTTCCTCAAGCTGGTGTTCACCAAAGAAGGCCAGTTCGACGTCAACCTCGAAGACGACATCGTCGCCGCGTGCCTGATGTGCCGCGACGGCCAAGTCATCCGCAAAAACGCCTAAGCAGGGATTCAGACGATGGAAGAGCTTATCTCCCCCGGTATCTACAACCTGATCATCTTCGTGCTGGCGATTTATGTCGGTTACCACGTGGTCTGGAACGTTACACCTGCGCTGCACACGCCATTGATGGCGGTGACCAATGCCATCTCGGCAATCGTGATCGTCGGCGCCATGCTGGCTGCCGCCCTCACCGTCACACCGCTGGGCAAAACCATGGGCACCCTCGCCGTGGCATTGGCTGCGGTCAACGTGTTCGGTGGCTTTCTGGTCACCCGCCGCATGCTTGAGATGTTCAAGAAGAAAGCCCCGAAAGTAAAAGAAGAGGCGCCGAAGTAATGAGCATGAATCTCGTCACGACGCTCTACCTGATCGCGTCGATCTGCTTTATCCAGGCCCTCAAAGGCCTGTCGCACCCGACCACATCGCGGCGCGGCAACCTGTTCGGCATGCTCGGCATGGCGTTGGCGATCCTCACCACCGTCGGCCTCATCTATAAGTTGGGCGCTGAGCTCGCGACTGCCGGTATCGGTTACGTGATCGTCGGCCTGTTGGTTGGCGGTACGGCCGGTTCGATCATGGCCAAACGCGTTGAAATGACCAAGATGCCGGAACTGGTCGCCTTCATGCACAGCATGATCGGTCTGGCGGCAGTATTCATCGCGATCGCTGCGGTGGTTGAGCCGCAATCGCTGGGTATCGTTAAACAACTGGGCGACTCGATCCCGGCGGGAAACCGTCTGGAGCTGTTCCTCGGCGCCGCGATCGGTGCCATCACCTTCTCCGGTTCGGTGATTGCGTTTGGCAAGCTGTCCGGCAAGTACAAGTTCCGCCTGTTCCAGGGCGCACCGGTACAGTTTGCCGGTCAGCATAAGCTGAATGCAGTGCTGGGCTTGGCGACACTGGCTCTCGGCCTGACCTTCATGTTCACCGGCAACCTCACGGCGTTCGCGCTGATGCTGGCGCTGGCGTTCGTGATGGGCGTGCTGATCATCATCCCGATCGGCGGCGCCGACATGCCAGTCGTGGTGTCGATGCTCAACAGCTATTCGGGCTGGGCAGCAGCGGGTATCGGCTTCTCGCTGAACAACTCGATGCTGATCATCGCCGGTTCCCTGGTGGGTTCGAGCGGTGCGATCCTCTCGTACATCATGTGCAAGGCGATGAACCGTTCCTTCTTTAATGTACTGCTCGGCGGTTTCGGCAACACGGCAGATGCAGGTCCTGCCGGTGCGAAAGAAGCACGTCCGGTGAAATCCGGTTCGGCTGACGACGCAACCTTCCTGCTGACCAACGCCGATACCGTGATCATCGTGCCGGGCTACGGCTTGGCGGTTGCACGTGCACAGCACGCGCTGAAGGAATTGACCGAGAAGCTGACACACCGTGGCGTGACCGTGAAGTACGCGATTCACCCGGTGGCCGGTCGCATGCCAGGCCACATGAACGTTCTGCTCGCCGAGGCCGAAGTGCCTTACGACCAGGTGTTCGAGATGGAAGACATCAACTCCGAGTTCGGCCAGGCCGACGTGGTGCTGGTGCTCGGGGCGAACGATGTGGTCAACCCGGCCGCGAAGAACGATCCGAAGTCGCCGATCGCCGGCATGCCGATTCTCGAAGCGTTCAAGGCCAAGACCATCATCGTCAACAAGCGCTCGATGGCCAGCGGCTATGCCGGTCTGGACAACGAACTGTTCTACCTGGACAAGACCATGATGGTGTTCGGCGACGCGAAGAAAGTCATCGAAGACATGGTCAAAGCGGTCGAGTAATCCATCGCTGCCAGACCAAGCGCCCCGACTTGTCGGGGCGTTTTTGTTTGCGCAAAGCGTCGGACAATTTGCCACGTTGTTGCATATCCGGTAACGGTGTTTTACTTCAAACCCGCTAAATAGACGCCTCGTTTGCGACCTTGGTAGCGGGACAGGCGCCCGCGAAATTCACTAGACTGCGCATCCTGCTACTCGCTTCCCGAGAAAATAATCCATGTACCGTGACCGTATTCGCCTGCCTTCGTTGTTGGATAAAGTGATGAGCGCCGCCGACGCAGCCGCTCTGATTGAAGACGGCATGACCGTCGGCATGAGCGGTTTCACCCGCGCCGGCGAAGCCAAGGCCGTCCCTCACGCGCTGGCCGAGCGAGCCAAGGTCACGCCGCTGAAGATCAGCCTGATGACCGGCGCCAGCCTGGGCAACGACCTCGACAAGCAATTGACCGAGGCCGGCGTGCTGTCACGCCGCATGCCGTTCCAGGTCGACAGCACCTTGCGCAAGGCAATCAACGCCGGCGAAGTCATGTTCATCGACCAGCACCTGTCGGAAACCGTCGAACAGTTGCGCAACCAGCAGTTGAAGCTGCCGGACATCGCGGTAATCGAAGCCGTGGCCATCACCGAACAGGGCCACATCGTGCCGACCACTTCGGTGGGCAACTCGGCAAGCTTCGCGATTTTCGCCAAACAGGTCATCGTCGAGATCAATCTGGCACACAACGCCAACCTCGAAGGCCTGCATGACATCTATATCCCGACCTACCGCCCGACGCGCACGCCGATCCCGTTGGTAAAGGTCGACGACCGCATCGGCAGCACCGCGATTCCGATCCCGCCGGAGAAGATCGTCGCCATCGTCATCACGCAGCAAGCGGATTCGCCGTCCACGGTGTCAACCCCGGATGTCGACACCAACGCCATCGCCGAACACCTGATCACGTTCTTCAAGCAGGAAGTCGATGCCGGGCGCATGACCAACAAGCTCGGCCCGTTGCAGGCCGGGATCGGCAACATCGCCAACGCAGTGATGTGCGGTCTGATCGACTCGCCGTTCGAAGACTTGACCATGTACTCCGAAGTATTGCAGGACTCGACCTTCGACCTGATCGATGCGGGCAAGCTGAGCTTTGCCTCGGGCAGCTCGATCACCCTGTCGGAGCGGCGCAACAGCGACGTGTTCGGCAACCTGGAGAAGTACAAGGACAAACTGGTGCTGCGTCCGCAGGAGATCTCCAACCACCCGGAAGTGGTGCGTCGCCTGGGCATCATCGGCATCAATACGGCGCTGGAGTTCGACATCTACGGCAACGTCAACTCCACCCACGTCTGTGGCACGCGGATGATGAACGGCATTGGTGGCTCGGGGGACTTCGCGCGCAACGCACACCTGGCGGTGTTCGTCACCAAGTCGATCGCCAAGGGCGGGGCGATTTCCAGCGTGGTGCCGATGGTCAGCCACGTCGACCACACCGAGCATGACGTCGACATCCTGGTGACCGAAGTCGGTCTGGCCGACCTGCGCGGCCTGGCCCCACGCGAGCGCGCCCGGGTGATCATCGACAACTGTGTGCACCCCGATTATCGCCAGGCGCTGAATGACTACTTCACCGCCGCCTGCGCCATCGGTGGTCATACCCCGCACATCCTGCGCGAAGCCCTGAGCTGGCACATGAACCTGGAAGAAACCGGGCGCATGCTGGCGGTGTAATTCGCACAGTCAACCCGCTGATGCAAACACAGGTTGTGTCAGCGGATTTTACCACCCTCCGCACCTGACAAAAACTGTACTGCTGTACCGGTGTTTTCCTACAGCTTTTACCTGCTATTTCCTTCGAATTGAACAATAACGCACCACTTGAGTGCAGACAGGTACAGTTTGCTCAATTTTGACCCGTACACCCCCTATAAACAGTTAACTGGTCACTCACAATACAGTTGAACTGTATCTAGAGAGACTAGGCAAACGAGAGGATCATGGGCACCAGTCAAACCACTACCTGATCCCGCCACAAGCGGAAGGATGTCAACCATGGAACGTACACTCAGTTCCGAACTGTTCTTCGAAGACAAAGCTGCAAAAAACCAGGCTTCCCTGCCTCTGCGCGTTATCGCCAACCTGATGTTGTGGCAGCGCCGCATCTCCAGCCGCCACCAACTGGCTCGTCTGGATTCGCGTCTGCTGGCTGACGCCGGTATTAGCGAAGCACAACGCTACGAAGAGCTGAGCAAGCCGTTCTGGCGCTAAGTAGCGTCGCTGGCTCTGGTCGTTAGACCCACCGCCAGCAACCCGAATTGAACACACAAGACCCGTCGCGGGAAACCGCGACGGGTCTTGTCGTTTCAGGGTCTGAAAAATGCCCGTACAACCACCGACAAGAACAACAGGTACAGTTTTAAAAGAACAGAATCTTAACCAGTACAATTCCCTATCGGTGTATCTGCCTCCGAAAGTGCATCCGGCGCAGCATGTCCTTAACCCCTCCCGGCTTAAGGAATACGCCATGAAAGACTTACAGGATGTTTCAGCAATTTCGATCCAGCCGCTCGTTCGCCCGCACCGCCTGCGGCGCCTGTTGCGTGGCTTTTGGCAATCATTGGAGCGCGCCAGGACACGGCGTCTGCTGGCTCAGCTCGATCAACGCGACCTGGCGGATCTGGGCCTCAGCCATGCCGATCGGCTCAACGAGTTGGAGAAACCCTTCTGGCGCTAGCATTCTGCCCACTGTGCGAACAACGCGCGGCGGCCTAATATCCATGGCAGAACGTGGCGAATCTTCTGTAACTCGCGTCTGACTCATCAGACACAAGCCACCTCTCAATACGGTTTACTTTCAGGAGATACACCATGTCCCGTCTTCGCCTGCTCAGCGCTGCCGCCTTGCTGGCCGTGGCAGCCAACGCCAGCGCCACCAGCTTCATCGTGACCACTGACGCCGTAGTTGGCGCACTGAAGTCCTCTTCGGACGCCACTTCCGACGTCAGCTCTTCACTGCGTGACAACAAAGTCGTGATCGCCGCCCGTGACGACGCTGCCAGCTTCATTGCCAGCCAAGGCCAGATCCGTGGCGTGAAGCTGGAAAGTGCCCTGGACCTCATCCGTCATCAGGCACCGCAACTGAACGCCACCGACACACAACTGGCGCAAGCCATCCTGGCGATCTGATCCGACTTCGCTGGAAGGGACACGCCAGTCGTGTCCCGATGTTTCGCCACTGGCTCTGGCCCGGGCATTACGCTAGCCTTGAGACTCGCTAACCGTTATCGAGTCCCATGCGTTTTCTGACCAACCTGCTTATTCCTTCTGCCTTGATCAGCGCCTGCTGGGCGACGTCGGTCGATGCCTTTGATGTCTCCACGCAAAACACCGTGGTGACGGTATGGGCCACCGGAATGGTGTCTTCCGCACCATTCGACCGTAAACTGATCATCGCCGCTCACGATGACGCGGCGGCGTTTGTTGCCAGTGACGGTCAATTGCGCGGCGCGCAGCTCGAATCCGCACTGCATTACCTGCGCAAATCCCGACCAAAACTTCATGTCAGCGACCTTGAACTGGCACAGGCAATTCTCGTCCAATAGTTATCCCAGTCCTTCGTTATCATTGCCCCACCGGAGTCGTTCCATGCGTAGCCCGCTGATTGCTGCCGCCCTTGGCCTGTTTTTATTGGCCGACGTGGCCCAGGCGCACACCCTGGTAGCCACCAGTAACATCATCGTTCGTGCCTCCCAGCGCACCATCGATTTCACCTCCGATACCACCACGTCGATTCGCGATTCGAAAATCATCCGCGAAGCCCACGACGATGCGGCCAGCTTCGTTGCCACCAACGGCGATATCCGTGGTGCGCACCTGGAAGCCGCCCTCAACACCTTGCGCACGCGTGTACCCGAAGCCCGCGACGCCAGTGATCAGGTGCTCGCCGAAGCCATCCTCGCACTGTGAAGTCACTCGGTGCCTGGCTGCTGGCCGGGGCAATGTTGCTGCTCGGCAACAGCGCCCACGCCAGCCTGCAATTGCGGCTCAAGACCGACGGCCTGAGCCCCGCCCAGCAGCAGGCCAGTCAAGCGTTGCTCGATGAAGCGATGCAGAAGCTGCCGCCCAGCTTCGTCGAACAGCTGGACCGGCGCATCGATGTCGGCTGGACCGACGACATGCCCGGCAACGCCTACGGCCAGGCGACCCTGGTCGCCGAACTCGACCTGAACCGCAAACTGCTCGCCAGCCTCACCGACGGCAGCGCGGCCAAAGAGAAAACCAATCGCCCCCACGGCACGGTCCGCCAGGAACTGCTGGCAACGGTGCTGCACGAACTCACCCACATTTATGACCGCGCACGTCTGTGGCCCGGCGCCGAGCGCACGCTGATCCAGCGCTGCACCCGCCGCAGCAACAGCGCCGGCCTGGTCGGCATTCCCGATGAATGTCGCGGACAGACCGAACGGCGCTTCACCCTCAGCGATGACCCGCGCCTGCTCGACCTCGCCGGTTGGCAACAGTACGTCGGGCGCCGCGGCGAGCGTGAACAGCACAACCGTCAGGTGGCCCGCAGCCCGGACCTGTACGAAATCTCCAGCCCGAAAGAGTTTGTCGCGGTCAACATGGAGTATTTCCTCCTCGACCCGAGCTACGCCTGCCGCCGTCCGGCGCTCTATCGCTACTACAAGGAACGCTTCGACTGGGCTCCTCCGGTCAAGGACACCTGCAGTAACACCTTCGCCTTTCTCAATGCCGGCAACGACTTCGCCAAACAGCCACTGGGGCAGGTCGATCCGGAGCGGGTGTATGCCGTCGACTACTTGCTGGCCGAGGCCAACCAGAACTGGGTCAGCCGCTGGGGCCACAGCATGTTGCGCCTGGTGATCTGTGCGCCGGGGCGACCACGGGGTCCGGACTGCCGGCTCGACCTGGACCAGCATCTGGTGCTGTCCTACCGCGCCTTTGTCGGCGATGTACAGTTGTCGAGCTGGGACGGTCTGGTCGGCAAGTACCCGTCGCGGCTGTTCGTGCTGCCGCTGGCCCAGGTGATCGACGAGTACACCAAGACCGAACTGCGCAGCCTCGCTTCGGTGCCACTGAACCTGTCGCGCACCGAGATTGAGGAAGTCGTCGAACACGCCGCCGAGATGCACTGGAGCTACGACGGCAACTACTTCTTCCTGTCCAACAACTGCGCCGTGGAAAGCCTCAAGCTGTTGCGCAGCGGCAGCAACAACAAGCAACTGGTCGGCCTCGACAGCATCATGCCTAACGGCTTGCTGGAGGTGATGAAAGGCCGTGGGTTGGCCGACACCAGCGTACTGGACAATCCCAAGGAAGCGCTGCGCCTGGGCTATCGCTTCGACTCGTTCCGCGATCGCTATCAGGCGATGTTCGATGTGTTGAAAAAGCAGTTGCCGATCAAACAGACCACGGTCGAGGACTGGCTGTCGTTGTCTGCCGAAGAGCGCCGCCAGTGGTTCGAGCGCGCAGACCTGCGCACCAGTGCCGCATTGCTGCTGCTGGAACAGGCGAGCTATCGCCGCCAGTTGCTGTTGGCCCAGGATGAGGTCAAGCAACGCTACCTCGGCGCACGGGAGCTGGAGAACGGTGGCATGGACAAGGCCAACGCGACCCTGCAGGAAATTCTCGCCAACAGCGGCTTCCTCAGCCGTCCGGCAGAACTGCTCGACAGCCGCGGCTACGGTCTGCCGCAACCGAGCGAGTTCAAGCGCCTGCAAGATGAAAGCAGCCAACGCCAGAAACAACTGCTGGCGCTGAGCGGCGATCTGGACAAAGAGGTGCGCAAGTTGCTGGAACCCAAGCGAGCCGCCGAGATTGCCGCCAGCGAAGCCAACGTGAAGCAGATCGGCGAACATCTGCGCAAACTGCACAAGGCATCCGGCGGACTTGAGCTGCCCTGAAAAAAAGATCGCAGCTCTAAGGCTGCGATCTTTTTTATTACCTGCAGATCAGTTCAGAACGCCATCCAGAATTTCGTAAACGATCCCGGTGCCCACCGCGATCAGCACGATATCGCCCCCGGTGCGCCGCCATTCATAACCGGGATACACCGGCAAACGGCTCAGCGCCCGACCGTCCAGCCGCTCGCCGTAATAACCGTGCGGCAACGGCCGGCCGCGCTCCAGACGGATACCCGGTGGTGGCGGTGCACCGCGCACGAAGTAGCCGTGGTTGTCGCGAATGGTCTGGCGCACCGGGCCGAAGTCGTGCGGTGGCGGGCCGCCACGGTGATCGTTTGGCGGGCCGCGATGATCGTCGCGATGGTCATTGCCATGGTTGTCGTACTGGCCCTGCTGCGGGCCACCGTGGTCATGATCATCGCGCTGATCGGCGCTGGCCAGCAGCGGTGTCGCACTGATCATCAGTACGCCCAATCCGGCCATCAGACGTTTCGGCATTTTCATCGGGTCTTTCCTCACTGCACCAACAGCAAAAAGGGATTCAGAACGTGGTTCTGAATCCCTCGGTCTTGCTCAATTAGGCTGCGTTGTGAGGCGCTAATTCCTCTGTATCAGGAACTTTACCTTCAACTGACGCGGGCCTGACGCACGCCTTCGGACAGTGCCGAGCAAAGGCTCAGCACGCCGTCGATGGCCTGCTCCGGCGTGGTCGCATTGGCGATGTGGTCGATCAGGGCCGAGCCCACCACCACACCGTCTGCCAGGCGTGCGATGGAGGCGGCTTGCTCCGGGGTGCGGATGCCGAAACCGATGCTGATCGGCAGGTCGGTATGCCGGCGCAGGCGCGTTACCGCCTCTTCGACGTGCTCCAGTGTTGCCGCGCCAGCACCGGTCACACCGGCCACCGACACGTAGTACACGAAACCCGAGCTGCCATTGAGCACTTTCGGCAGACGCGCATCGTCAGTGGTCGGGGTGGTCAGTCGGATGAAGTCCAGGCCGGCAGCCTGTGCCGGATCGCACAGTTCGGCATTGTGCTCCGGTGGCATGTCGACCACGATCAGGCCATCGACACCTGCTTCCTTGGCATCGGCAATGAAGCGCGGCACGCCATACATGTGGATCGGGTTGAAGTAGCCCATCAGCACCAGCGGCGTATCGCTGTTGCCTTCACGGAACTCGCGGACCATCTGCAGGGTTTTCGCCAGATTCTGTTTGGCGCCCAGCGCACGGATGTTCGCCAGTTGAATCGCCGGGCCGTCGGCCATCGGGTCGGTGAACGGCATGCCCAATTCGATCACATCGGCGCCAGCGCCCGGCAAACCTTTGAGGATCGCCAGCGAAGTGGCGTAATCCGGGTCCCCGGCGGTGACAAAGGTCACCAGCGCGGCGCGGTTCTGTTCTTTGAGTTTGGCAAAGCGGGTTTGCAGGCGGCTCATCAGTGTTTCTCCTGCTTGGACTGTTCCATATGGTGCATGACGGTCTGCATGTCTTTGTCGCCACGGCCCGACAGGTTGACCACCATCAGGTGCTCCTTCGGCAGGTTCGGCGCGCGTTTGAATACTTCAGCCAACGCATGAGCGCTTTCCAGTGCCGGGATGATCCCTTCCAGACGGCAGCATTTGTGAAACGCTTCAAGGGCTTCGTCGTCGGTCACCGAGGTGTACTGAACACGACCGATGTCATGCAACCACGCGTGCTCAGGGCCAATGCCCGGGTAATCGAGGCCGGCGGAAATCGAGTGGGCGTCGATGATCTGACCGTCGTCGTCTTGTAGCAGGAAGGTACGGTTGCCGTGCAGCACACCCGGTACGCCGCCGTTCAGGCTCGCAGCATGCTTGCCGGTTTCGATACCATAACCGGCCGCTTCGACCCCGATGATTTCGACGCTCTTGTCGTCGAGGAACGGGTGGAACAGGCCCATGGCGTTGGAACCGCCACCGATGCACGCCACCAAACTGTCCGGCAGACGACCTTCCTGAGCCTGCAACTGCTCGCGGGTTTCCTTGCCGATCACCGCCTGGAAGTCGCGCACCATCGCTGGGTACGGGTGCGGGCCAGCCACGGTGCCAATCAGGTAGAAGGTGCTGTCGACGTTGGTCACCCAGTCACGCAAGGCTTCGTTCATCGCGTCTTTGAGGGTGCCGGTGCCGGCCACCACCGGGATCACTTCGGCGCCCAGCAGCTTCATGCGGAACACGTTGGCCTGCTGACGCTCGATGTCAGTGGTGCCCATGTAGATCACGCAATCCAGACCGAAACGCGCGGCAACGGTGGCGGTGGCCACACCGTGCATGCCGGCGCCGGTCTCGGCGATGATGCGTTTCTTGCCCATGCGTCGCGCCAGCAGGATCTGGCCGATGCAGTTGTTGATCTTGTGCGCGCCGGTGTGGTTCAGCTCTTCGCGCTTGAGGTAGATCTTGGCGCCGCCGCAGAACTCGGTCAGACGCTCGGCGAAGTACAGCGGGCTCGGACGACCGACATAGTCACGCTGGAAGTAGGCCAGCTCTTCCTTGAACGCCGGATCTTCCTTGGCCGCTTCGTATTCACGGGCCAGATCGAGGATCAACGGCATCAGGGTTTCCGCCACGTAGCGGCCGCCGAACGCGCCGAACAGGCCGTTATCGTCAGGGCCGCTGCGCAGGTTGGAGGTGTTCGAAGTCTGGGTCATGATGTGCTCCAGGTGAATTCGGGTGAGAAGAGAATGGCGTCCACTCTACCCCTGACCTTCCAGGCTGAAAACCGATAAGATCGCTACAACCTGTCAGGAAATCTCACAGATACCATGAGCCATGACCTTCCTCCGCTGAACGCCTTGCGTGCCTTTGAAGCCACGGCCCGGCTGAACAGCGTCAGTCAGGCAGCCGAACAGCTGCACGTCACCCACGGCGCGGTCAGCCGCCAGCTCAAAGTGCTCGAAGAGCATCTGGGGGTGAGCCTGTTCGTCAAGGATGGGCGCGGCCTGAAACTCACAGATGCCGGGATTCGTCTGCGAGACGCCAGCGGCGAGGCATTCGATCGGTTGCGCAGTGTGTGCGCCGAGCTGACGCAAAACACCGCCGACGCACCGTTCGTGCTCGGCTGCTCTGGCAGTCTGCTGGCGCGCTGGTTCATCCCACGCTTGGGCCGGCTCAATGCCGATCTGCCGGACTTGCGCCTGCACCTGTCCGCCGGTGAAGGTGATCTCGACCCACGGCGCCCCGGACTCGACGCCTTGCTGTTGTTCGCCGAACCACCATGGCCGGCAGACATGCAGGTGTACGAGCTGACGGCAGAACGCATCGGACCGGTGATGAGCCCGCTGTTCCGTGGTTATCAGCGCCTGCAAACCGCACCGGCATCAGCCTTGCTCAGCGAACCCCTGCTGCACACCACCTCTCGCCCTCAAGCCTGGCCGAGCTGGGCACAACAAAACCGCCTCGACGCCAAGGCGTTGAAGTTGGGACAGGGTTTCGAGCATTTGTATTATTTGCTGGAGGCAGCGGTCGCGGGTCTAGGCGTGGCGATCGCACCAGAGCCGCTGGTGGCCGAAGATTTGAAGGCTGGTCGACTGGTTGCGCCGTGGGGTTTCTGCCAAACCCCGGCGCAACTGGCGTTGTGGCTACCCAAGCGCGCCGCAGACGGGCGCGCCCGGCAACTGGCGCAGTGGCTCAAGAACGAACTGCGCCAGACGGATCACTCGCCGCGCTTGAACAGCAAGTAGGCGGCCAGCAGCCCCAGTGCACCCACCGCCACACCGGCGGTGGTCCAAGGGTGTTCCTGAGCGTAATCACGGGTGGCGATCCCGGTCTCGCGGGTTTTCACTTTGACTTCTTCGTAGGCATCGCTGAGCAGGTGACGCGAATGTTTCAGCGCGCTTTCGGCATTGCTTTTCAGCGCCTTGAGGGTCTTGCGCGACTCGTCCGAGGCATCGTCCTTCAGGCTTTCCAACGATTTGAGCAGACTCTCGATCTCGGCTTCCATGCTTTGCAACGAGGCTTTACGTAAAGAGGTGTTGGCCATGGTGGCTCTCCTGCATTGGTGATGAGTGGCGTGTGTTGGTTGGGACTTCAGCGGTTTGAGAAAGTGCAGAAAATCTGAACTTCGCTTGCTCCGGGCCGCCGAAATCAACAGTGCAAATCACTGCTAGTCTCAATCCAACACGCCAAGGAGATCGCCATGAGTGACCATCACACCTACAAGAAAGTCGAACTGGTCGGCTCGTCCACCAGCAGCATCGAGGACGCCATCAACAATGCGCTGGCTGAAGCGAACAAGAGCATCAAGCACCTGGAATGGTTTGAAGTGGTCGACACCCGTGGCCACATCAAGGACGGCAAGGCTGCGCACTTCCAGGTAACGCTCAAAGTCGGCTTCCGGATTGCCAGCAGCTGAGTTTGGGCTACGCTTCTGAACTTGCGCGCTGGCCGAGTGCCATAGGAATGGCAAAGCGCTACAAGGTGAGCGCATCGGGATACCCGATGCCCGCCTCTTTTAATCCGACCAGGGAGTGCGACCGATGAAGAAGTTCATATTGGCAGTAGGTTTGTTGAGCCTTGCGGGTGGCGCGTTTGCTGCTGGCAAGCCTTGTGAAGAGTTGAAAAGCGAAATTGCCGCGAAGCTGGATGCCAAGGGCGTTTCCGGGTATTCGCTGGAGATTGCCGACAAGGGTGCGGCCGCTGGCGGCAAGGTTGTCGGCAAATGTGAGGGCGGCGCCAAGGAAATCGTCTACAAGCGCGGTTGATCGCGACTGAAATGCAAAAGCCGACGCGAAGGCGTCGGCTTTTTTGTGGGCGACACGTTCCCCCTGTAGGAGTGAGCCTGCTCGCGATGGCGGTGTAACAGTCAACAACTCAGTGACTGTGGAAACGCTATCGCGAGCAGGCTCACTCCTACAGGGGTTGGTGTTATCCCTTCATGACCTGCGCCAGCAACTCATAGGAATGCAGGCGATCGGCATGCTCATACAGATCACAGGTGAAGATCAGCTCATCGGCCTGCGTCTGTTCAACCAGCACCTCCAGCTTCGCGCGGATCTTCTGCGGGCTGCCGACCATTGCCAGGCCGAGGAAGTCCCCCACTGCCTCACGCTCATGGGGTAACCACAGGCCATCCATGCTTTTCACCGGTGGACGCTGCACCAGACTCTGCCCGCGCATCAACGCGAGAATGCGCTGGTACACCGAAGTCGCCAGGTAATCCGCCTGCTCATCGGTATCCGCTGCAACCAACGGTACGCCGAGCATCACGTACGGCTTGTCGAGCACCGCCGATGGCTTGAAGTGATTGCGATAGACGCGGATCGCCTCGTGCATAAAGCGCGGGGCGAAGTGCGAGGCGAAGGCGTAGGGCAAACCGCGCTCACCGGCCAGTTGCGCACTGAACAGACTGGAGCCGAGCAACCAGATCGGCACATTGGTGCCGGTTCCGGGCATGGCGATCACCCGTTGATCCGGGGTACGCGGGCCGAGGAAGCGCACCAGTTCGGCGACGTCTTCCGGAAAGTCATCGGCACTGCCAGAGCGCTCGCGGCGCAGGGCACGGGCGGTCATCTGGTCGGAACCCGGTGCCCGGCCCAGCCCGAGGTCGATGCGCCCCGGATACAGGCTTTCGAGAGTGCCGAACTGTTCGGCGATCACCAGCGGTGAGTGGTTAGGCAACATCACCCCGCCGGAGCCGACGCGAATCGTCGAGGTACCACCGGCCAGATACCCCAGCAATACCGAAGTGGCGGAACTGGCGATGCCGTCCATGTTGTGGTGCTCGGCGACCCAGAAGCGGGTATAGCCGAATTTCTCGACATGCTGCGCCAGGTCCAGCGAGTTGCGCAGCGATTGCGCCGGGCTGCCGTTCTCGCGCACCGGCACCAGATCGAGGGTGGAAAACTTTACGTCGGACAGTTGCTTCATAAACCTGCGTCTCCGAGTGGTCTGCAGGTTTTTTCTTGCGAACGAAAACCTGCCGAATTCATAAGCGTGTTCTGTGCAATAAGGGCATATACCCGAGTTTCAATAGCTGAGGGAAAAATCCTACTAAAAAAGTCAACGATTCACCTGAGCTGAACTTTGTTCCGGCGTCTATCCTCAGAAGCCTTGCAAGCAAACACCACGACGGCGCGGCGTTCCGCGCCAGATCTTGAGGAGGCAGACATGGCTATCGTGAAGAAAGCATCCGCGCATTGGGCTGGCGATCTGAAAACCGGCATCGGCTCGATCTCTACCGAAACCGGCGTCCTCAGAGAAGCGCCTTACGGCTTCAAGGCCCGCTTCGAAGGTGGCAAGGGCACCAACCCGGAAGAACTGATCGGCGCCGCCCATGCCGGCTGTTTTTCCATGGCGTTTTCGATGATTCTCGGCGATGCGGGCCTGAGGGCTGACAGCATCGACACGCAGGCGGAGGTCACGCTGGACCAGGTGGACGGCGGCTTTGCCATCACTGCGGTGAAGCTGATTCTCAAGGCGAAGATCCCGGGAGCGACGCAGGCGCAGTTTGAAGAACTGAGTAACAAGGCCAAGGAAGGGTGCCCGGTGTCCAAGCTGTTGAATGCGAAGATTACGCTTGAGGCTTCGCTGGTCAGCTAAGTCGGCGCTGACTGACCCAATCGCGAGCAGGCTCGCTCCCTCAGGGTGTGTGTTGTGAACACGTCCAATGTGGGAGCGAGCCTGCTCGCGAAAGCGATCCAAAAAGCACCGCAGTGCCTGAAGATGTGAGCGAAGTCAGAACCCGCTCTGCAAAAATATGGTCGAATAAGTGACAGCAGCTTCAGCGCACACCCGTGCGCGCTGCACCAGGGAGCTTTAACTATGAAACGTATTGGCTTGGCGATTTTCTGCAGTGCACTGGCCACAACGGTTCTTGCCGCACCGAAAGACTGTGAAGAATTGAAGAACGAGATCGAGGTCAAGATCCAGGCCAACGCCGTGCCCTCCTACACGCTGGAAATCGTCAGCAAGGAAGAGGCCGATAAACACGACGTGGCGATGGTCGTCGGCACTTGCGACAACGGCACCAAAGCGATCATCTATCAGAAAAACAGCAACTGATTCACCTCAGGTAAGGCAGTCGATGTCCCGGTCCTCGGCAACGATCTCGTGCCTGGCGTTGTACAAACGCGCGCTCGGCGTGAACCCCAGCGAACGCCCTTCCAGCAGGTAACGCTGGCCGGCTTCGAAATGGTCGTAGCGGATGTACAGGTAACACAGCCGCTCGACCGGGCCGGTCATCAGACTGCCACCGCCGCCAAACACCTCGAAGTCGAAACGCACCCGCAGCTCATGGCTGCCAGGCGTCACCTGAAAGAAACGCCCGTCGGTCAACCGTTTATTGTCGAGGCGCTCGGCCATGAGCAGTTTGCCGCCCGGGGTCGGGGTCGAAAAGTCGACCCAGGCCATTTGTGGATCGACCGGTGGCAACGGGGTCTGGCAGCCGGTGATAGCGCCGACTGCGAGCAACAGCATCAACTTGCGCATGATGGATGTCCAAGGGTTCAGACCTGAAGCATAGCGCCGATCAAGTGCGCTGACAGCCTGCCGGTGTGCCCTGGCCAACCACTTTGCGTTGCTCGTCGTAGAGCTTCGCCCATGGACGGAAACCGATACTGCCGGCCTGCAGCTGATAACGCTGACCGGCGTTGAAGTCCTTGAATTTCACGTTCAACTGGCAGTCGCGCCACAGCGGCTCGGCATCCGGGCCGATGTTGGTGGCTTCGACCGCAAACTGATAACGCACCTTCAGTTCATGGCTGCCGGGCTGCACCTCGAAATAACGTTTGTCGGCCGTGGTTCGGCTATCGACCTGCAGCGCTTGCAGCGCGGTGTCCTGTTGCCGGGCATCGAGGTCGATCCAGGCTTGCGAGGGGTCAGGGTCGGGCATTCCGAATCCGGCACAACCGGCCAGCGTCAGCAGGCCTCCAGTCAGCAACAACATGCGCATAGCGAAGCTCCAAATGGCGGGATAGTCTTGCGGGCAGACTTTCCAAAGGATTTTTTATTTTGATCAGGCCGCTTCCAAGCCATGGGTTACTTGATCGCGTTTTTCGGATTTTGTTTCCGGGTGTGATGTTTTTGTTGCTCAGCGGTTGCTCCAGCGTGAGCTATTACAGCCAGTTGGCCAGCGGTCAGTTGCAGTTGTTGCAGGCGCGTGAGCCGGTGGCCAAGGTGATCGCCGACCCCAGCCGCGATAGGGCATTACGCACACACCTGATCCAGTCGCAGAAGGCCCGCGCCTTCGCCAGCGAACAACTGCATCTGCCGGACAACCAGAGCTATCGCCTGTACGCCGACATCGGCCGGCCGTACGTGGTGTGGAACGTGTTTGCCACCCCGGAGTTTTCCCTGACCCCGCAGAACCATTGCTTCCCGATTGCCGGCTGCGTGGCCTATCGCGGCTACTACAGCCAGAGCGCCGCACGTGGCGAAGCGGCGATTCAGCGCCTGCAAGGCATGGACGTGTCGATTGGCGGCGTCGAAGCCTATTCGACCCTCGGCTGGTTCAATGACCCGATTCTCAACTCGATGATGGGCTGGGGTGACGAGCGCCTGGCCACGCTGATTTTTCATGAACTGGCGCATCAGCGCTTCTATGTGAAGGACGACACCGAGTTCAACGAGTCCTTCGCCACATTTGTCGAACAGCAAGGCACCCGACAGTGGCGGGCATTTCGTGGCCTGCCGCCAGACACCGACTCGCTGCTCATGCAGCGTGACCAGTTCATCGAGTTGGTGCTGGAAACGCGTTCACAACTGGAAAAGCTCTATGCCCAGCCGCTGCCGGCCGAGCAGATGCGCGAGCGCAAAACAGCGGCGTTCGAGCAGTTTCGTCGCGAATATCGATTGATGCGCGACAGCCAGTGGGCAGGGGACAAGCGTTATGACGCCTGGGTGAATATGCCGCTGAACAATGCGCGGCTGCTGCCGTTTGGGCTGTATGACCAGTGGGTGCCGGCGTTTGCAGCGTTGTTCAGCCAGGTTGGGGGGGATTGGGTGAGGTTTTATGTTGAGGTCGAAAAGCTGGGTGAGCTGCCGCTGACTGAGCGTAAAGCGGCACTTAGAGCGTTGGCAGAATCCTGATTTCGCATGGGCTGAGCCGGCCCCTTCGCGAGCAAGCCCGCTCCCACAGTTGAAATGCATTCTCCCTGTGGGAGCGGGCTTGCTCGCGAAGACTGACTCATCAGCGCCGCAGGAACGCCTGATGCAACTCGGCCAGCGTTTCAAAATGATAGGCCGGCGCTTCGGCACTCAATTCTTCAAAGCTGCCAAACCCATAGCCCACCGCCGCCGCATCCAGCCCGTTGCTGCGCGCGCCGATCAGGTCATGCTTGCGATCGCCGATCATCAGCGTATTGGCCGGATCCAGCCCCTCTTCGGCCACCAGGTGCGCGATCAGCTCGACCTTGTTGGTCCGCGTGCCATCCAGTTCGCTGCCGTAGATCACCTTGAAGTGTTTGGCAAAGTCGAAGTGCCGGGCAATCTCGCGGGCAAATTCCCAAGGTTTGGAGGTCGCGATATACAGCTGTCGCCCTTGGCCGCTCAAGGTTTCCAGCAGCGGTGTGACGCCATCGAACACGCGGTTTTCGTACAGTCCGGTGACCTTGAAGCGCTCGCGATAGAAGTTCACCGCTTCCCAGGCCTTGGCCTCGTCAAAGCCATAGAACTGCATGAACGCCTGCAACAGTGGCGGGCCGATGAAGTGTTCGAGCTTGGTCAGGTCCGGCTCATCAATGCCGAGTTTGCCGAGGGCGAACTGGATGGAACGGGTGATGCCCTCACGCGGGTCGGTCAGGGTGCCATCGAGGTCGAACAGTACGGTCTGGTAATGCATGAGAAATCCTGAGCAGGTGTAAGGCGATTCAGAGCTGGTCGTAGCCTTCGGCCAGATGCAGGTCCTTGAGCTTCACGTAGTTCGCCGCGCTGTAGGTGAAGAAGGCGCGCTCCTTGTCAGTCAGCGGGCGGATCTGTTTCACCGGGCTGCCCACGTACAGGAAGCCGCTTTCCAGGCGCTTGCCCGGTGGCACCAGGCTGCCGGCGCCGATGATCACGTCATCTTCGACCACCGCGCCGTCCATGACGATGCTGCCCATGCCGATCAATACGCGGCTGCCAACAGTGCAGCCATGCAGCATGACCTTGTGAGCGATGGTCACGTCATCGCCGATCAGCAGCGGGAAGCCGTCCGGGTTGAACGGCCCGGCGTGGGTGATGTGCAACACGCAGCCGTCCTGCACGCTGGTGCGCGCGCCGATACGGATGCGGTGCATGTCGCCACGGATCACGGTCAGCGGCCAGACGGAGCTGTCTTCGCCGATTTCGACGTCGCCGATCACCACCGCCGAGGCGTCGACAAACGCGCCTTTGCGCAACTGCGGGGTGTGATTCTGGTACTTGCGAACGGGCACGATAAGTTCTCTCTCTGTCGCCGATAGCTGCGGTGAGTGTCGATTGTAATTAAGATGGGCGCATGTTTCTTCCAGCCAAGGTGCCAACCGTGAGCGTGAACAACCCTCTTCTGCAGTCCTACGACCTGCCGCCGTTCTCCACGATCCGTGCCGAACACGTGCTGCCAGCCATTGAAACGATCCTGGCCGACAACCGCGCCGCCATTGCCGAGATCCTCAAGACTCAAGTCGAGAACCCGACCTGGGCCGGCCTGGTATTGGCGATGGACGAACTCAATGATCGCCTTGGCGCAGCCTGGAGCCCGGTCAGCCACCTCAACGCCGTGTGCAACAGCGCCGAACTGCGCGAAGCCTACGAGTCGTGCCTGCCGGCCCTGAGCGCCTACTCCACCGAGATGGGCCAGAACCGCGAACTGTTCCAGGCCTATGAAGCCCTGGCCAACAGCCCGCAAGCTGCCGGTTTCGAGGTGGCGCAAAAGACTATTCTGGAACACGCCCTGCGCGATTTCCGTCTGTCGGGTATCGACCTGCCGGAAGCCGAACAAAAGCGCTACGCCGAAGTGCAGAGCAAACTGTCCGAGCTGGGCAGCCGCTTCTCCAACCAACTGCTCGACGCCACGCAAGCCTGGACCAAGCACGTCACCGATGAAGCCGCCCTCGCCGGTCTGACCGATTCGGCCAAGGCGCAAATGGCCGCCGCCGCACAGGCCAAAGACCTTGATGGCTGGCTGATCACCCTGGAATTCCCGAGCTACTACGCGGTGATGACCTACGCGCAAGACCGTGCGTTGCGTGAAGAAGTCTACGCCGCCTACTGCACCCGCGCCTCGGATCAAGGCCCGAACGCCGGCCAGAACGACAACGGCCCGGTGATGGAAGAGATCCTCGACCTGCGTCAGGAACTGGCCAAACTGCTGGGCTTCGCCAGCTTCTCCGAGCTGAGCCTGGCCACCAAAATGGCCGAATCCAGCGATCAGGTGCTGAGTTTCCTGCGCGACCTGGCCAAGCGCAGCAAGCCGTTTGCCGCACAGGATTTGCAGCAACTGCGCGCCTACGCCGCCGAACAGGGCTGCGCCGATCTGCAAAGCTGGGACAGCGGTTTCTACGGCGAGAAGCTCCGTGAACAACGTTACAGCGTCGCTCAGGAAACCCTGCGGGCCTACTTCCCGATCGATAAAGTCCTCGGCGGTCTGTTCGCTATCGTCCAGCGTCTGTACGGCATCGAAATCGCCGAACTGAAAGGCTTCGACACCTGGCACCCGGACGTGCGCCTGTTCGAGATCAAGGAAAACGGCCAGCACGTCGGCCGCTTCTTCTTCGACCTCTACGCCCGCGCCAACAAGCGTGGCGGTGCGTGGATGGACGGCGCCCGCGACCGTCGCCGCACCGTCGACGGCGTGCTGCAAAGCCCGGTCGCCAACCTGGTGTGCAACTTCACCCCGGCCGACAGCGGCAAGCCGGCGCTGCTGACCCACGATGAAGTGACCACCCTGTTCCACGAGTTCGGCCATGGTCTGCATCACCTGCTGACCCGCGTTGATCACGCCGGTGTCTCCGGGATCAACGGCGTGGCGTGGGACGCGGTCGAGTTGCCGAGCCAGTTCATGGAAAACTGGTGCTGGGAGCCGGAAGGCCTCGCGTTGATCTCCGGTCACTACGAAAGCGGCGAACCACTGCCGCAGGATCTGCTGGAAAAAATGCTCGCAGCGAAGAACTTCCAGTCCGGCCTGATGATGGTCCGCCAGCTGGAGTTCTCGCTGTTCGACTTCGAACTGCACGCCACCCACGGTGACGGCCGCAGCGTCGCGCAGGTACTCGAAGGCGTGCGTGACGAGGTGTCGGTGATGCGTCCACCGGTCTACAACCGCTTCCCCAACAGCTTCGCGCACATCTTCGCTGGCGGTTACGCGGCGGGTTATTACAGCTACAAGTGGGCTGAAGTGCTGTCGGCGGATGCCTTCTCGAAATTCGAAGAAGACGGCGTGCTCAACGCACAAACCGGTCGTGCATTCCGCGAAGCGATTCTGGCCCGTGGTGGTTCGCAGGCGCCAATGGTGTTGTTCGTCGACTTCCGTGGCCGCGAGCCATCGATTGACGCACTCTTGCGCCACAGCGGCCTGAGTGAGGACGCAGCAGCATGAGTGAGGCACCTGTGATTACCAAGAAGCGCTTTATCGCCGGGGCCGTCTGCCCGGCGTGCAGCGAGCCGGACAAACTGATGATGTGGAACGAGGACAGCGTGCCGCACCGCGAATGCGTGGCCTGCGGTTACTCGGATACGCTCAACGAGCAGGGGTTGTCGGTTCCCAAGGAACTGGGCACGCGGGTCAATACCAGCGCGCTCAAACCGGCGCCGGACAAGACCGTCCAGGCCGTGCAGTTCTTCCCGAATCCGAAACTGAAGAAAAAGTCCGAAGACTGAGCCAGCGAATAACCCTCCACGGTGCAATGCCGTGGAGGGTTCGGCTTATTTGAGGTTGACTGACTGGAACCAGCTCTTCATCGAGCAGGTAGCAAACGCACTGGTGCTGCAATCGCCATTGGCCAGGGCGGTGCGCAGTTTGTCGACGTCGGCCTGCATCACATAGCGCACGCCATCCTTGAAATGGCCGCTCTCACCAAAACCGCCCTGAGTCATTTCATTCAGCGCGTCTTCCTTGCTCCAGCCCTGCACCACAATCCGGTACATCGCCGCCATCAGGCCGGTGCGGTCGGAACCATGCTTGCAATGCATCAACACCGGGCCATTTGCTTCGGCGGTCTGAATCGCGCGCAGGGTCTTGAGCACATCGGCGTCATCGACATGGTTGGTGCGATAAGGCAGTTGCACCTGATTGATGCCCGGCTCGGACAGCCAACTGCTGTCGGCTTCGGGCAGAAAGTTGATCACGGTCGCCACTTTGAGGTTCTTCAGCAACGGCACCGCACCGCCGTCCGGCAAGGCACTGCGATACAGCGTTGGCGACATCTGGAACAGGTTGTACTGCACTTCAACCGGTTGCGCCCACTCAGGCGGGCGCGATGTGACAGCGGCGTCAGCCTGGGCCGGCATCAAGTGCAGCAGGGCAACAAGCGACAAACACAAAGCAGGGAAAAGGCGCACTCGAGACATGCTGGGCTGACCGTATCGAAATTCATCAATGAAAGGCCTCGCAGCTTCTACGTCCGGCAGTCAAAGCCCTGTGAGCCACTTGTCAAAGAATCGTGAATCCGCACGATTTCATTGAACACCGCGTAAAAAAACGTGGGTTTTTCCGCTGAATCGGTTCATCCCGATGATTAGGCTGCTACCATTTGTCACACGATGTTGCAGCCGTCCCCCTTTTCCCGGTCAAACGGGCCACGCGCCGCGACGAAAAAATGCTCAAGCCGTTCGTAGAAACGGACAACCATCAATGCCTGATGAGGTGCACTCCCATGTCTGATGCAGATCGAGACAACCCGCGGCGTGAGTTCTTGCGCAAATCCCTGACCCTGATTCCCGTGGTTACCCTGGCCGGAACCGGTCTGGGCAGCAGCGTGCTGCAAGCTGCACCTGCAGCCACCCCGGCGGCGCCAGCCGCAACCCCGGCGAAATCCGAAGCCGGCGCTTACCAGCCGAGCCATTTCAGCGCCGAGGAATGGGCCTTCATCAACGCCGCCGTGGCGCAATTGATCCCCAACGACGATCAGGGCCCGGGGGCTCTGGAAGCCGGCGTGCCGGAATACATCGACCGTCAGATGAACACCCCGTATGCCGCCGGTGCCCTCTGGTACATGCAAGGCCCGTTCAACGCCGACGCGGCGCCGGAGATGGGCTGGCAGAGCAAACTGGTGCCCAAAGACATCTATCGCCTCGGCATCGCCGCCACGGATCAGTGGGCAAAATCGCTGAACGGAAAGACATTTGCTGAGCAAGACAGCGCTACCCGAGACGATCTGCTCAAGCAACTCGAAGCCGGCAAGCCGCAGTTCGATGCCGTTCCGGCAAAGATTTTCTTCAGCCTGTTGCTGCAAAACACCAAGGAAGGGTTCTTCTGCGATCCGATCCACGGCGGCAATAAAGGCATGGTCGGCTGGACCATGATCGGCTTCCCCGGCGCCCGCGCCGATTTCATGGATTGGGTGGAACGCAACGAGCAATACCCCTTCCCGGCAGTTTCGATTCGCGGCGAGAGGGCTTGAGCATGGCAACGGTAATGAAGAAGGTCGACGCGGTGATCGTCGGTTTTGGCTGGACCGGCGCAATCATGGCCAAGGAGCTGACCGAAGCCGGGCTCAACGTGCTGGCGCTGGAGCGCGGGCCGATGCAGGACACTTACCCCGACGGCAACTATCCGCAGGTGATCGACGAACTCACCTACAGCGTGCGGAAAAAACTCTTTCAGGACATCTCGAAAGAAACCGTCACCATCCGTCACAGCGTCACCGACATTGCCCTGCCGAACCGCCAATTGGGTGCGTTCCTGCCGGGTAATGGCGTGGGTGGCGCCGGTTTGCACTGGTCGGGCGTGCATTTCCGGGTCGACCCGATCGAGTTGCGCATGCGCAGCCATTACGAAGAGCGCTACGGCAAAAGCTTCATCCCCAAGGACATGACCATCCAGGACTTCGGCGTCAGCTACGAAGAGCTCGAACCGTTCTTCGATTTCGCCGAGAAAGTCTTCGGCACCTCCGGCCAGGCCTGGACCGTAAAAGGCCAACTGGTCGGCCAGGGCAAGGGCGGCAACCCGTACGCGCCGGATCGCTCGAACCCGTTCCCGCTGGAGGCGCAGAAGAACACCGTTTCCGCACAGCTGTTCGGCAAAGCGGCGACAGAGGTCGGTTACAAACCCTACAACCTGCCATCGGCGAATACTTCAGGGCCGTACACCAATCCCTACGGCGCACAGATGGGTCCGTGCAACTTCTGCGGATTCTGCAGCGGCTACGTTTGCTACATGTATTCCAAGGCTTCGCCTAACGTGAACATTCTGCCGGCGCTCAAGCCGCTGCCGAATTTCGAGCTGCGCGCCAACGCCCACGTGCTGCGGATCAACCTCGACAGCACGAAAAGCAAAGCCACCGGCGTCACCTACATCGATGCTCAGGGCCGCGAGATCGAGCAACCTGCAGATCTGGTGATCCTCGGCGCGTTCCAGTTGCACAATGTGCGCCTGATGCTGCTGTCCGGGATCGGCAAACCCTACGACCCGATTACCGGCGAAGGCGTGGTCGGGCGCAACTTTGCCTACCAGAACATGGCGACCATCAAGGCGTTCTTCGACAAGGATACCCACACCAACAACTTCATCGGTGCCGGCGGCAACGGCGTGGCACTGGACGACTTCAACGCCGACAACTTCGACCACGGCCCGCACGGCTTCGTCGGCGGCTCGCCAATGTGGGTCAATCAGGCCGGCAGCCGGCCGATTGCTGGCACTTCGAACCCGCCGGGCACCCCGGCCTGGGGCAGTGACTGGAAACGCGCGACCGCCGATTACTACACCCACCAGGTGTCGATGGACGCCCACGGCGCGCATCAGTCCTACCGTGGCAACTACCTCGACCTCGACCCGGTGTACCGCGATGCCTACGGCTTGCCGCTGTTGCGGATGACCTTCGACTGGCAGGAAAACGACATCAAGATGAACCGCTTCATGGTCGAGAAAATGGGCAAGGTCGCCCAAGCCATGGGCCCGAAAGCCATCGCGGTGATCGGCAAACAGGTCGGTGATCACTTCAACACCGCGGCCTACCAGACCACGCACCTTAACGGTGGCGCGATCATGGGCACCGATCCGAAGAAGAGCGCCCTGAACCGCTACCTGCAGAGCTGGGACGTGCACAACGTGTTCGTACCGGGTGCGTCGGCATTCCCGCAAGGTCTGGGTTACAACCCGACCGGGCTGGTGGCGGCATTGACCTACTGGTCGGCCAAGGCGATCCGCGAGCAGTACCTGAAAAACCCCGGCCCGCTGGTCCAGGCATAAGGAGCGATGACCATGAAAATTCTCGTTATCGCCACCCTGGCCCTGCTCGGCAGCGCCTCAATTCAAGCGGCCGAAGTTGATCAAGCGTTGATCAAACAAGGCGAGTACCTCGCCCGCGCCGGTGACTGCGTGGCCTGCCACACCGCCAAGGGTGGCAAGCCGTTCGCCGGCGGCCTGCCAATGGAAACCCCGATCGGCACGATCTACTCGACCAACATCACCCCGGACAAAACCGGCGTCGGTGATTACAGCTTCGAGGACTTCGACAAAGCGGTGCGCCATGGCGTTGCCAAAAACGGCAGTACGTTGTACCCGGCGATGCCGTATCCGTCCTACGCCCGTGTCAGCGAAACCGACATGCAGGCGCTGTACGCCTACTTCATGCACGGCGTCGAACCGGTCGCGCAGGAGAACAAGGCCAGCGACATTCCATGGCCGCTGAGCATGCGCTGGCCACTGATGGGCTGGCGCTGGATGTTCGCGCCGAAGGTCGAAGACTACAAGGCAACCACGGATGATCCGGTGATCGATCGCGGCGCCTATCTGGTCGAAGGCCTCGGCCATTGCGGCGCCTGCCATACGCCGCGTGCCCTGACCATGCAGGAAAAATCCCTGAGCGCGGCGGACGGCAAGAACTTCCTCGCCGGCAGTGCGCCGCTGGAAGGCTGGATCGCCAAGAGCCTGCGCGGTGATCACAAGGACGGTCTCGGCGGCTGGAGCGAAGCGCAACTGGTGCAGTTCCTCAAGACCGGACGCAGCGACCGCAGCGCGGTCTTCGGCGGCATGAGCGATGTGGTCACCCACAGCATGCAATACATGACCGACGCCGACCTGACCGCGATCGCCCGCTACCTCAAGTCGCTGCCAGCTACTGATCCAAACGATCAGCCGCACCAGTACGACGAGAAAGCCGCCAAGGCTCTGTGGAACGGCGACGACAGCCAGCGCGGCGCAGCGGTGTACATCGATAACTGCGCGGCCTGCCACCGCACCGATGGCCACGGCTACACCCGGGTGTTCCCGGCACTGGCGGGCAATCCGGTGCTGCAATCGGAGGATCCGACCTCGCTGATCCACATCGTGCTCAAAGGCGGCACCCTCCCGGCGACGCACACGGCACCCTCGACCTTCACCATGCCGGGTTTCGCCTGGCGCTTGTCGGATCAGGAAGTGGCGGATGTGGTGAGTTTCATCCGTGACAGCTGGGGCAACAAAGGCGCGCCGGTGAACGCGAACGAGGTCAGTCATTTACGCACCAGCGACATGACGACCACCTCGGCTGATGATCTCGGCCAGGCAACCCACAGCAACTAATAAAAGCCCTGTCCGTATTTAATACGGGCAGGGCTTTTTTGTATTACGCCACAACTAATATAGCGTCTGATCCATATTACGGGTTCATGATACTTACATAAGCCTTGGCCAACGCCAGCAACTTTTCCTTGTCATCTGCATCGATATCACCGTCACCATCGATATCCTTGTCATTGCGCACATCGAAGGTTTTGCCCCCGTCATAGGACGACGCAATGATAATCCGCGAATCCAGCAGAGAGTCGGCTGGCACGGCGTTCGCTGCATCCCAACCGGATTGCTTCAGTGCAAACTGCATGGACACCAGTACTTCATCCGGATCAACCGGAGTCGGACCAAGTTTCTGCAGAAAGACGCCGCGATGGTTAAAGTTAGACACTTTTAATTCCTTTTAAATATTGAATAGCAGAATGACAACAAGGCGAATACTAACGACATTGCAAGTTGCACTGCTACTTGAAACATGTGTCTCCAGGTTGCAATAAAAAGGCGCAATCAATAAACCGGATACCCTGTTCCCATACCCCGAATCGCCGAACGGCACTGGCTGTTTACTCGCACCGGCGATACTGTATGCACATACAGCCATCAGGACCCATCCGATGCACACGCCCTTGCCTCCCCGCGGTCGCGGCACCGCGACCAACCCGCACAACCGCTTCGCGCCGAATCGTTCGGTAGCCGAGGACGACGGCTGGTATCAGGAAGTGCCCGAGACGCAAAACACCGAGGTGATGATCGAGACCGCGAAAACCATCATCACCCGCAACACCTCGCCAGACCTGCCCTTTGATCGTTCGATCAATCCCTATCGCGGCTGCGAGCACGGCTGCATCTATTGCTACGCGCGGCCCAGCCACGCCTATTGGGACATGTCGCCGGGGCTGGATTTCGAAACCCGGCTGATCGCCAAGACCAACGCCGCTCAAGTGCTGGAAGAGCAGCTCAGCAAGCGCGGCTATCAGTGCGCGCCGATTAACCTGGGTTCCAACACCGATCCGTATCAACCCATCGAGCGCGAGCACCGGATCACCCGCCAGACCCTCGAAGTGCTGCTTCGCTACCGGCACCCGGTGACCATCGTCACCAAAGGTTCGCTGATTTTGCGCGACCTCGATCTGCTCACCGAGCTGGCACAGCAACGGCTGGTGGCGGTAATGATCAGCCTGACCACGCTGGACGATGAACTCAAACGCATCCTCGAACCCCGTGCCGCTGCACCGAAAGCACGGCTGCGGGCGATCCGGGTGATGCGTGAAGCGGGGATTCCGGTGGGGGTACTGTGTTCACCGATGATTCCGATGATCAACGACAGCGAAATCGAAAGCTTGCTGACCGAGGCGCACGCCGCCGGGGCGCAAAGCGCCGCGTACATGATGCTGCGCCTGCCGCTGGAGGTCGCGCCGCTGTTCGAGGAGTGGCTGCAGGCGCACTACCCGCAGCGCGCGGCCCATGTGCTGAGCCTGGTGCGCCAGAGCCGTGGCGGCGAGCTCTACGACAGCCGTTTCGGCGCCCGCATGCGCGGCGAAGGGCCGTTCGCCGACCTGCTCGCACAACGTTTTGCCAAAGCCATTAAACGCCTCGGTTTAAACCACCGTGAGGGCTATAACCTCGATTGCACTGCCTTCTGTCCGCCGGGTCGCCAGATGTCGTTGATTTAGCGACAATTAGCCTATGGTTGATGGGTTGGAATCCTTCCGCCGAAACAGACCAGTCACGTTTTTTGCGACCTGGAACACACGTTCTAGAGCGCTTTATTCAGTTTGAGTTAAGTTTCGGCGGCTACCTTGTTCATCGAGTGACTGACGGGTCGGGATGACCCGGATGTTTTAAACAGCCACTGGCTTCACATCGGAATACACGGGAATGACTCCCCGAATCCGCCAAAGAGGATGAATCATGAGTGACAAGGATAAACAGCCGTTGGCTGCGTCGGCGCAAGCCGTCCCTGGGGCGGAGTCCGCCGATGCAGCGCTGCGACAGATCGTTGACGGCTTTTTGCATTTTCATCATGAGGTCTTCCCGCAGCAGGAAGAACTCTTCAAGAAACTCGCCACGGCCCAGGCGCCAAAGGCGATGTTCATCACCTGCGCCGACTCGCGCATCGTGCCCGAACTGATCACCCAGAGCTCGCCGGGCGATCTGTTCGTGACCCGTAACGTCGGCAACGTCGTGCCGCCTTACGGCCAGATGAACGGTGGCGTTTCCACCGCGATCGAATACGCGGTACTGGCGCTGGGCGTGCAGCACATCATCATCTGCGGCCACTCCGATTGCGGCGCCATGCGCGCAGTGCTCAATCCGGACAGCCTGGAAAAAATGCCGACTGTCAAAGCCTGGCTGCGTCATGCGGAAGTGGCGAAGACCATGGTGCATGACAACTGTCACTGCGCCGACGAAAAAGAAAGCATGCCGATCCTCACCGAGGAGAACGTCATCGCCCAATTGCAGCACTTGCGTACCCATCCCTCGGTAGCCTCGCGCATGGCGAACGGTCATTTGTTCATCCATGGCTGGGTCTACAACATCGAAACCAGTGAAATCAAAGCTTACGACGCGGATCAGGGACGTTTCCTGCCGCTCGACGGCAGCCATCCGATTCCGGTGGCGACGCCCAAAGCGCGCTTCTAAATCTTCCTAAACATCTGTGTGGTTTGACGCCGGCCGCTGTTTCAGCGGCTCGGCGAAGCCATGCCTGAAGAAAACTTCGGGAGAGTCACCATGCGTGCTGCTCAATTGAAAGCGGTGTTGCCACGGGAGCTGCTCGCTTCAGTGGTTGTGTTTTTGGTCGCCTTGCCGCTGTGCATGGGTATCGCGATTGCGTCAGGGTTGCCGCCGGCCAAGGGTCTGATTACCGGGATCATCGGTGGTCTGGTGGTCGGTTGGCTGGCGGGGTCGCCGTTGCAGGTCAGTGGTCCCGCGGCGGGTCTGGCGGTGTTGGTGTTCGAACTGGTGCGCCAGCACGGCATCGAGATGCTCGGGCCGATTCTGCTGCTCGCGGGTTTCCTGCAACTGGTGGCCGGTCGCCTGAAGCTCGGTTGCTGGTTCCGGGTGACGGCGCCAGCGGTGGTGTACGGCATGCTCGCGGGGATCGGAGTGCTGATTGTGCTCTCGCAAGTGCATGTGATGCTCGATGCCAAGCCGCAACCCTCCGGTCTGGATAACCTCACGGCATTCCCCAGCGCGGTGGCGCAAGCCTTGCCATCGCTCGGCTGGCAGGCCGGGTTGCTTGGGCTGGCGACCATAGCGGTGATGTGGCTATGGGAGAAATTCCGTCCGAATTCGCTACGGTTTGTTCCCGGTGCATTGCTCGGCGTCGGTCTGGCCACGGGCGCCAGCCTGCTGCTGGCGTTGCAGGTGAAACGGGTCGAGGTGCCGGAGAATCTGGCCGAAGCCATCGACTGGCTGAAACCGGCGGACCTGCTCAGCCTGGCCGATCCGACGCTGCTGATCGCCGCGTTCGCCGTGGCGTTCATCGCCAGCGCCGAAACCCTGCTGTCTGCTGCGGCAGTGGACCGCATGCACAACGGGGTGCGTTCGGACTTCGACCGTGAGCTGTCGGCGCAAGGTGTCGGCAACATGCTCTGCGGTCTGGTCGGGGCACTGCCAATGACCGGGGTGATCGTGCGCAGTTCAGCCAACGTCCAGGCCGGTGCGACCACGCGTTATTCGACGATCCTCCATGGTCTGTGGCTGCTGGCGTTCGTGCTCTTGCTGTCGAGCGTGCTGCAAAGCATTCCGGTGGCGAGTCTGGCGGGGGTGCTGGTGTATACCGGTTTCAAACTGGTCGACCTCAAGGCCTTTCGCGGTCTGGGCCGTTACGGACGGATGCCGATGTTCACCTACGCCGCCACGGCGCTGGCGATCATCTTTACCGATCTGTTGACCGGTGTGCTGATCGGTTTCGGTCTGACCCTGGTGAAACTGGCGTTCAAGGCTTCGCGCCTGAAGATCAGCCTGATCGACCTGCCACAGGACGGTGAGATGGAGTTGCGCCTGATCGGTGCGGCGACGTTCCTCAAGGTGCCGGCGCTGACCCAGGTGCTGGGCAGCATTCCCGCAGGTACGACGGTGCATGTGCCGCTCAATAACCTGAGCTACATCGACCATTCGTGTCTGGAGTTGCTGGAGGAATGGGGTCGGGCGAATGCGGCGAAAGGGTCGAAGCTATTGATCGAGTCGCGCGGGTTGAAGCGCAGGCTTGAAGGCAGGGTGCGGACCAATACCGGAATCGGCGCTGCCGGCTAAATTTACTGGTTGAACTCAACCCCTGTAGGAGTGAGCCTGCTCGCGATGGCGGTGGGTCAGTCAACAAAGATGTTGATTGATCTATCGCCATCGCGAGCAGGCTCACTCCTACATTCGATTGTGTGTAACTCAGGCAGCAGGCTGGTCGAGCTCGAGGCCCACACCCAGTCGGCGGCCCATGCACGGCCAGCGTTTCCACGCGGCGCCGGTGTCCGGGCTGCTGAGTTTGTCGCGGTAGGCTTCTACCGACTCCAGCGCAAAACTCTCGTCGTCGAGCATCTCGTCGATAGTGTGATGCACGACTTCGTCCAGTTGATTGGCAAATTCCTCACCGAGCAATTGGTGAGCAATCAAATTGGCGACCGTCATGTCCAAGGGGATCAGTGGCTGGCCGAGATGCTTGATGTACAGGTCGTTGACCTCTTCGACAAAGCGGTGCGCCAGATAGGCTTCGTCCAGCAGATTGTCCAGGCCGACCGGCGGCTGGAGGAAGTACTGCTCGGCGATTTTCAGCACCGGTTTGATCTGCGACTCGATTCCCGCTTCCCTGGCGACTTCATTGGCTGCATCCAGCATGTCTGGTACTTCGTCGATATAAGCAGTGACGAAGCTCGTCAACGCTTCTTCGCGGTTAGCGTCCGGCAACTGGATGGCCGAATGCAGATGAGGCAACTTGGCTTCCAGCTGACGCTTGAGCCGTCCGGTTTCATTTTCGGTTTGTCGGGCTTTTTGGATCTGCTCGCGCAATGCGGCGGTGTTCATGAAAACTCCAGGGTACAAGGCAATGAAATAGGGAAGACATAACTTAGCTGCCTTACGAAAAATGCTAAGACGCATTTGTCATAATTATTTCATCCTTGATGCACCTGCGTTATATCGATTTGCCACCACTCGTCTGCATCCTTCTCCATTCGTGCCCTTGAACGCAAGTGCCAGCTGTTTCAGGTCATTTTCGTGTGCACATTGCAATTTCCCGTCGCTGTCTATACTCGCCAGTGAATGGAGTTAGCTGATGACGCCCGACTGCACCCGCAGCAAGGCCCGGCGATTCAAGTTCGTAGTCTGATGCAGCCGCTCCCTTGCCGCAGGCGAAAGCCGGCGGGATAACAAGAACGATAAGGGGAACCCGCAATGATGCGACATCCACACGTCTGGATGGGCCTCCTGTTGTGGTCGATTTTCAGCCCGGCACATGCTGCCTGGACTGTGAATATGGCGCCTGGAGCGACTGAAATCAGTCACGCAGTATTCGACCTGCACATGACCATTTTCTGGATCTGTGTGGTGATCGGGATCATCGTCTTCGGCGCCATGTTCTGGTCGATGATCGTGCATCGCCGCTCGACCGGGCAGGTCGCCGCAAAATTCCACGAAAGCACCACCGTCGAAATTCTCTGGACCGTCGTGCCGCTGCTGATTCTGGTGGCGATGGCCGTTCCGGCGACCGCCACCCTGATCCGCATGTACGACACCAGTGAGCCGGATATCGATATCCAGATCACCGGTTATCAATGGAAGTGGCACTACAAATACCTGGGCCAGGACGTCGAGTTCTTCAGCAACCTGGCCACCCCCGCCGAACAGATCCATAACAAGGAAGCCAAGGGCGAGCACTACCTGCTCGAAGTCGACAAGCCCCTGGTGCTGCCGGTCGGCGCCAAGGTGCGCTTCCTCGTGACCTCTGCCGACGTCATTCACTCGTGGTGGGTGCCGGCGTTCGCGGTCAAGCGCGATGCGATCCCGGGGTTCGTCAACGAAGCCTGGACGCGGATCGACAAGCCCGGCATCTACCGTGGCCAATGCGCCGAGTTGTGCGGCAAGGATCACGGCTTCATGCCGATCGTGGTCGACGTCAAAGAGAAGCCCGACTACGAAAAATGGCTGGCCGACCGCAAGGCTGAAGCGGCGCAGCTCAAGGAGCTGACCAGCAAGGAATGGACGCTGGACGAGCTTAAAGAGCGCGGCGACAAGATCTATCACACCACCTGCGTGGCCTGTCACCAGGCCGAAGGCCAGGGCCTGCCGCCGATGTTCCCGGCGCTCAAAGGCTCGCCGATTGCCACTGGGCCAAAAGCCGACCACCTGCACCGCGTGTACTTCGGCAAGCCCGGCACCGCGATGGCGGCGTTCGGCAAGCAGTTGTCGGAAGTCGATATCGCAGCGGTCGTGACCTACGAACGTAACGCCTGGGGCAACAACAAGGGCGACATGGTCACGCCAAAAGAAGTGCTGGAGCTCAAACAGGCGGAAAGCAAATGAGCCGGTCCATCGCGTACTTCGTGAACCGGCCGGGGCAGCGCGCCCCGGCCAGCCCAGCCCACTCACGTAAAGGAGACCGGCCATGAGCGCTGTAATCGATGACCACGGTCATGCCGACCACGCCCACGGCCCCGCCAAAGGCCTGATGCGCTGGGTGCTGACCACCAACCACAAGGACATCGGCACGCTGTACCTGTGGTTTGCGTTCTGCATGTTCCTGCTCGGCGGCTCGTTCGCCATGGTGATCCGCGCCGAGCTGTTCCAGCCCGGCCTGCAGATCGTCGAGCCGGCGTTCTTCAACCAGATGACCACCATGCACGGCCTGGTGATGGTCTTCGGTGCGGTGATGCCGGCGTTCGTCGGCCTCGCCAACTGGATGATCCCGTTGATGATCGGCGCGCCGGACATGGCCCTGCCGCGAATGAACAATTTCAGCTTCTGGCTGCTGCCGGCGGCGTTCCTGCTGCTGGTTTCGACCCTGTTCACCGCCGGCGGCGGACCTAACTTCGGCTGGACGTTCTACGCCCCGCTGTCCACCACCTATGCGCCGGAAAGCGTCACCTACTTCATCTTTGCCATCCACTTGATGGGGATCAGTTCGATCATGGGCGCGATCAACGTGATCGCCACCATCCTCAACCTGCGCGCCCCCGGCATGACGTTGATGAAAATGCCGCTGTTCGTCTGGACCTGGCTGATCACCGCGTTCCTGCTGATCGCGGTGATGCCGGTACTGGCCGGGTGCGTGACGATGATGCTGATGGACATCCACTTCGGCACCAGTTTCTTCAGCGCAGCCGGTGGCGGTGACCCGGTGCTGTTCCAGCATGTGTTCTGGTTCTTCGGCCACCCCGAGGTGTACATCATGATCCTGCCGGCCTTCGGCGCCGTCAGCCAGATCATCCCGACCTTCTCGCGTAAGCCGCTATTCGGCTACACCTCGATGGTCTACGCCACGGCGAGCATCGCGTTCCTGTCGTTCATCGTCTGGGCGCACCACATGTTCGTGGTCGGCATCCCGCTGGTGGGCGAGCTGTTCTTCATGTACGCGACCATGCTCATCGCCGTGCCGACCGGGGTGAAGGTGTTCAACTGGGCGAGCACCATGTGGCAAGGCTCGCTGACCTTCGAGACGCCGATGCTGTTTGCCGTGGCGTTCGTGATCCTGTTCTCGATCGGCGGTTTCTCCGGGCTGATGCTCGCCATCGCCCCGGCGGATTTCCAATACCAGGACACCTACTTCGTGGTCGCGCACTTCCACTACGTGCTGGTGCCGGGGGCGATCTTCGGGATCTTCGCCTCGGCCTATTACTGGCTGCCGAAGTGGACCGGGCACATGTACGACGAAACCCTCGGCAAGCTGCACTTCTGGCTGTCGTTCGTCGGCATGAACATGACCTTCTTCCCGATGCACTTCGTGGGCCTGGCGGGAATGCCCCGGCGGATCCCGGACTACAACCTGCAGTTCGCCGACTTCAACATGGTTTCGTCGATCGGCGCGTTCATGTTCGGTGCCACGCAGATCTTCTTCCTGTTCATCGTGATCAAGACCATCCGTGGTGGCGCGCCAGCCCCGGCCAAACCGTGGGATGGCGCCGAAGGCCTGGAGTGGAGCGTGCCGTCACCGGCGCCGTATCACACCTTTACTACGCCGCCGGAAGTGAAATGAAACGCCTGGCCTTTGTAGGAGTGAGCCTGCTCGCGATGAGCTGGACGCGGTGTGTCAGGCACACCGCCATCGCGAGCAGGCTCACTCCTACAGGGGGTGGTGTAGAGGGTTGGAATCATGGCTGACTCGATCTCGCTGAAAAAACTCGTCACCCGCCTGCTGGGGGTCGTCGTGGCGATGTTTGTCTTCGGCTTTGCCCTGGTGCCGATCTACGACGTGATGTGCAAGGCCTTCGGCATCAACGGCAAGACCGCCGGGCAGTACGAGGGCGAGCAGGTTGTGGATAAGTCGCGGCAGGTGCGCGTGCAGTTTCTGTCGACCAACAACATCGACATGCCGTGGGAGTTCTACCCCAAGCACGATGAGCTGACCGCCAACCCGGGCGCAGTCAACGAGATGATTTTCGTCGCGCGTAATCCCACCGACAAACCGATGAGCGCCCAGGCCGTGCCGAGTATCGCGCCCAGCGAAGCGGCGGCGTATTTCCACAAGACCGAATGCTTTTGCTTTACCCAGCAGGTGCTACAGCCGGGTCAGCAGATCGAAATGCCGGTGCGTTTCATCGTTGACCGCGACATGCCCAAGGACGTGAAGCACCTGACGCTGTCCTACACGCTGTTCGATATCACCGCCCGACATCCTCCGGTGGCTGCAAACACTGGCGGTTAAGCGTGCCCGATAAGGAGAACAATAAATGGCAAGTCATGAGCACTATTACGTCCCGGCCCAGAGCAAATGGCCGATCATCGCCACGTTCGGCATGGTCATCACCGTGTACGGCCTGGCGACCTGGTTCAACGATCTGAAGGCGGCGCGTCCGGAATCCCACGGCCCGTACATCTTTTTCGTCGGTGGGTTGTTGCTGGCGTACATGCTGTTCGGCTGGTTCGGCGCGGTGATCAAGGAAAGCCGCGCCGGGCTGTACAGCCCGCAGCTCGATCGCTCGTTCCGCTGGGGCATGAGTTGGTTCATCTTCTCCGAGGTAATGTTCTTCATCGCCTTCTTCGGTGCGCTGTTCTACGTGCGGCACATCTCCGGCCCGGCGCTGGGTGGCGAAGGCCCGAAAGGCATTGCGCACATGCTCTGGCCGAACTTCCAGTTCACCTGGCCGCTGCTGCACACGCCTGACCCGAAACTGTTCCCGCCGCCCAAGGAAGTCATCAGCCCGTGGGGCCTGCCGCTGATCAACACGATCCTGCTGGTCAGTTCCAGCGTGACCATCACCATCGCCCACCACGCCTTGAAGAAGGGCCATCGCGGCGCGCTGAAAATCTGGCTGGCGATCACCGTGCTGCTGGGCTGCGGCTTCCTCGCCTTGCAGGCCGAGGAATACATGCACGCCTACCACGAACTGGGCCTGACCCTGGGTTCAGGCATCTACGGCGCGACGTTCTTCATGCTCACGGGGTTCCACGGCGCCCACGTGACCATCGGCACGATCATTCTGTTCGTGATGCTGATGCGCATCATGAAGGGCCACTTCGATGCCGAGCATCAGTTCGGGTTCGAGGCAGCAAGCTGGTACTGGCACTTCGTCGATGTGGTGTGGATCGGCTTGTTCATCTTCGTTTACGTGCTCTGAGGGCTGATCACCAAGGCGCGTGCGACACCAGTTGGCCGCTGTAAAAGCCCCAGGCGATCAAGCCGACGGTGGCAGCGGCCAGTGCCACCCGAACACTCAAGGCGATGACCAGGCGATTGGAGCTGCTGTCGTCCTTGACCAGGAAAAACAGGCCGCTGAACAGGCTGATCACCGTGGCAATCAGCAGCACGACAATGGCTGCTTTGAGCATGGGAAGACTCCGGGGGACAGGCGATGCAGTTGAGTATAGCGATCGCGACGACTGACTTTGTGGCGCGGCCATGAAGCGCTTTCGCCCAGGCGTGATACCGACCGTGGTGGTGGCCCTGTTGCTGCCGCTGCTGGTGTCGCTGGGCTTCTGGCAACTGGGCCGCGGCGCGGAGAAAACCGCCCTGCTCGCCAGTTACGCCGAGCGCCGCGCCGCCGCGCCGATGGCCAGCAACGAATTGCTGCACAGCACCGACCCGGCTTATCGCCGGGTACATCTTTACGGTCAGTTCGATGGCGCCCACAGCCTGTTGCTCGATAACCGCCAGCGCAACGGCAAGGTCGGCATCGAACTGCTGCAACCGTTTCAGGACCGGGCCAGCGGTCTCTGGCTGCTGGTCAATCGTGGCTGGCTGCCGTGGCCGGACCGCCGCATAACCCCGAAATTCACCACTCCGACTGACGTGTTGAGTCTCGACGCCTGGGTCTACGTCGCTCCCGGCGCGACCTTCCAGTTGCACGCCGATCCGGCCAGCAGCACCTGGCCGCAAACCATCACCGCCGTCGAGCCGGCCAAGCTGTGGAAAACCCTCGAGCGCGACGGTTTCGCCTACGAACTGCGCACCGAACCCGGCCCGGCCAGCTACGAGGCTGATTGGCCGGTGGTCGCCATGGGCCCGGAAAAACACTTCGGTTACGCCGTGCAGTGGTTCGCCATGGCCACCGCCCTGTTCGGTCTCTACCTCTACCTTGGATTGCACAACGCAAAGGAGAAAAACCATGGGAACGGCCATGAATCCACCCAGCATGTCTGAGGCGAAACCTGCCGCCACCCGTCGTCGTGGCCGGATCCAGCTGCTGCTGATCCTGCTTGGCGTGGTCGGCCCGATGATCCTCGCCACCGGCATGTACAAACTGCAGTTCTGGGTGCCGGACGGTCGCAGCTATCACGGCGAACTGATCGGCAACGGCCAGTCCCGTGCCGACCTCGGCGTGCAGGCCGACGAACAGCGCTGGCAGATGCTGGTCACCGCACCCAAGGACTGCGCGGTCGATTGCCAGCAACTGGTGTACCTCGCCCGGCAGATCCAGATCGGCCTCGGCCGCGATGCCGGGCGCGCCAGCCACGCCCTCGCCGCCGCGCAACCGCTGAACGCCGATTACGAAGCCAAGCTCACCCGCGAATACCCGCAGTTGCAACGCTACCCGCTGGACGCCGCCACCTTCAGCAAGACCACCGGCGACAAGGCCACGCCGCAGCTGTGGATCATCGACCCGCACGGCAACCTCGTGCTGCGCTACGACCCGAACGTGAAGGGTAAGGATCTGCTCAACGACCTGCGCCACCTGCTGAAACTGTCGAACATCGGATAAGGGCATCGTCATGGCCAAACCTGGATTTCGCCTCGCGCTGTTTGCCACCCTGCTGGCACTGATCGTCGTGCTGCTCGGCGCCTACACCCGCCTGACCCACGCCGGCCTTGGATGTCCGGACTGGCCGGGCTGCTACGGCTTTATCAGCGTGCCGAAAAGCGAGGCCCAACTGGCCCATGCCGAGCTGCATTACCCCGACTCGCCGGTGGTGGCGCACAAGGGCTGGAACGAGATGATCCACCGCTACTTCGCCGGCACCCTCGGCCTGCTGATTTCGATCCTGGCCGGGCGCGCCTGGGTCAATCGCCGGCATCCCGGCCAGCCGCTAAAGCTGCCGCTGTTCCTGCTGGCGGTGGTGTTCGCCCAAGCGGCATTCGGCATGTGGACGGTGACGCTCAAGCTCTGGCCGCAAGTGGTTACCGGGCATCTGCTCGGCGGCTTTGCGACATTGAGCCTGCTGTTCCTGCTGACCTTGAGGTTGTCCGGCGTGCTGCCGGCGCTGACCGTGCCCAAGCGCTTGCAGTACTGGGCGACCGCCGGGCTGTTGCTGGTGATCGGCCAGATCGCCCTCGGTGGCTGGGTCAGCTCCAACTACGCGGCGGTGGCCTGCATCGACTTTCCGACCTGTCACGGCCAATGGCTGCCGCCAGCCGACTTTGCCAACGGCTTTCACCTGACCCAGCACATCGGCCCGAATTACCTCGGCGGCCAGCTCGACAGCGATGCGCGCACGGCGATTCACCTGACCCACCGCATCGGCGCCTTGCTGGTCACGCTGGTGCTGCTCGGTCTGGCCTGGCAACTCAGGGCCGTCGGCATGACGCGGCTCGCCGGGCTGGTGCTGGTCGCCCTCGGCGCACAAATCACCCTTGGCATCAGCAACGTGCTGTTCCATCTGCCGCTGCCGGTGGCGGTGGCGCACAACGCCGGCGGCGCAGCGCTGCTGTTGACCATGGTGCTGGTCAATTACCACGCGCGGACCAGTCTGGTCCGGGTCAAACAGCCGGTACTGGCGCGCTGGCGCCTCAGCACGCGTAAGCACGTGGCCGCGCCTATAACGATAAAAGGAGAAACGCCATGGCGCTTCTGATCGGCGAACGTCCCGCGCAAGCGCTGTGGCGTGACTATCTGGAGCTGACCAAGCCGAAAGTGGTGGTGCTGATGCTCATCACCTCGCTGGTCGGCATGTTCCTCGCGACCCGCGCCGGGGTGCCGTGGACGGTGCTGGTGTTCGGTAATCTGGGAATTGCGCTGTGTGCCGGCGGGGCAGCGGCGGTCAACCATGTGGTCGACCGGCGCATCGATGCGGTGATGGCGCGCACGCATAAACGGCCATTGGCGGAAGGTCGGGTTTCGCCAGCGGCGGCGCTGACCTTTGCACTGGTGCTGGCGCTGCTCGGTCAGGCCATGTTGCTGACCTTTACCAATCCGCTGACGGCGTGGCTGACGCTGGCCTCGCTGCTCGGTTACGCGGTGATCTACACCGGTTTCCTCAAACGCGCGACACCGCAGAACATCGTCATTGGCGGCCTCGCCGGCGCGGCCCCACCGCTGCTCGGCTGGACCGCCACCACTGGCCATGTCAGCGCCGAACCGTTGCTGCTGGTGCTGATTATCTTCGCCTGGACCCCGCCGCACTTCTGGGCGCTGGCGATTCATCGCAAAGAGGAATACGCCAAGGCCGACATCCCGATGCTGCCGGTGACCCACGGTGAGCACTACACCAAGGTGCATATTCTGCTGTACACCTTTGCGCTGCTGGCGGTCAGTCTGCTGCCGTACGTGATTCACATGAGCGGCGTGCTCTACCTGCTCTGCGCCCTCGCGCTGGGCGCAAGGTTTCTGCAATGGGCCGTGGTGCTGTACCGTGGCACTCGGCCGCACGCGGCGATCAACACCTTCAAGTACTCTATTTATTACTTGTTCCTGTTGTTCATCGCCCTGCTCGTAGACCACTACTTACTGTTGAACCTATGACTCGAACCCAGAAAACCGTCTTCATCCTCGTCGCCGTGATCGCGCTGATCCTGGGACTTACCGTCAACAAAGTGCTGAGTGGCAAAGGCCAGGGCGACCCCACCGCGCTGATCGACGCCGGCATCATCCTGCTGCCGCAAAGCCGCACCCTGCCAGGCGTGACGATGACTAATCAGGATGGCCAACCGGTCGCCATCGACGAGTTGAAAGGCAAGTGGAGCCTGCTGTTCTTCGGCTACACCTTCTGCCCGGACATCTGCCCGACCACCCTCGCGCAACTGCGCCAGATCAAGAGCGAGTTGCCCAAGGACGCTGTGGATAAGTTGCAGATCGTGCTGGTCAGCGTTGACCCGAACCGCGATAACCCGCAGCAGTTGAAGCAGTACCTGGGCTACTTCGACCCGCAGTTCATCGGCCTGACGCCGAAGTCGATCGAAGAGCTGCAGAAGGTGGCGAACGCAGTGAGCATTCCGTTCATTCCGGCCGATACCAGCAAGCCGAACTACACCGTGGATCACAGCGGCAACCTGGCGGTGATCGGGCCGGACGGGACGCAGCGTGGGTTTATTCGTGCGCCGTTGAACAACGCCAAACTGGTCGCACAACTCCCGGTAATGCTTAACCGCAAATAAGGTCACCACTGTTCCAATGTGGGAGCGGGCTTGCTCGCGAATGCGGTGGGACAGATAAAGATATGGCGACTGACACACCGCATTCGCGAGCAAGCCCGCTCCCACAGGGGATTTGTGTCAGGCAAAAAAAGGGAGCCACTTGGGCTCCCGTTTTGTACACAACCAACCAAATCAGAACGCCGGCAACACCGCGCCTTTGTACTTCTCGGTGATGAACTTCTTCACTTCCGGGCTGTGCAGCGCAGCAGCCAGTTTCTGCATCGCGGCGCTGTCCTTGTTGTCCTCGCGGGACACCAGGATGTTCACGTACGGCGAGTCGTTACCTTCGATCACCAGCGCATCCTTGGAGGGATCGAGCTTGGCTTCCAGCGCGTAGTTGGTGTTGATCAGCGCCAGATCGACCTGGGTCAGCACGCGCGGGATGGTCGCGGCTTCCAGTTCACGGATTTTCAGGTCTTTCGGGTTTGTCGCGATGTCTTTGACAGTCGACAGGATGTTTTTCGGATCCTTCAGCGTGATCACGCCCGCCTTGGCCAGCAGCAACAGCGCACGGCCGCCGTTGGTGGCGTCGTTCGGGATCACCACGTTGGCGCCGCTTGGCAGGTCCTTCAGATCCTTGATCTTGTTCGAGTACGCGCCCAGTGGCTCCAGATGCACGCCAGTCACCGCGACCAGATGGGTGCCCTTGGCCTTGTTGAACTCATCAAGGTACGGCTGGTGCTGGAAGAAGTTGGCATCCAGACGCTTTTCAGCGACCTGTACGTTCGGCTGAATGTAGTCGGTGAACACCTTGACCTTCAGATCCACGCCTTCTTTGGCCAGAGCCGGCTTCACGAATTCGAGGATTTCCGCGTGCGGCACCGGAGTGGCGGCAACGGTCAGGGTTTCAGCGTGGGCCGAAAAAGCGGCTACGGCAGCGAAAGCAGCGATCAGTTTTTTCATTCAGCTAACTCCTTTTCAAAGCGCCCGTATGGCGCCTGCCAGCGAATGGCCGGCTCATTTCTTGATTACAAAAACCGGTTATTTGCGCGAGAAATGCACGACCAGTCGATCACCTACCATTTGCAGCACTTGTACCAGAATCAGCAGCAACACCACGGTGACGATCATCACGTCAGTCTGGAAACGCTGGTAGCCGAAACGGATCGCCAGGTCACCCAGACCACCGGCACCGACCACACCGGCCATCGCCGTGTAGGACACCAGCGTAATCGCCGTCACCGTAATCGCTGCGAAGATGCCCGGACGGGCTTCCGGCAGCAAGGCGTTCATGATGATCTGCCGGGTGGTCGCGCCCATCGACTGGGTCGCTTCGATGATGCCGCGATCGACTTCACGCAGCGCGGTTTCCACCAGACGCGCGAAGAACGGGGTCGCCCCCACCACCAACGGCGGAATCGCACCGGCCACGCCCAGCGAGGTGCCGGTGATCAGCACGGTGAACGGGATCATCACGATCAACAGAATAATGAACGGCAGCGAACGCAGGATGTTCACCGCCAGCGACATGAAGGCGTAGAGGCCACGGTTTTCCAGGAGCTGACGCGGGCTGCAGAGAAACAGCAACACACCCAGCGGCAGGCCGAGCAGCACGGTAAACAGCAGCGAACCGCCGAGCATCAGCATGGTGTCGCCGGTCGCCAGCCAGATTTCGTACCAGTCGATATTGGTGAAGAAACTCATCAGGGCTTCCATTAACGCAGCACCTCCATGTGAACGTCAGCGGCGGTGAAGCGGGCGAAGGCCGCTTCCATGTCGCCACCGGTGACGGCGAGGGTCAATTGCCCGTAAGGAATGTCTTTGATGCGGTCGATGCGACCGGCGAGGATGCTGTAGTCGACGCCGGTTTCCCGGGCGACAGTACCGAGCAACGGCGCGTAGGTCGCTTCGCCCTGGAAGGTCAGACGCACGATGCGACCCGGCACGTGAGCGAAGTCATCGCGCTGTTCGCTTTCGTCGATCTGCTCGCTTTCCTGCACAAAACGCTTGGTGGTCGGGTGCTTCGGATGCAGGAACACATCGGCCACCGAACCTTGCTCGACGATCACCCCGGCGTCCATCACTGCCACCTGATCGCAGACGCGACGGATCACGTCCATCTCGTGGGTGATCAGGACGATGGTCAGTTTCAGTTCACGGTTGATCTCGGCCAGCAGTTGCAGGACTGACGCGGTGGTCTGCGGATCGAGGGCGCTGGTGGCCTCGTCGCACAGCAGAATCTTCGGCTTGGTCGCCAGGGCGCGGGCGATGCCGACGCGCTGCTTCTGGCCGCCGGACAATTGCGCCGGATACTTCTTGGCGTGGTCGGACAGACCGACCCGCGCCAGCAACTCGGCGACGCGCTGGTTGATCTCGCTGGTGGACAGTTCACCGGCCAGGGTCAGCGGCAGCGCGACGTTGTCGGCGACAGTCTTGGACGCAAGCAGGTTGAAGTGCTGGAAGATCATCCCGACCTGCTGGCGGAAACGGCGCAGGCCGTTGGCGTCCAGTGCGGTGACTTCTTCGCCGTCGACGATGATCTTGCCGCCGCTGGACTCTTCCAGGCGATTGATCAGACGCAGCAGGGTACTTTTTCCCGCACCGGAATGGCCGATCAGGCCGAAGACCTGACCGTTTTCAATCGAAAGACTGGTCGGGTGCAGGGCGGGAATGTCCTTACCGGCGACGCGGTAAGTTTTGTGGACGTTTTGAAACTCGATCACGTAGCGAACCTTGTGGGGCGCGTTAGAAAAGGATCAGCGGTTAGCCGGGCGCGCATTTTAGCCTGTCCGTATAGAGGTTCTTAGCATTTATTTCGCAATCAACCTTCGATTTGGCAATAACAAGATCAAAGGTCATAAAAAAGGAACGCCCAAAACCCTCGTCAGTCACTAAGTAAGCGACTTGAAAACCCTGGGTGCCGTACCCGGGAACCACTCAAGAGTCCCCGGCAAGCATCGGGGTCAACCGAGGAGTTTACGTCTGATGAGCAAGAAGCCTACGACCGATAAAAGCCAGATGGCCGGAACCGACACCCAGGACCGCGCCAACACCAACGCCAAACTCGACAGTCTGGAGACATTTCGCTCCGACGCTACCGGCCAGGCCCTGCGCACCAACCAGGGGGTGAAGGTTGCCGATAACCAGAACACCCTCAAGGCCGGCCCGCGCGGGCCGTCGTTGCTGGAAGACTTCATCATGCGTGAGAAAATCACGCACTTTGACCATGAGCGCATTCCAGAGCGCATCGTCCACGCACGCGGCACTGGCGCCCATGGTTTCTTCCAGGCCTACGAGAACCATTCGACGCTGACCAAGGCCGGTTTCCTGCAGGATCCGGGGAAAAAGACCCCGGTGTTCGTGCGCTTTTCCACGGTGCAGGGGCCACGCGGCTCCGGCGATACCGTGCGTGACGTGCGCGGTTTTGCGGTGAAGTTCTTCACTGATGAAGGCAACTTCGATCTGGTCGGCAACAACATGCCGGTGTTCTTCATTCAGGACGCGATCAAGTTTCCCGACTTCGTCCACGCGGTGAAACCCGAGCCGCACAACGAAATCCCCACCGGCGGCTCGGCCCACGATACGTTCTGGGATTTCGTCTCGCTGGTGCCGGAATCGGCGCACATGGTGATCTGGGCGATGTCCGACCGGGCGATCCCGAAAAGCCTGCGCAGCATGCAGGGCTTTGGCGTGCACACCTTCCGCCTGGTCAACGCCGAGGGCAAATCGCGTTTCGTCAAATTCCACTGGCGCCCTACCGCTGGCACCTGCTCGCTGGTGTGGGACGAGGCGCAGAAGCTCGCCGGTAAAGACACCGACTACCATCGTCGCGACCTCTGGGAAGCGATCGAGATGGGTGACTACCCGGAATGGGAACTGGGGGTACAAATCATCGAGGAGGAAAACGAGCACGACTTCGATTTCGACATCCTCGACCCGACCAAGCTGATCCCCGAAGAAATCGTGCCGATCACCCCGCTGGGCAAGATGACCCTCAACCGTAACCCGGATAACTTCTTCGCCGAGACCGAGCAGGTCGCGTTTTGCCCCGGTCATATAGTACCGGGCATCGACTTCTCGAATGACCCGTTGCTGCAAGGACGGCTGTTTTCCTACACCGATACGCAAATCAGCCGACTCGGTGGGCCGAATTTTCATGAGTTGCCAATCAACCGCCCGGTGGCGCCGTTCCACAACGGTCAGCGCGATGCGCAGCACCGTACGGTGATCGACAAGGGTCGCGCGTCCTACGAGCCGAACTCGATCGATGGTGGCTGGCCGAAGGAAACCCCACCGGCGGCTAAAGACGGCGGCTTCGAGAGCTACCCGGAGCGCATTGATGCGAACAAGATCCGCCAGCGCAGCGAATCATTCAGCGACCACTTCTCCCAGGCACGACTGTTCTTCCACAGCATGAGTGAGCACGAGAAGGAGCACATCATCGCCGCCTATAGCTTCGAACTGGGCAAGGTGGAACGTGCGTTCATCCGCGCGCGGGAGGTGAACGAGATCCTGGCCAACATCGACCTGGAGCTGGCCAAACGTGTCGCGGCCAATCTGGGGTTGCCGGCGCCAGCCAAAGGCACGGTCGAGGTGCGTCGAACCTCGTTCGATCATTCGCCGGCGCTGAGTCAGGCCAATTTGCTGCCAGAGAATATCAAGACGCGGAAAGTGGCAGTTCTTGCCGCCAACGGCGTCGATAGTGCGGCGATTGATGCGATGAAGAAAGCTTTGGCTGCTGAGGGTGCGCATGCCAAATTGCTGGGCCCGACTTCGGCGCCGGTGAAGACCGCCGACGGCAAAACCCTGGCGGTGGACGCCTCCATGGAGGGTATGCCTTCGGTGATCTTCGACGCGGTGTTCGTGCCGGGTGGTGCGGCGTCGATCAAGGCATTGAGCGGCGATGGCGTGGCGTTGCATTACCTGCTGGAGGCGTACAAGCATCTGAAGGCGATTGCGCTGCACGCAGAGGCCAAGCAGTTGCAGGATCTGCTGAAGCTGGAGGCGGATGCTGGGTTACTGCAGGGCAAGGATGTGCCGGGGTTGACCAAGCCGTTCTTTGCCGCGATCGGGCAGCATCGGGTCTGGGCGCGAGAGCCTAAGGCGAAAGCCATTCCAGCCTAAGGATCTTCGATGGCTGAAAGGGCGCTATCGCGAGCAGGCTCACTCCTACAGGGGATCTTCGGTGAACACAGAATTTGTGTCATACCGAGCTCGAAATGTAGGAGTGAGCCTGCTTGCGATGCTCTTTTCAGGGTTTACGCGGGATCAGAACCATCTGCGCCGGCACTGTGCGCAAGATTTGCTTCTCGATCTGCAGATCGAAATCCGGATTCAGTTTCTTCACGCGCTTGGTCAGCAATGTCGCCAGCCAAGGGTAATCCTGGGTGCGCGGTGCCTGAATGCTCACGGTGCACTCGTAATTCACCACATCGGCGGCGATCGCATCCAGTTGCCGACGAAGTTTGCGACTATCGTTGATGTTCAGCGCCACCGTGGTGCTCTCGGCGGTCGGATCGATCACCTTGGCTTTCGGTTTGGCCTCAGCTGCCAGCAGCGCCGCTTCGGCTTTTTCCAGCTCGGCTTTACGGGCTTCGGTGATGGCGCCGTTGACGCCACCGGTCAGCGCCGGGGCTTTGGGCATCAGCGCGCGGGCACGGCTCAGCGCGGTGGCTGCGGCGTTTACATCACCTTTCTGCAACACGATCTGGCTGCGACGCAGGTAGGCTTCGGCCAACTGCCGCTGGTATTGCTCAAGGGACTGATCGTTGGGGGTTTCAGTCTGCAAGGCCGCCAACTGATCTTCGGCGGTGGCCAGTTCGCTGCTGGCCAGGCTTTGCTCCAGCTGTGCGATGGCCGTGGCCCGCGCGTCGGGGGCTTCGGCCACCGGCGGCGTGCTTTGGCAGGCGCCCAGCAGCACGGAAAATGCGACAAGGAGCAGATAACGGGAGGCGAACGGCTTCATTCCTGCGACTCTCTAATTGCGCAAAAAGCGAGCAAGTCTACACCCCTCGACGGGGCAGAACAAAACTCAGCAGAAACAGTGCGGCCGCCGTCACAACGATTGACGGCCCCGCCGGGGTGTCCTTGAACCATGACAGCGCCAGCCCGCCACACACCGCGAGCATGCCCAGCAGGCTCGCGCCCAGGGCCATCTGCTCCGGCGAGCGGGCGTGACGTTGTGCCGCAGCCGCCGGGATGATCAACAGCGAGGTAATCAGCAACACCCCGACGATTTTCATCGCCACCGCGATCACCACCGCGATCAACAGCATCAGCGCCATGCGCAGGCCCGCCACCGGCAGGCCTTCGACCTTGGCCAATTCCTCATGCACGGTGATCGCCAGCAGCGGCCGCCACAATGTCACCAGCAACACCAGCACCGCCGCGCTGCCGCCGAGGATCCACATCAGGTCGGTCGGGCTGATCGCCAGCAGGTCGCCGAACAGATAGGCCATCAGGTCGATCCGCACTTCATGCATGAAGCTTAGTACCACCAGGCCGAGAGAGAGCGTGCTCGGTGCGAGAATTCCCAACAGCGTGTCGGACGCCAGCGGCTGGCGCTGTTGCAAGGTCACCAGCAGCACCGCCAGCAGCAGGCAGCCGACCGTGACCGCAACGGTCGGACTCACATCCAGCAAAAAGCCCAGCGCCACGCCAAGCAGCGCGGCGTGGGACAGGGTGTCGCCGAAATAGGCCATGCGCCGCCAGACCACAAACGAGCCCAACGGCCCGGCGACCACCGCCAGTGCCAGACCTGCAAGCAGGGCATACAACAGAAAATCAGCCATGCTTGCAGTTGTCTCCGTGAACGTGGGTGTGGCCCGCACCGGGCGCCTTGACCACCGAACCGTGCAGGTCATGGGCGTGGTCGTGATGGTGGTGATAGATCGCCAGGCTCGGCGCATTCTTGCCGAACAGCTCGACGAACGCCGGATCGCCGCTGACCTGCTCGGGATGCCCGGAGCAGCAGACGTGACGGTTCAGGCACACCACCTGATCGGTGGTGCTCATCACCAGATGCAAATCGTGGGAAACCATCAACACACCGCAGCCGTGACGGTCGCGCAGGCGAGTGATCAGGCTGTACAGCTCGGCTTGCCCGGCCACATCGACGCCTTGCACCGGCTCATCCAGCACCAGCAGCTCCGGTTCGCGCAGCAGCGCCCGGGCCAGCAGCACCCGCTGCATCTCACCACCGGAAACGCTTTGCACGGGACTGTCGATCACGTGTTCGGCGCCGACTTCTTTCAGTGCCGCCAACGCACGGGGACGATCAACGCCCGGTACCAGCCGCAGGAACCGCAGCACCGACAGCGGCAAGGTCGGATCGACGTGCAGTTTTTGCGGCATGTAGCCGACGCGCAGTTTCGGCTTGCGCCAGACGCTGCCGCTGTCCGGCTTCAACAGCCCGAGCACAGCGCGCACCAGGGTGGTCTTGCCAGCGCCGTTGGGGCCGATCAGAGTGACGATCTGCCCCGGTTCGACGCTCAGCTCGATGTTGTCCAGCACAGTCTGCCCGGCAAAGGTCACGGCGACGTGCTGAAGACGGATCAACGGGTTGCTCATCAAGCCCCCTGGCAACCGGAGCACAGGCCGACCACTTCGACGGTCTGCGCTTCGACGATGAAACCGACGTCTTTGGCGCTGTTGATGATCGCGTCGCTGATAGCTTTCTGTTCCAACTCAATGGCGGCGTGGCAGTCGCGGCAAATCAGGAACTGGCCCTGATGCGCATGTTCCGGGTGCACGCAACCGACGAAGGCGTTGAGCGACGAGATGCGGTGCACCAGGCCGTTTTCGAGGAGGAAATCCAGCGCGCGGTACACGGTTGGTGGCGCGGCGCGACGGCCGTCCTGTTCGCTGAGCACCGCGAGAATGTCATAGGCGCCCAGCGGCTTGTGGCTCTGCCACACCAATTCCAGCACCCGCCGGCGCAACGCAGTCAGGCGCAGGCCTTTCTGGGCGCACAAGGCATCGGCCTCGGTCAGTGCGCTGTGCACGCAATGAGAGTGGTCGTGGGGACGGCTGGCAATCGGTGTAATAGGCATGGGCGGCGACGAGTTTTGATAGAGACGTTATTATGTTACCCGTTCTCGCCTCCTTGAGTGGTCATCGTGTCCCGACTTTTTTCTGTTTTTGTGGCTTTTGTCGCCAGTTTTCTGCTGATCGGTTCGGCCCAGGCCGAGGTCAAGGTCCTCACCAGCATCAAACCGTTGCAGTTGATTGCAGCGGCGGTGCAGGACGGCGTGGCGATTCCCGAAGTGCTGCTGCCGCCGGGCGCTTCGCCACACAACTACGCGCTGCGCCCATCGGATGTGCGCAAGGTGCAATCGGTGGATCTGCTGTACTGGATCGGTCCGGACATGGAAGGCTTCCTGCCCCGGGTGCTGAACGGTCGTACGCTGCCGAGCGTCGCGGTGCAGGATCTGCCGGGGATGAAGCTGCGCCGTTTTGCCGAGGACAGCCATTCCCACGCTGAAGACGCCGACGAGCATGATCACGATCACCGTCCGGGCACGCTGGATGCGCATTTGTGGCTATCACCGGTCAATGCACGGGTGATTGCCGACAAAATGGCGGCCGACCTGAGCGCTGTCGATCCGGCCAACGCCGAGCGTTATCAGAGCAACGCCAAGGCCTTCGATGAGCGCCTCGATGTGTTGGATGCGCGGCTGAAGAAGCGCCTGGCAGGCATTGATGGCAAACCGTACTTCGTCTTTCACGAGGCGTTTGATTACTTCGAAGAAGCCTACGGCCTGAAGCACACCGGCGTATTCAGCGTGGCTGCCGAAGTGCAGCCGGGTGCGCAGCACGTCGCGGCGATGCGCAAGCGCTTGCAGGAAGTCGGTAAGACGTGTGTGTTCAGCGAGCCGCCGTTGCGCCCGCGCCTGGCGGAGACCCTGGTAGCTGGACTGCCGGTGAAACTGGCTGAGCTGGATGCGTTGGGCGGGTATACGCCGGCGACAGCTCAGGGTTATGAGCAGGTGCTGGAGAAGCTGGGCAATGATCTGGCCGGGTGTCTGGAATCGCTGTAACCCCCAACTCCTGTGGGAGCAAGCCTGCTCGCGAAAGCGGTGTGCCAGTCAACATAGATGCTGAATGTGCCGCCCCATTCGCGAGCAAACCCGCTCCCACAGGTTCGTGGTGGCTTCCAGAATTAACTCAGAGGGCGAACGGCAACGGTGTATTGACCTGCTGCCGCTGCGCCAACCGCTGCTCGAACTCCTGCGGATCGTGAATCAGCACGTCCTGCCCGGCAAACTGCTCGGCGGCGATCAGTCGCGAAAGCCAGAACCGCACACACGCCACGCGCAGCATGGTCGGCCACAACTCGGCCTCCGCCGCCGTAAACGGTCGCAGCCCCGCATAGGCACCGAGGAACGCACGGGCACGTGGCCCATCGATCAGGCCTTCCTCGTCCGAACACCAGTCGTTCAAGGCAATCGCCACGTCGTAGAGCATCGACCCCGAGCAAGCGTTGTAGAAGTCGATCAGGCCGGTCAGGTGCGTGCCTTCGAACATCGCGTTGTCGCGGAACAGGTCGGCGTGGATGTTCGCCCGAGGCAGCGCGAGGATTCTCTCTTTCTGCGCAGTGATTTCCTCCAGCGCCTTGTGCAACAGGGCACGCGGCTCGTCGCTCAGGTGCGAGAGAAACTCGGTGCCCTCCTCCAGCATCCAGTCCAGGCCACGATCAGTCTTGCGCTTGATCATGCGCTCGCCCTGGGTCGCCAGGTGCAGGTGCGCCTGCAACTCGCCGACCTGCGCGCAATGCTGCGCATTGGCGACCTTGATATGTTTGCCGGACAGGCGTGGTTGCAGCAGCGCCGGTTTGCCCTTCAGCTCACGCAGCGCCACGCCGTCGGTGGTGCGCAGTGCGTAAGGCACCGGCAGATCGGCCTCGTGCAGCACGTCGAGCAGTTCGATGAAGAACGGCATCTCCTGCACCGGGCCGCGTTCGACCAGGGTCAGGACGAACTCGCCCTGCTCCAGGCTGATAAAGAAATTGGTGTTTTCGCTGCCGGCGGCGATCCCCTGGAAATCAAGCAGACGGCCAAGCCCGTAAGGGGCGAGAAAGGTTTCCAGCTCGGGCCGAGCCAGGGGAGTGAACACAGACATGGTTAAAAACTGCTCAGTTCAGACGTCGCGGTCAGGCGACGCCGATTAAAAGTCGGGAATCTTACTTCCAGGTAAAGATTTCCCACGCGGGAATCAACATATTCGGCTGATCGGAGCGGATGTAGTTCGCGTCCGTACCATCGGCGCGCACCAGGAAATAGGGCTTACCCTTCTTCGGCGTGACCTTGATCGCATAGACGAAGCCACTGCGACTGTATTCCTGGATGACCTTGTCGCCTTCCGTGTGCGCGTTAATGGTAACTTCCGGCTCTTTTGACGACGCATCATCCGCCGCCATCGCGGCCAACGGTGAGGCAGCAATCAGACCGACCAGCAGCAAGCGATTTAACGTACGCATGATAACCTTGTCCCTTTGTCGTCAACGGTCCCGCTATTCTAGCGCCGGACCCGCCGAAAAGGTTGATCCTGCTCATGAGCCAAGCCCCCCTCGTCCTGGTGGACGGTTCGTCTTACCTGTACCGCGCTTTCCACGCACTGCCACCGCTGACCACCTCCAAAGGCCTGCCGACCGGTGCGGTCAAAGGTGTGCTGAACATGCTCAAGAGTCTGCGCAAGCAGTACCCGGACAGCCCGTTCGCCGTGGTCTTCGACGCCAAGGGCGGGACGTTTCGCGATGAGATGTACGCCGAATACAAGGCCAACCGCCCAAGCATGCCCGACGACATGCGCGTGCAGATCGAGCCGCTGCACCAGAGCGTGATCGCCCTCGGTTTCCCGCTGCTGTGCGTGGAAGGCGTGGAGGCTGACGACGTGATCGGCACCCTGGCGCGCAGCAGCGCGGCGGCAGATCGCTCGGTGATCATCTCCACCGGCGACAAGGACATGGCGCAACTGGTCGACGGCCACATTACCTTGGTCAATACCATGTCCGGTAGCTCGATGGACGTGGAGGGCGTGAAGGAGAAATTCGGCGTCGCTCCAGAGCAGATCATCGATTATCTGGCACTGATGGGCGATTCTTCCGACAACATTCCGGGCGTTCCCGGCATCGGCCCGAAGACCGCGTCCGGCCTGCTGGTGGGCGTCAATGGCGGCCTGACCGAACTCTACGCACAGCTCGACATCGTGCCGACCCTGCCGATTCGCGGGGCCAAGACCCTGCCGGCCAAGCTCGAAGAACACAAGGAGATGGCGCTCCTCTCCTATCAACTGGCCACCATCAAGGTCGACGTGCCGCTGGACGTCGAACTCGACGACTTGCAGATGGGTGCGGAAGATCCCGCCAAGCTCTACGAGCTCTACACCCTGCTGGAATTCAAGAGCTGGCTGAATGACCTTGATCGTGACGCCAAGCGCCAGGAACTGAGCGCTGCCAGCGAGCCAGCGCCGGCTGGCGATCTGTTCAGCGCGCCAGCAGAAGAAGCGCCCGCCGCTCCTGCTGAAGCCGCGTATGAAACCATCCTCGATCAGGCGCGCTTCGACGTCTGGCTGGAAAAACTGAAGAACGCCAAACTGTTCGCCTTCGACACCGAAACCACCGGCATCGACGCGCAGCAGGCACAACTGGTCGGCCTGTCGTTCGCCGTGCAGGCCAACGAAGCGGCGTACATTCCGCTGACCCACTCGTACATCGGCGTGCCCGACCAACTGGATCGCGACACCGTACTGCGCGCGCTGAAGCCGATTCTGGAAGACCCGAACAAGCTCAAAGTCGGCCAGCACGCCAAGTTCGACATGAACATCCTGGCCAACTGCGCCATCGGCGGCGATCAGAACAACGGCATCAGCGTGCGCGGCATCGCCTTCGATACGATGCTTGAGTCCTACGTGCTCAACTCCACTGCCACCCGCCACGACATGGACAGCCTCGCGCAGAAGTACCTGGACCACACCACTGTGAGCTTCCAGGACATCGCCGGCAAAGGCGCCAAGCAACTGACCTTCGACCAGATCGCTCTGGAACAGGCCGGGCCGTACGCCGCCGAAGATGCCGACATCACCTTGCGTCTGCACCAGACCCTGTTCGAAAAGCTCAGCGCGATCCCTAGCCTGGCCAGCGTGCTGACCGACATCGAGATTCCGTTGGTGCCGGTCCTGGCGCGCATCGAGCGCCAGGGCGCATTTGTCGACGCCGCGTTGCTGGGCGTGCAGAGCATCGAACTGGGCGAGAAGATGGTTGCGCTGGAGCGCGAAGCCTTCGAGATCGCCGGCGAAGAATTCAACCTCGGCTCGCCGAAACAGTTGGGCGTGATTCTCTACGAAAAGCTCGGCCTGCCGGTACTGAAGAAAACCGCCAAGGGCCAGCCATCGACCGCCGAAGAAGTGCTGGCGAAACTCGCCGAGGACGATCACCGCTTGCCGAAAGTGCTGATGGAGCACCGCTCCATGAGCAAGCTGAAAAGCACTTACACCGATCGTCTGCCGGAGCAGATCAACCCGCGCACCGGGCGCATCCACACCTCGTACCATCAGGCTGTGGCATCGACTGGGCGCTTGTCCTCCAGCGATCCGAACCTGCAGAACATTCCGGTGCGTACCGCTGAGGGCCGGCGCATTCGTCAGGCGTTCGTGGCGCCAAAGGGCTACAAACTGCTGGCGGCGGACTACTCGCAGATCGAACTGCGGATCATGGCCCACCTGTCCAGGGACGAAGGCCTGATGAACGCCTTCCGCAACAACCTCGACGTGCACACCGCGACCGCTGCCGAAGTGTTCAAGGTCGAACTCAATGAAGTGACTTCCGACCAGCGCCGTGGCGCCAAGGCGATCAACTTCGGCCTGATCTACGGCATGGGTGCGCAGAAGCTCGGCAAGGACATCGGCGTCGACACCAAGACTGCCAAGGCTTACATCGACACCTACTTCGCCCGTTATCCAGGCGTTCGCGAGTACATGGATCGCACCCGCGCGCAGGCAGCGGATCAGGGTTATGTCGAGACGTTCTTCGGTCGTCGTCTGTATCTACCGGAAATCAACTCGAACAAGCCACAGGAACGCGCTGCCGCCGAACGCACGGCGATCAACGCGCCGATGCAGGGCACCGCTGCGGACATCATCAAGAAAGCCATGGTGGCGGTGGATAACTGGCTGGCAGCGTCCGGGCTGGACGCCAAAGTCATCCTGCAGGTGCACGACGAACTGGTGCTGGAGGTTCGCGAGGATCTGGTCGATCAGGTGAGCCAGGAAATCCGCCTGCACATGAGCGAAGCGGCGAAGCTGGACGTGCCGTTGCTGGTGGAAGTCGGCGTTGGCAACAACTGGGATGAGGCGCACTAAGGCGTCTGGCCCGGCCGTTTGCCGTGACATGGGGTCGCGGCAAACAGCAGAAATGTGCTTATTTCGAAACGCGCTTGAAATTATTCCAAAGCTTTTTGAAAAAAATCTGAACTAATCTGACAGCTCACTACTCAGAGATACTGAATGGCTGGTGAAGCCCTTCGATGCTCCTATGTTGTGTTAAGTGTTGGCAGATATCTGAACCCCGCCCTAGCGGTTCGGAACTTAAACCCCGGAACTTCTCCCTCCCCATATGAAGTCCGGGGCTTTTTTTTGCCTCAAAACTGGCTGTGGTGCCGCCAGACTGCGTTAAAAGCGCAGTTAAAAATGCTCATTTAGGGCCCCTAAAGTCGAGCGCGACCCCCGGCCTTTTTTAACCGCACTTTTGCCTTGCCTGACAGCACCACAGACAGTTTTGAAATCCCCTTACTCTGCCTCTGCCGGCACTTCCGTGCCTTTGCCTGCCAGTTCCATCCAGCCTGCCAGCACAGTGTAGGCCTCTTCCAGGCCCAGGCGTTTTGGCGCCGAGAACAGTTGGATGGTGACCAGATCACCCCAGCCCTTGCGAATTTCCGACTGCACCTTAAGCAGCGTGTTCTTGGCTGCGCCGTAGGTCAGCTTGTCGGCCTTGGTCAGCAGAATGTGCATCGGCATGCCGGCGGCAACGGCCCAGTCGAGCATCAGCAGGTCGAAGTCGGTCATTGGATGACGGATGTCCATCATCAGAATCAAACCCTTCAAACTCTCGCGGCCACCAAGGTAAGCCTCAAGGTGACGCTGCCAGTGCATCTTCAGCGGGATCGGTACTTTTGCGTAACCGTAGCCCGGCAGGTCGACCAGACGACGATCTTCGTCTAGCTTGAAGAAGTTCAACAGCTGTGTGCGACCCGGGGTTTTCGAGGTTCGCGCCAGGCTGGCGTGAGTCAGGGTGTTCAGTGCGCTGGATTTACCGGCGTTGGAACGACCGGCGAACGCCACTTCGAAGCCTTCGTCGTCAGGGCATTGATCGACTTTGGCGGCACTGAGCATGAACGTGGACTGTTGGCACAGGCCGAGGATGGGATTCTTGAGTTGCATGGGATTTCCGATGTGGGCGGCGCCGGGATTGGGCGCGGAACGCGGTGTCGCTTCCGTTTCAGTGACGCCAGTATATAATGCCGCAGATTTTGTGTGTGCTTTGTCCCAGCGAAGGATGAAGTTCACGAGAGCCAAAGACCTTGATTGCGCATCAGAACGCAGAACGCTCTCAACCCTGAAAAGGTCGTTTTATGACGAAATGGCTGCTGGCTGCCGGAGTCCTGATACCGCTTTACAGCGCACAGGCTACACAGGAACCGGAAGCCGTGTACAACCGTGTTTGTGGTGCCTGTCATTCCGGCCAACTACCCATGGCGCCCGAAAGAGGCGATCAGGAAGCTTGGACGCCGAGGTTGGCGAAAGGTATGGAGACGCTGGTGCAACACGTGACCCAGGGTTTCAAGGCGATGCCGCCGCGTGGTTTGTGCATGGACTGCAGTGCCGAGGATTACCAGGCCATCATCCTTTGGATGAGCGAGAGTAAACCCGGTCCATAACTCTTAACCCTTAGCCGTAGTTGGATTAGCTGATGAACAAATTGATCGTGAGTCTGCTGTTGACCGTGGGAATCTCAGGCTTCGCCCATGCTGCCGGTGATGCCACCGCCGGCCAGGCAAAAGCTGCCGTATGCGGAGCCTGCCATGGCCCGGACGGGAACAGCATGGCACCAAACTTTCCGAAACTGGCCGGCCAGGGTGAACGCTACCTGACCAAGCAACTGCACGACATCAAGTCGGGCAAGCGCACCGTTCTGGAAATGACGGGCCTGCTGACCAACCTGAGCGATCAGGATCTTTCCGACATCGCGGCGTACTTTGCCAGCCAGAAAGGCAGTGTCGGCGCCGCTGATCCGAAGATCGTCGCTCGCGGTGAAGCCCTGTTCCGCGGCGGTAATCTGGCCAAGGGCCTTCCAGCCTGCACCGGCTGCCACTCGCCGAATGGCGCGGGTAATGCCGCTGCCGGCTTCCCGCATCTGGGTGGCCAGCACGCTCAATACATCACCAAGCAGTTGACCGATTTCCGCAAGGAAGAAGGCGGCCGCACCAACGACGGCGACACCATGACCATGCAGACCATCGCCAAACGCCTGAGCGACGAAGACATCGCTGCCGTCTCCAGCTACATTCAAGGTCTGCACTAAGAGCATTTGGCAGCGATAGATCTCGCGCAACGTTAACGCTCGATTAATCCGTCGCAGCAAGTATAAAAAGGGTGGCTTTGGCCGCCCTTTTTTGTGGCCGCTGCCGTTACACTACAGAACTCATGCCCGCCAGGATCTGTCTGAAAACAGGTCGCGCGAGGCGACCCAAATTGTCCAGGAGTAAAGCATGCGTAATCTGATCATCAGCGCCGCTCTCGTCGCTGCCAGCCTGTTCGGCGTGACCGCCCAGGCCGCCGAAGCACCGGCCGCCCCTTACGTCGAGCTGGCCAACCCGGTGCCGGTGGCAGAGCCTGGCAAGATCGAAGTGGTCGAGTTGTTCTGGTACGGCTGCCCGCACTGCTTCGCCTTTGAACCGGTGATCAACCCTTGGGTTGAAAAACTGCCGTCCGACGTCAACTTCGTGCGCATTCCAGCCATGTTTGGCGGCCCGTGGGACGCTCACGGCCAGATGTTCCTGACTCTGGAAGCGATGGGTGTCGAGCACAAGGTTCACGCGGCGGTATTCAACGCGATCCAGAAAGAACACAAGAAGCTGACCGACAAGAACGACATGGCTGACTTCCTCGCCACCCAGGGCGTGGACAAGGACAAGTTCCTCGCCACCTTCGACTCGTTCGCCATCAAGGGCCAGATCGTAAAAGCTCGCGAACTGGCCAAGAAGTATGAAATCACTGGCGTGCCAACCATGATCGTCAACGGCAAGTACCGCTTCGACATCGGCTCTGCCGGTGGCGCCGAGCAAGCGTTGAAACTGGCTGACGACTTGGTCGCCAAAGAGCGAGCGGCCAACAAGGCAGCTGCCAACTAAGCGCGGTCATCGCCATGCGCCGCTGGGGAACCGAACGCATCGTTGGCCTGCATGATCCGCAGGTCAACGAGCATCACCTGGAGTCCACGGGCCTGCCCGCAGACCATCGTCTGCGCTTGCTCAGCTTCAACATCCAGGTCGGCATCAGCACCGAGCGCTATCGACATTACCTGACCCGCAGCTGGCAGCACCTGCTGCCGCACACCGGGCGCTCAGGCAATCTGCAAAAGATCGGCGATCTGCTTGGCGACTTCGATCTGGTCGCCTTGCAGGAAGCCGATGGCGGCAGCCTGCGCTCGGGCTACGTCAATCAGGTCGAACACCTGGCGCACCTCGGCGCCTTCCCCTACTGGTATCAACAACTCAATCGCAACCTCGGCCGACTGGCCCAGCACAGCAATGGCGTGCTCAGTCGCCTGAAGCCGTGGGCGATCGAAGACCATCCGCTGCCCGGCCCGAAAGGTCGCGGCGCCATCCTTCTGCGCTTCGGCGAAGGCCCGGAAGCGCTGGTGGTGGTGATGATGCACCTGGCCCTCGGCGCCCGGGTGCGCAGCCTGCAACTGGCCTACATTCGAGACCTGATCAGTGGCTACAAGCACCAGGTATTGATGGGCGACATGAACACCCATGCCAGCGATCTGCTACAACAGTCACCGTTACGCGATCTCGGCCTGCTGGCCCCGCAGCTGGAAGCGACCTTCCCTAGCTGGCGCCCGCAGCGTTGCCTTGATCATATTCTGCTCAGCCCGACCCTGACCCTGGAAAAGGTCGAAGTGCTGGCGCAACCGATTTCCGATCACCTGCCGGTCGCGGTAGAGATTCGTCTGCCGGGTTCGCTCACGGCCGATGCATTGCCCGCGTTGAGTCCTGCCCCTCGCGGAACCCCTGAATGAGCGACGAAGCCCAGCGCTGGAAAGAAAAGTACCTCAAAAGCATCGAACAACAGGACAAGCTCGAACGTCGCTGGGCCGCCAGGCTCGACTTGCTGCGGCGCGGCCTGGTGCGCAGCACTCTGGCGGCCGAAGGCACCGACAAAGTCGTTGACCAGTGCATGAAAGAGATGCGCGACGTGGTGCGCACCGACGATATGGACGCCGGCCTCGCCGCCCTGCTGCCACGCCTGGAAAAAGCCGTGCTCGACTCCGAGCAGCGCCGCGAAACCCGAATCGATCAGGTCAGCACCGCACTGACCGCACTGGTTAGCCAACTGCAAGCCCTGCCGCTACCTCGGGAAGTCGCGCAACCGCTGAAGAAGTTCGCCAAGCAGCTCGACAGCCGGGTCGGACAGGCGCGGGAGATGCCGCTGCTGCTGAGCGAGCTCAGTGGTTTGCAGGGCAAGGCGTTGAACCAGCTGGAAACGCCCGCAGAACCAGATCGCCCAGGCTTTCTGCAGCGCTTGTTCGGCAGTCGCGACAGTGAAGAGACTCCCGCAACGCAAGAACCGCCGCCGGTAGCGGATCAGCCTCAAGCACCTGTGCCAACGCCACCCGGCGCTGAACATCCGGCGCCCGAACCTGTGCAGGCAGCACTCGTCGAGCCGACTCCGCCCGTACCGAAACAGCCAGCCCCCGTCGCACAAATACCTGAGGCTACGCCTCACCAGGTGCCAGCCGCACCAGCCGTACCCGCTCAGGCGGAACCGCCCGTGGTTTCTTTCATACCGCCGGTCATTGCGCTCGAGACGGTCACCCAACCTGTGGCCGCCCCCACACTTTCGGGACCCGAGCCGGAAGCCGAACCCGAAGCACCAGCCGCCCCGATCGCACCGCCAGTCACTGCGACTGCGATCAATCCTGACGAGTTGATCCACCCCGGAGATAACCCGGTCCCCACACCTCTGCTCCTCGACAGTCTGCCCCTGCCCGAGCCCATCGCCCAGGCACTGGCCGCCATTGATCCGGAGCAATCCGAGCAGGATATCCTCTACGCCCTGCCTGACTCGCCGGAGCCGTCTTACAGCTCGGTGGCCAAACATATCGAAGACACGCTGATCGGGTTGCTCGACGATCTGACCTTACCCGAGCGCCATCGCCCGCAGGCCGAGGCAATGCGCGATCGGTTGAAAAATGGCCTGAACTGGTACGAACTGCTGCCGATTCTCGACGATCTTGCGACGTTGATGCTGGCAATCACCGACAGCGGCCAGCACGAATTCGAAGCCTATCTGCAACAGCTCAACGAGCGCCTCGAAGCGTTCCAGAGCAATCTGCAGGCCGCCAGCGAGGGCCACGCCGACAACAGCTCGGCGGCCCGGGCGATGGACACGCAGATCCGCGAGCAGGTCGACGGCTTGCAGACCAGCGTGCAGGAAGCGGCTGATCTGGATGACCTCAAGCAAGTGCTGGAGAACCACCTCGAAGGCCTGCTCGGCACCATGGACCAGCACCAGAAGCAACGCGACGCCCGCGAGCAGGAAGTGGCGGCGCGCCTCAAGGGACTGGCCGAGCGTGTGGCGCACATGGAGCAGGAAGCCCTGGGCTTTCGGGAACATCTGGAAGAACAACGCCAGAAAGCCTTGATCGACCCGCTCACCGGTTTGCCCAACCGCGCCGCGTGGAGCGAACGGCTCGAACACGAGATCAAGCAGTGGCAGCAGCATGGCAACACCTTGAGCCTGGCGATGCTCGACCTCGATCACTTCAAGCGGATCAACGACAACTACGGCCATCTGGCCGGCGACAAGGTGTTGAAGATCATCGCCACGGTGTTGCGCAAACGCCTGCGCGGCGCGGATTTCATTGCCCGCTTTGGCGGTGAGGAATTCGTCTTGCTGCTGCCGGCCACCCCCTCTGCCGTAGGCGCCAAACTGCTGGAGACCCTGCGCGCAGCAATCGAAGCCTGCCCATTTCACTTCAAGGGTGAACGGGTGACGATCACCATTTCCATGGGCCTGGCGTCATTCCGTGCGGGAGAACACAGTGATCTGGTGCTCAAAAGAGCCGATCAGGCGCTGTACCGGGCGAAAAATGCCGGACGCAACCGAATCGAGCTGGGCTGAGCAATTGTTCCATTTTGTTTAAATCAGCCCGTTGGCCGTCGATACGCAAGGCAGTACGTTACACTGTTGCATTATTGTCTTGCGTGTACTGCCTTCTGCCATGAAATTTTTTGCCCTCCTCGCGTCGCTGCTCGTCCTGGCCGGTTGTGCCAGCGGCCCGCGTTACGACACCAGCCATCCTTCGGCCAATCACGACAGCCGCGTCCAGTTCGTGATCGTGCACTACACCTCGGCGTCGCTCGCACGTTCGCTGCAATTGCTGACTCACGGCGAAGTCAGCAGCCATTACCTGATCGGCGACGACAAGAGCGGTACCATCTACAAACTGATGGAGGAAAACCAGCGCGCCTGGCACGCCGGAGAAAGCCAATGGCAGGGCCGGACCTGGCTCAACTCCAGCTCGATCGGCATCGAAATCGTCAACCCGGGCTTCAAGGACACGCCGACCGGCCGCTTGTGGTACCCGTACAGCGAAGCGCAGATTCAATCGCTGATCGTGCTGCTCAAGGACATCAGCAAACGCCAGGGCATCAGCCCGCGCCATATCATCGGCCACAGCGACATCGCGCCGCTGCGCAAACTCGACCCAGGCCCATTGTTCCCGTGGAAGCGCCTGGCCGCCGAAGGCCTGGGCGTATGGCCCAATGAACAAGCGGCGGCGCGTCAGCAAGCGCAGTTCGACGCCGAGCTGCCGAGCATCAGTTGGTTCCAGGCGCAACTGGCGCGCGTCGGTTACGACACCCCGCAAACCGGCGAACTGGACGTCGCAACCCGCCACGTACTGGCGGCCTTCCAGATGCACTTCCGCCCTTCGCGCTTCGACGGCACGCCGGATGCGCAAACAGCGGCGTTGTTGCTGGTACTCAACCAGACAAAATAATGACGCCCGCCCGACGGTCAGGGCGAAATCGCAATCAGCAGCTATAACTCATTGGTAATTCTTCGGATATTCCATGATGGTTGCTACCCGAGAGACGCTGCGTAGCTGGTTTTATCGCCCCTGGTTTTTGGCGATGATCGCGGCTGTCCTCAGTGCTGCGCTGTTGATCGCCGGCGGAATGTTCTTCGCCATGCGCCAGATCGAACAAAATGAAAGCCAGGAGATGAACGCTCAGGGCGAGCGTTTTCTGGCCCGCCTCGAACAATTGTTCGGGCAATTGCGCGAAAGTCTCGATGACCTTGAAGCGCAGCCGTTGCGCAGTTGCGATGATGAAATGATCGCCACCCTGCAACAGGTCACCTTCAACTATCGCTTCGTCTATGAGGCGGCCTACATGGACGGCACACGAATCTGCTCCAACCGCCCCCGGCAGGAGGGGCTGTCGGTCGTCCGCGCACCGGACATCAAAGGTCCGACCTACAGCTACTGGCTCAACACCACCACCGAACCCGATGAGAATCGCGCCGCGCTGATGCTCGGGCGCGGCAATTTCCGCGTAGCGACCTCCCGCGGGCATTTGACTGACATGGTCGACCTGCCACCGGACAGCAGCCTGCTGGTCGTGCTGGATCATGGCAAGCGGGCGATTCCGGTGCTCGGAATCGCTCAGGCATGGCCACCCTCCGAAGTCTGGCCGCCGAAGAGTCGTGAAGCCTTGCAAGTCACGCAGTCACGGCTGATCTACCGCATGCCAACCAACAACCCGGAATACCAATTGGTGCTGATCACCCCGCGCAGCGGCATGCACATTTCGACGGTCTGGTGGTGGATGGTGCCGGTCTGCCTGCTGCTGGGAGCATTTTGCGGGTTCTGCGTGTTTTTACTGGTGCGCCAGCGCCAGTCGCTGGACGCCGAACTTCAGGGCGCAATCCGTCGCGGCGAGCTGCAGGTGCTGTATCAGCCGATCTTCGACCTCGACACCCGCAACTGCGTGGGCGCCGAAGCCCTGCTGCGCTGGCGCCGCCCGGACGGCACGTTGACCAGTCCCGATCTGTTCATTCCGATGGCGGAAAACACCGGACAGATCCGCCAGATGACCGATTTCGTCCTGCAACGGTTGCTGGAACAACTGGGGCCGGTGCTACGCGCCAATCCGCAGTTGTACATCTCGGTCAACCTCGCCGCTTGCGATGTGATGGTGCCGCGCATCGGCCAGGTCATGGCCAAACTGCTGACGCTGCACCGGGTCGCGGCACGGCAGATTGCCTTCGAAGTCACCGAACGCGGGTTGATCGACGTGGTGGTGGCGCGGGAGAACCTGCAAGCCTTGCGCGATGTCGGCCATCAGGTGCTGATCGATGACTTCGGCACCGGCTATTGCAGCCTCGCCTACCTGCAGACGCTACCGGTGGATTGCCTGAAGATCGACAAGGCCTTTATCGACGCGCTCGGCCATGACGCGGCCAGCAGCGGCGTGGCACCGCACATCATTCACATGGCGCAGGCACTGGAGCTGAAGGTGATTGCCGAAGGTATCGAGCACGAAGCGCAAGCCGTGTTTCTCAGCAGTGAAGGCGTGAAATTCGGTCAGGGCTGGCTGTTCGCCCAGGCCCTGAGTGCGGTGCAGTTCATCGAACTGATCACCCGTGGACGGCGCCTTGCCGGCCGTCGACTGGACGACGAAGCCTAGACCGCCAACGCCATGTAGAACTGCGTGCCCTGCCCCGGCCGCGAATAGACGCCCATCCGCCCGCCGTGCAACTGGACGATTTCCTTGCACAGCGCCAACCCGAGCCCGGCGCCGCCCTTCTTGCGCCCGACCTGCACGAACGGCTCGAAGATTCGTCCTTGCTGACCGTAGGCAATGCCTTCGCCATTGTCTTCAACACTGATGATCACCCGCTCGCCATGCCGGCGCGCCTGCAGGCGAATCTGCCCGTCGCGGGCGGTATGGCGCAGGGCGTTGTCGATCAGGTTGTCGAGCACCCGGTCGAGTTGCGTCTGATCGGCCTGCAGGCGCGGCAACGGCCCCTGCACTTCGACGTTCAGGGCAATGCCTTTGCCCGCTGCCGAATCGGCGAAACGCAATTGCGCCTGCTCCAGCAAGTCTTCGATGGAACAGGGCGCCAGCGAGAGTTTCTGCAGACCATTCTGGTAGCGCGAAAAGTTGAGCAGGTCGTTGATCAACTGCATCAAGCGCTGCATTTCTTCGTTGACCGTGTCGAGCAGGTCGGCCTCGCGTGAGTCCGCGGGAAACTTCGCGCGCTCGCGAAACAGGCCGAAGGCCATGTGCATGCCGGTGACCGGCGTGCGCAGCTCATGGGAGGCCCGCAACACGAACTCGCTGCGCACTCGCTCGAAAGCGCGCTGTTCGGTAACGTCGTGCAGCACCATCACCGCGCCGAGGATATGCCCCTGGGTGTGGCTGACCGGGGTCAGGCTGTAAGTCAGCAGGCGCGATTCGCCATCGACTTCGATACTCAAATCTTCCGGAGCACGCTCCAGCGTGCCGCCGCGCAACACCAGTTGCAGCTGAGCGTCGAGTTCCGGGCGCCCAAGCGCCGTCCCCAGGCCTTGGCCGAGGCGATCACTGTCCCAGCCCAGTTGCCGCTGGGCGACCGGATTGAGGTGCTCCAGATGCCCTTCACGGTCGATCATCAGCAAGCCATCGTCGATGCTGTCGAGCACCGCCTGCAAACGCTGCTGACCGGCCAGCAGTTCGTCGACGTTGGTCGCCTGATGCTCACGCAGCGCTTCGGCCATCAGCCCGAAGCGCTTGGTCAGCTGGTTCATTTCCATCGCCGACGAAATCGGCAGGGTCACTTCGAAATTGCCTTGGCCGATGTTGTCCGCCGCTTGCGCCAGCGCCTCGATCGGCGCACCGAAGCGTCGGGCAATCGCATGGGCCGTGACGAAGCCGATGATCAACACGGCCAGCCCCACCAGCCCGAGCAGCCCGGCAATCAACAACGCACGGTCGCGAGCAGCGTGCTGCACCGAGTTGATGTTGTCGAGCGCATGCTTGTGTTCGGCAATCAGGCCGTTGCGCAGCGTATTGAAGCGCTCACGCAAATCGCCGGTACCACTCAAGGCATTGGCCGGGTCACGTACCTGATCGAACGCCTGAAGGAAACTTTGGTAATCGGCCTTGGCCTGACTGAAGCTGTATTGACGACCATCACCGACCTCCTCCTGGGCTATGCCTTGATCGAGCAGCTGTAAATACTGCTGCTTCGAGGCCTCGAACGCAGCGGTATCGGGCTTTTCGGCGAGCATCATGATCAGTTGATCGCCGAGGGTCTGGCGCAGTTTGAGGCCCAGATCAAGGGTGACGAAGTTATTGCGGATCAGCGCTTCCTGAGTCCCGGCCATCTGCATCACGCTGACCAGCCCGAGCAACAGCCCGAGCAAAGCCACCGTGATCAGCGCGGAGATGCTCAGGAACAAGCGGGTGCGCAACTTCATCGCCAGTTTCATCGCCGCGCGCTCACAGGTTGTACTGCTTACGCTTGCGATACAGGGTAGAGGCATCGATGCCCAGGGTCTTGGCTGCTTGATCGAGGGTGCCAGCCGTCGCCAGCACCGCGCCGATATGAGCTTTCTCCAGTTCATCGAGGCTCAGCGCCGCGCCGACCCGTGGTGCGTTGTTTGCCGGTTGTTCGGCCATGCCCAAGTGGCTGATTTCCACGCGTTCCTGCGGGCAGATGATGCTCGCCCGCTCCACCACGTTGCGCAGCTCACGGATGTTGCCCGGCCAGCGATAGCCGAGCAGTGCTTCCCGTGCCTCATCACTGAAGCCGCGGGCCGGACGTGCGTACTCTTTGACGAAACGGGCGAGGAAGCGGTCGGCCAGGGTCAGAATGTCTTCGGCGCGCTCGCGCAGCGGCGGCAGATGCAGGGTGATCACGTTCAGGCGATACAGCAGGTCTTCGCGAAAGCGACCGTCGCGCACCATGTCTTCAAGATTGAGGTTGGTCGCGGCGAGAATGCGCACGTCGGCGCGGCGGGTCACTGGATCCCCTACCCGCTCGTATTCCTTGTCTTGAATGAAGCGCAGCAACTTTGGCTGCAACGTCAGGGGAAAATCGCCGATCTCATCGAGAAACAGCGTACCACCGTCCGCCTGATTGACTCGACCCAAGGTGCTTTCGCTGGCCCCGGTAAATGCGCCGCGACTGTGGCCGAACAGCTCGCTTTCCATCAGTTCGGCGGTCAACGACGGGCAGTTGATGGTCACGCAGGATTTCTTCTCGCGCTTGCTCCAGCCGTGAATGGCCCGTGCCAGCTCGCCTTTACCGGTACCGGACTCGCCCAGAATAAGAATGTTGGCGTCGGTGCTCGCGACCTGGCGCGCGGTTTCCAGCACGACTTTCATCGCGGGGCTGTGCGAATCGAGACCGTCCTTGGGTTTGCGGATTTCGCCTTCAAGGGCTTCGAGACGCGCCGAGAGCTGGCGCACTTCCAGTTGCTTGGCGGTGGCCAGACGCAACTGATCGGGGCTGCACGGCTTGACCAGATAGTCGGCCGCGCCGGCCTGGATCGCGTCAACGGCGGTGTCGACGGCGGAGTGCGCGGTGACGATCACCACGCGCATCCACGGTGCCTGGATACGCATCTGCGCCAGCACATCAAGACCATTGTCTTCGCCCAGCCGCAAATCGAGGAAGCACAGGTCGAAGACCTGGCGTTGCAGCAAAGCGTCGGCCTGAGCCGCGCTGTTGGCAGTGGCCACCGTGTAGCCTTCGTCTTCGAGGCAGTAACGGAAGGTACGCAGGATGGCGGACTCGTCGTCCACCAGCAGAATGCGGCCTTGATGCTCAGTGGCGGATTCCATTTTTCCTACGCTCCTTATGTGATTGGTCTTGGTTAGTCCCGGAAAAATCGGGCAAGTTGCATGGTCGATTCTGAACGATGCCGGCCATAGCAGGGTAGCTCTCTCCTGCCATGACAGCCAATCCATTGATTTTGTTGACCTTCTAAACAATCGCCGGGTTGCCGATGTTTGCCTGCGTACTTTTCTGACATCCGAGACCTGCTCTCAATTCAATAAGAATGAAATCTCCTACGAAATAATCGTGCATTACGCACGACCGTAGATGACCCATCGTGCAGGATGCGTCCAAGACGATTTTTAATACATCTATAACTTATTGATTTAATTGGAATTTTTTCAAATAAAAAATTGGCATGCAGGCTGCAATAACTCATTCAGCCCGGGCAGATCCGACTGCCCCAACCGAATAAGAGTGAGGAACCCAGGATGACTCGCCAACGTGCCGCCCAAGTGCGTATCTCGCCACTGCATATCCAGCAAGGTCTGTTTGGCGTACTTGCCCTGTTGATCACCCTGATCGCCTGCCAGCAATACCTGAGCTGGGAGAACAGCCAGAAGCCTGAGCCGCTGATCTCGATTCAACACAGCACGCAGACGCACTTCAGCGCCGTCAGCAGCAGCCAGGCCGAGAGCGCCTCGATGCGCATGATGGATGTCGATCAGGCGCAGCCGCTGGATCAACTGCCACGTGAAGAGCGCTGGGTTTTCTGACGAACCAGTGAATTCGGGCGCGTCGCGCCGGGACACGCAACATCCCTAAATAGAGAAGTAAGGAGAATCACCATGTTGAGCTGGGCAATTACATTCTTGATCATTGCCATCATCGCCGCCGTACTGGGCTTCGGTGGTATCGCGGGCACCGCCACGGGTATCGCCAAGATTCTCTTTGTCGTGTTCCTGGTGATGTTCATCGCTTCCTTCTTCTTTGGCCGTCGCGGCCGAGGTTAACGATGATTGGTTTAAAGACACTGGCAGCCGCCCTGCTTCTGGGCGGTAGTGCCATGGCGATGGCGGCCAATGACGGCCAGGCGCGGGTCAACGAGCTGCTCAGCTCCGACCCGCAATACCGGGAAACCTGGCAAGGCGTGGTGAAGCATGAAGAGCGCCTGCCGGAATGGGTGATGAACCTGTCCGGTACGCCAGATCAGCAGATGAATGCCGTGACTGAAGACGGCAATCAGTATCTGGTGGGGCCGCTCTGCGAATCCGCGGACAAGTGCCTTAACCACCGCTTGATCGTCGCGTTCAGCTTCGACAAGAAAGATGCCTACGCGATGCTCGTCGATGTGCCCGAAGGACTGCCGGCCGACAAGTCGCCCACGCGACATGCCACCTACCGCTTCCTCGGCAAACCGGATCAGGACATGCAGAACCTGTTGATGGAAACGCTGAAGAAAGATCCGAACTGGTACTGATTCGAACATGAGGGTGGCGCCGCGCTGCCCTTTATTGCGCCCGCCCGAGGAAGGTCGGCGCATGATCAGGGGGCCGGGACGTTCTGACTGTTACAGGGTCGGAGTGACCTACGGGTACAGGGAGTGCCTGCGCAAGGGCCGGGTCAGGGCAAAAGCTGCGACGCAGGTTCGCCGGCCCTCGGCGGTCCGACGGACTTGCGCTGAGCTTTGTGCGCTACAAAACATTGATCTAGAGCGTCCTGCTCATCTTTTTATGGTTCAGACTGCGCGCGAAAACATTTCGCCGTGTTTCATGGCGACCGTATATCGAGAAAGAGTCCTTTTAAACAGTAGGACTTCTAGTCTGCAAATGTAGGCTTTTTCTTATATTTTCTGTCGAAATCACTCGTTCAAAAAATAACCAACCTAGGCTGTAATGGCCGGTTCACGGCACTTATGGCGGCTGAAATGTCGCAATCGAACCGGTTGGGACGCCAGTTTCATTTAAAAAAGCTCATGCCGATTCGGCATAGGGTAGGCGTTTACGGCATTAGACGGCGCAACCTTGCATCGGAATAGTTGCGCCTTTTTTCGCCTGCCGAAGAGCCGTAAACACGCGCTTCGGGGCACCTTATACGGAGGCAGATGCACAGACTTTTCCGCTAATGAGCGTTCCAGTTCCTGCATGTGCCTGAGTCAAACGCAAGTAAGGGTAAAGATAATGAAGAAGGCAAAACTCAGCCTCGCCTGGCAGATCCTCATCGGTCTGGTTTTAGGGATTGCAATTGGTGCGTTGCTCAACCATTTCAGTGCCGAGAAAGCCTGGTGGATCAGCAACGTCCTGCAACCGGCAGGCGATATCTTTATCCGTCTGATCAAGATGATCGTGATCCCGATCGTCATCTCCTCCCTGATCGTCGGCATTGCCGGCGTGGGCGACGCCAAGAAACTCGGGCGTATCGGCCTGAAGACGATCATCTACTTCGAAGTCGTCACCACCATCGCGATCATCGTCGGCCTGCTGCTGGCCAACCTGTTCCACCCGGGCGCCGGCATCGATATGAGCACCCTGGGCACGGTGGATATCTCCAAGTACCAGGCGACCGCCGCCGAAGTACAACATGAACACGCGTTCATCGAGACCATCCTCAACCTGATCCCGTCGAACATCTTCGCGGCCATGGCCCGCGGCGAGATGCTGCCGATCATCTTCTTCTCCGTACTGTTCGGCCTCGGTCTGTCGAGCCTGCAGTCGGACCTGCGCGAGCCGCTGGTGAAGATGTTCCAGGGCGTCTCGGAAAGCATGTTCAAAGTCACCCACATGATCATGAACTACGCCCCGATCGGCGTATTCGCACTGATCGCGGTGACCGTCGCCAACTTCGGTTTCGCTTCGCTGGTGCCGCTGGCGAAGCTGGTGATCCTGGTTTACGTCGCCATTGCCTTCTTCGCCTTCGTGGTACTGGGCCTGATCGCCAAGCTGTTCGGCTTCTCGGTGATCAAGCTGATGCGCATCTTCAAGGATGAGCTGGTCCTGGCCTACTCCACCGCCTCCTCGGAAACCGTGCTGCCACGCGTGATCGAGAAAATGGAAGCCTACGGCGCACCGAAAGCCATCTGCAGCTTCGTGGTGCCGACCGGTTACTCGTTCAACCTCGACGGTTCGACCCTGTATCAGTCCATCGCAGCGATCTTCATTGCCCAGCTGTACGGCATCGACCTGTCGATCAGCCAGCAACTGCTGCTGGTCCTGACCCTGATGGTGACCTCCAAAGGCATCGCCGGTGTACCGGGCGTGTCCTTCGTGGTGCTGCTGGCAACCCTGGGCAGCGTCGGTATCCCGCTGGAAGGCCTGGCGTTCATCGCCGGTGTCGACCGTGTCATGGACATGGCCCGTACCGCACTGAACGTGATCGGCAACGCCCTGGCGGTACTGGTTATCGCGCGCTGGGAAGGCATGTACGACGACGCCAAGGGCCAGCGCTACTGGAACTCCCTGCCGCACTGGCGCAGCAAGGAAAAACTGCCTGCAGGCGAAATTTCCAAGAACTGACACAAACCCTGTAGGAGTGAGCCTGCTCGCGATGGCGGTGTATCAAACAACAGAGATGTTGAATGTGCCGCCCTCATCGCGAGCAGGCTCACACCTACAGTGGACCGAGTTAGCCATACAAACCCCGGAGAAATCCGGGGTTTGTCGTTTCTGGCGACCCCGCTATCATTCGCCGCATCTTCCGGGGGATTTGACTGATGCTTAATGGCCTGTGGCTTGGCTTCTTCGTCGTGGCAGCAATATCTGCGCTGGTGCAGTGGCTGGTCGGCGGCAACGCCGGGATTTTCGCAGCGATGGTGGAAAGCATTTTCGCCATGGCCAAGCTGTCGGTCGAGGTGATGGTGCTGCTGTTCGGCACCCTGACCCTGTGGCTGGGCTTTCTGCGCATCGCCGAGAAGGCCGGGATCGTCGAATGGCTGGCCAGGGTCCTCGGGCCGCTGTTCCTGCGGCTGATGCCGGAAGTCCCGGCCGGCCACCCTGCCCTTGGTCTGATTACCCTGAACTTCGCTGCCAACGGTCTGGGCCTCGACAACGCGGCCACGCCCATCGGCCTGAAAGCCATGAAGGCGCTGCAGGAGCTCAATCCCAGTGCCACCGTCGCCAGTAACGCGCAGATCCTGTTCCTGGTGCTCAACGCCTCATCCCTGACCCTGTTGCCGGTGACGATCTTCATGTACCGCGCGCAGCAAGGTGCGCCGGACCCGACCCTGGTATTTCTGCCGATTCTGCTGGCGACCAGCTGCTCGACAATTGTCGGCTTCCTCTCGGTGGCATTCATGCAACGCCTGCGGATCTGGGACCCGGTGGTGCTGGCCTACCTGATCCCGGGGGCGCTGATCCTCGGCGGCTTCATGGCGCTGCTGGCGACGATGTCGGCCACGGCGCTGGCCGGGCTGTCGTCGATCCTCGGCAACCTCACGCTGTTCGGCCTGATCATGCTGTTTCTGGTGATTGGCGCATTACGCAAGGTCAAGGTCTACGAGGCCTTCGTCGAGGGTGCCAAAGAGGGCTTTGATGTCGCCAAGAACCTGCTGCCGTATCTGGTAGCGATGCTCTGTGCGATTGGCGTGCTGCGGGCCTCCGGGGCGTTGGACTTTGGTCTGGACGGCATCCGCCATCTGGTGCAATGGGCCGGTTGGGACACGCGCTTCGTCGATGCGCTGCCGACAGCGATGGTCAAACCGTTTTCCGGCAGCGCCGCGCGGGCGATGCTGATCGAGACCATGAAGACCTCGGGCGTCGACAGCTTCCCGTCGCTGGTGGCGGCGACGATACAGGGCAGTACCGAGACCACGTTCTATGTGCTCGCGGTGTATTTCGGTGCAGTGGGGATTCAGCGGGCGCGGCATGCGGTGGGGTGTGCGTTGTTGGCCGAACTGGCTGGGGTACTCGGCGCGATTGGCGTCTGCTACTGGTTCTTCGGCTAAACACAAATCAAAATGTGGGAGCGGGTTTGCTCGCGAAGAGGGAGTGTCAGTCGACCAATACATTGACTGACACACCGCCTTCGCGAGCTAGCCCGCTCCCACATTTTTGTTTTGTGTGAGGCCTAAGGTCTTGGTTGTTGCGCCAGTTTCTGGCCTTGATCCACTGCCCACGCAACAACCTTCGCGGTGAGCCGATCACTCGCCTGTCCAAACCCCGCAACCACCGCCGGCACCTGCACATCGCTCAGCGGCTGGTGCTCCTCAAAGCGCCGGCTGGCGAGAATCCGCTGGTCATAACCACGCACCAGCAACGCATCGACCCGCACCACAACGCTGGCCTGATTGCCCTGATACTCGGTCTGAAACGCCTGCAAGCTGCCGCCCAGCTCCAGATCCGCAGCAAAGTTGCTGTCATCGGTACTGAGCAAGGTCACCCGACCATCACGTGCAAACCCGTCCAACAGCCGATTACGCACCAGCACCGGCGCCGGATCGCTCCAGCGCGACGCCTTGTAGCTGCTGATCACGTCACCCTGTGGAATCACCGCGATGTTCGGCCGGTTCAGTGCTTCGCTGGCCTGCAATTTGTTCAGGCGCAGCGACCAGCGCTGAGTCGCGGCCGAACTGGCCGAAGCGGGCGCCTGAGTCGACGGCAGACGGTAGACATCCGACGGCTCGGCCTTGGGCAGGATCGAGCACGCGCTGATCAAGGAGAAGCTGGCGAGAAAAGCGAGGTGAGTCAGCTTCATGGCGTGAACTCCTTGTTCTTGTCACTGCCCAGCAGGTAACCGCTGGGGTTGGCCTCCAGGCGTTGAGAAATGGCGCGCAGCGAGGTCAGGGTCTCGCGCAGTTCGCGGATGGCCGGGGCCAGGCCATTGAGGCCCTGCATGCCGTTATCGAGGGAGTTCTGATTCTTGCTCAGCAGGCCGTTGATGGTGGCGCTGCTCTGCTCCAGCGACTTCATCGCCTGCTCGGCACTGCCCAGTGCCTGTTTGCCTTGATCGTTGAGCAGGCCGTTGGCGTTGCGCATCAGCAGCGATGTCTGTTCGAGCATGCTGCCGGCCTGTTTGCCGACACTCGCCAGTTGCTGCATGGCCTGACGCAAGTCGCCGCGCTGATCGTTGATCGAGCCGGTAGTCTGCTCCAGATGCGCCAGGGTGTTGCTCACACGCTCGACGTTCTCCGGGGAGAACATCTGGTTGGCATTGCTCAGCAGCGCGGTGATGCCGCTCATCAAGTCGTTGCTGTCGTTGAGCAGGCGTGAGATAGGCGAGGGCGCCGCGACGATGGTCGGCAACTCGCCGTCATGCCCGCGCAGTTTCGGGCTCTGCGGGGTGCCGCCGCTGAGCTGGATGATCGAGGTCCCGGTGATCCCGGCCAAGGCCAGTTTGGCCTGGGTGTCTTCCTTGACCGGCGTGTCGCCGCCGAGGCGAATCCGCGCCAATACCCGCCGTGGGTCTTTCGGGTCGAGACGCAGGCTGACCACGTCGCCGACCTTGATCCCGCTGTACTGCACCGGGCTGCCCTTGGACAGGCCGCTGACCGCCTCGTTGAAGACCACTTCGTAATCCTTGAACTCGGTGTCGACGCTGGACTTGGCCAGCCACAGGCCGAAGAGCAGGGCGCCCGCCACGACAATCACTGAGAACAGGCCGATCAACACATGATGGGCTCGGGTTTCCATGTCAGACCTCGTTGAGCAATTTGGCGGCGTCCAGCGCCGAGCGGCCGCGCGGGCCGTGGAAGTATTCGTGAATCCACGCGTCATCGGTTTCCGAGACCACGTCGATAGGGCCGGCGACCAGCACCTTCTTCTGCGCCAGCACCGCCACACGGTCGGTAATGGTGTAGAGCGTGTCGAGGTCGTGGGTCACCAGAAACACGCTCAGGCCCAGCGCATCGCGCAGGGTCAGGATCAGTTGATCGAACGCCGCCGCGCCAATCGGATCGAGGCCGGCGGTGGGTTCGTCGAGGAACAGGATGTCGGGGTCCAGCGCCAGTGCCCGGGCCAGCGCGGCGCGCTTGATCATGCCGCCGGACAGCGAGGCCGGGTATTTGTCCGCCGCCGACAGCGGTAGCCCGGCCAGCGCCAGTTTCACCGCCGCCAGATGCTCGGCGTCGTTGCGACTCAGGCCGGCGTGTTCGATCAGCGGCAGGGCGACGTTCTCGGTCACCGTCAGCGAGGAGAACAGCGCGCCTTTCTGGAACAGCACGCCGAAACGCCGTTCGACCAGCGAACGCTCATGCTCGGACAGGCTCGGCAGGTTCTGGCCGAACACCTTCACGTTGCCTTCGCTGGGCCGACGCAGCCCGACGATGCTGCGCAGCAGCACCGATTTGCCGCTGCCGGAGCCGCCAACCACGGCAAGGATTTCGCCTTTGTACAGATCCAGATCGAGGTTCTCGTGCACGCTCTGGCTGCCAAAGCGATTGCACAGGCCACGGACTTCAATCACCGCCTCCGAGGGCGCGCGGGGTAGACGACTCACCAGCCCATCTCCATGAAGAACAGCGCAGCCACCGCATCGAGCACGATCACCACGAAAATCGACTGCACCACGGCGGAGGTGGTGTGCGCGCCGACCGATTCGGCGCTGCCGCTGACCTTGAAGCCTTCCAGGCAACCGATCGTCGCGATCAGGAAGGCAAAGATCGGCGCTTTCACCAGACCGACCAGAAAATGCTGGATGCCAATGTCGCTTTGCAGCAGCGAGAGAAACATCGCCGGCGAGATCCCCAACGATACCGCACACACCACACCACCGCCGATGATGCCGCAGAGCATCGCCAGGAACGTCAGCATCGGCAACGCCACCAGCATCGCCAACACGCGGGGCACCACCAGCAGCTCCATCGGGTCGAGGCCGAGGGTGCGGATCGCGTCGATCTCTTCATTGGCCTTCATCGAGCCGATCTGCGCGGTGAACGCACTGGCAGTACGACCGGCCATCAGGATCGCCGTGAGCAACACGCCGAACTCGCGCAAAAACGAGAATCCCACCAGGTCCACGGTAAAGATCGTCGCGCCAAAACTGGCCAGCACCGTCGCGCCGAGAAACGCCACCACCGCGCCAACCAGAAAGGTCAGCAGCGCCACGATCGGCGCGGCGTCGAGGCCGGTCTGTTCGATGTGCGCAACGACTGGCGTGACCCGCCAGCGCTTGGGCCGGAACAGGTTGCGGGCGATGGTTTCGAGGATCAGGCCGATAAAACCCAACACTTGCAGAGTGTCCTGCCAGACCGTTTCCACCGCGCGCCCGATGCGGGTCAGCAGTTGCACGCTGACGCTGACTTCCGGCTCCTTGATCGGCACGCAGAAGTCGGTCAGAGAGCGATACACGGTTTGCAGCAGCGCGCGGTCAGCCGGGGAAATCGTGCAATCGGGGTGTTCGGCGGATTTGCCCAGGCGTTCGGAACCAAGCAGCTCAACCAGCAGGGACGCGCCAGCGGTGTCGAGGGCGCCGAGGCTGTTGAGATCAACCACGGTATTGGCGTCGTACTGGCCGTGGAGCTTTTCGGTCAGGTGCTTGAGGTCGGCGTAATGGGCAAGCGTCCAGTCCCCGGACACCCGCAGGCGGGCAGGGCTGAGCGACGTGTCCAGTCGGGCATTACCGGTCATCGAGCTGCTGGTCATAAGCTCCGTGCTTGTTCGGCTAAATACGCAGGCATACGTAATAGCACGAACCGGATTACTTTTCTTTGATCGCTGTGCTGTCCGTCACTTCGAAACGCAGCACACCGATCACCTGGCCGTCTTCGGTCAGCACCCGCACCTGCCACTTGCCCGCCGGGTTGCCAGGGAAGTTCTGCTTGTGCGTCCAGGCGCGGTAGCCTTCCTTGCGCCCGCCGTGGATATCGAGGGCGATGCGGTCGACTTCCTGACCGTTGAATTGCCACACGTGATAAATGCGCTCATCCAGCCCGCGCGGCGCGTTGATTGCGGTGTAGGCATAGAGCCCGCCGTTGCGGATCTGTTCGGCGCTGACCTCGTCGAGGCTGGCGCCGGGGGTGCGGTCCTGCAACTGGGTGCTGATCGCCACATCGGTCATCCACAGCGTGGCCGGCGGCACCCAGGAGCGCAGCATCCAGCCGACGGCGCCGATCCCGACGGTGATGCACAGGATCGCCAGCGCGTTGCGCACAGTGCGGATCGGGAAGATCGACGCCAGACTCGGGAACGACAGCACCACCGCCGTGCCTAGCGCCCACTTGAAACTCTGTGCGGTGGTCAGGTGCATGATCACTGGCAGCGCGGTAAGCAGGGCGGCGAACAGGGTCAAGGTGTGCAGCGCGAGAAACGCCCAGCGCCGCGGCGCCAGCCATTTGTAGTAGAGCGGGTCGACAATCGAGATCAGCGCGGCGATGCACAGCAGACCGGTGAAGATCAGCTGGCCGCTGTTCCAGGTGGTAGTGATGAAGAAAAACGGCAGGACGAAAAACAGGCTTTCCTGGTGGATCATCTGCGTTGCGTAACGTAGCAGCGGCTGGGGGATTTCCCGTTTGAAGATGCGGGTGAACAACCCGGTCAGGGTGTTTTCCAGCATCAGCCAGATCCAGCTGAGCAGCATGATGATGGTGATCCAGCTCGCCAGGCCTTGCTGGCGATCGACCAGAATGAAACTGCCGACCCCGGAGATGAAACCGCCAAGCGCAATGACCCCGGGGTAGCGCTTCATCAGTTCGAGAATGCGCTGGATCAGGAGGGTTATTTTCGACATGTGGACGGTTCACGACTGGGTAGGAAAAAACCCCGACAGAGTACCGTCCGCCAGGCGACGTGGCGAGGCTCCCGGTCAGTAAAATCACCACAGATCCCTGTGGGAGCGAGCTTGCTCGCGAAGGCGTCGTATCAGTCACTGCATTTGTTGCATGATCTACCGCATTCGCGAGCAGGCTCGCTCCCACAGGGTTAGTGTTCGGCTGGTTGGCGGCGGTGCAGGCGCCAGCCAATCAGCACCAGCAACACCACGCCGAGACCACCGGCAATCAACCACAACACCTGATCATCACTGAGCAACGGCTTCTCGATCCGCAAATACCCCGGCTGCAACAGCAACTCGCGCATGGCCTTGTTCGCGGTTTCCAGCGTCACGCCTTGCAGCTCCCGGGCCGGGTTGGCAAAGCGCCCGTCCTCGTAGTCGCCCAGCGCGCTCCAGTAGTAGTCGGCCATCGCGCTGTTGCCTTGCACCGCCCAGGCCTGATGGGCGATGGCCGCCTGCTTGATCCGGGCGAAGGTGTCGGGGTCGAGGCCGTTTTTCAGCAGGTCGGCCTTGAGGTCTTTCAGCACCTGCTGGGCTTCGGCAAGGTCATCGCGATCGACATCGGCGTTGAGGCTCATGAAGCCGACCCCGCCAAACACTTCTCGCTCGGCCCATGGCCCGTAGGACAAGCCATGGTTCAGGCGGATCTGCCGGTACAGTGCCCAGTCGAGGTAGTCCTTGAGGATGTCGAAAGTCTCGTCGTACTGATCGTCCAGCATCGGCTCCGGCACCAGCCAGTGCAGCTTGGCGCTGTCGCCAATGAAGCCGCGGGTGAGGGTGCGTTCATGGGCCGCGCTGGTACGGATGTCCGGCAGCTCACGGTGCTCCGCCGGGTCCACTGCTTGGAGTGTGCCCCAGGTTCGCTCCAGATAAGCCGGCAGCAACTTGTCGAGCTCGCCGACGACGATCAGGGTCATGTTGTTCGGCGCGTACCAGGTCTTGCGCACCCTCTCCAGTTGCTGCTGGGTAAGGTGACCGACCTCGGCCCGTTGCGGGCATTTCAGGCCCAGTTCCACCGCCAGTTGATTGCTCGCGGTGTGGCCCAGATCCTGACGGTCGAGAAAGCGTTGCAGGCGCGTGTAATGGCCACCGTCCTCGCGCTCGACCACGCGTTTGGCGGCGTTGATCGCGTTGTCGTCGATGCGGGTCTGGGTCAGCAGGCCGAGCAGCAGGTCGAGGACCTTGCGCTGGTTCTTCGCCGGGGCTTCGATGACGAACGTGGTGTCAGCGTTGCTGGTGAACGCGTTCCACTCGCCGCCCAGCGCCTGCATGCGCTCCTCGAGACCGCCTTCACCCGTGGCATCGACGCCGCTGAACAGCAGATGCTCGAGCAGGTGCGGCAGCTCTTTTTCATCGCAGTCGAAATCGTCAAGGCCGACCCCCACCACCAGGCGGATCGCCACATGCCCGCGCTCGGTACCGGGCTTGAGCAACAGCTGCAAACCGTTGGGCAGCGCATAGCCCTCGACTTGAAATCGATCAACGGCGAAGGCGGGCAGGGAACCGAGCAACAGACAGGCGAACAACAGGCAACGCATAACAGGCTTCCGTACGGCTGATTTGGAGATCCGTGTCGTCAGTCAGGCCCTCATCGCGAGCAGGCTCACTCCTACATTTGGAATGCGTCCCCCTGTAGGAGTGAGCCTGCACGCGATAGCTTCCTGAAAGCTGAATCAATGTTACTGACTGACACCAGCCCCAGACGTTCAAGGCGAATGCGTAATGTCGGCAATATCATCCGCTTCCAGGGCCCCGGTATCCGCCGTTTCCAGCACCACATAAGCACTGCTGCAAAACAGCGAATTCAAGCGCTTCATGTCCGCAATCAGCTCAAGGTGCAGCGAACTGGTTTCCAGACTCTGCACGATCTTACGTTGCAAACGGCTGACATGGGCATGGGCCAGACGCCGTTCCTGCGCGCGGAAGCGACGTTTTTCGCGCAGCAACTGACGCGCGCTTTCCTTGTCCCCACTGAGAAACACCGACAGCCCCAGCCGTAGATTGGCGATCAGTTGCTGATGCAGTCCGGCCAGATCTTCCAGGCCTTCCTCGGAAAACGAGCGACGTTGCGAAGTTTTCTGCTGCTGCACCTTGCGCAGCATGCGTTCGATCAGGTCGCTCGCCAGTTTCAGGTTGATCGCCAGCTCGATGGTCTCCGCCCAACGCCGACTGTCCTGCTCGCCGAGATCCTCGCGCGGCATTTGCGCCAGATAAAGCTTGATCGCGCTGTACAGTGCTTCGACATCATCGGTCATGCGGCGCATTTCGAGGGTGACCGATGTCTGCTTGCCACGCAGCACATCGAGCGTGGCATCGAGCATGTTGTCGATCAGGTCGCCCATGCGCAGGGTCTCGCGAGCGGCATTGGCCAGCGCCAGACTCGGCGTGACCAGCGCTGTCGGGTCCAGATGCCGGGGTTTGGCGGTGCCGTTGACCTCCGGACGCTCCGGCAGCAGCCAGGCACACAGCCGCGCCATCGGCCCGACACTCGGCAGCAGGATCAGGCAGCGCGCGGTGTTGTAGAGCAGGTGGAAGCCGATGACCATTTCCTGCGAGCTGAAATCGAGGCTGTCGATCCAGTGCACCAGCGGATCGAGCACCGGAATGATCAGCAGCAGTCCGATCAGTTTGTACAGCAGGCTGCCCAAGGCCACTTGCCGCCCGGCCGCGTTCTGCATGCTGGTGCTCATGAACGCCAGCACACCGCTGCCGATGTTGGCGCCAATCACCAGACCGATCGCCACCGGCAGGCTGATCACGCTGGCGCCGGCCAGCGTGGCGGTCAGCAGCACGGCGGCGAGGCTGGAGTAGGAAATCATTGCGAACAGCGCGCCGACCAGGGCGTCGAGCAGGATGTCGCCGGTCAGCGAGGCGAAGATCACCTTCACCCCTTGGGCGTGGGTGATCGGTGCGGCGGCTTCGACGATCAGTTGCAGCGCGAGAATGATCAGCCCCAGGCCAATCGCCACCCGGCCCATCTGGCCGAGCCGCGTCTGTTTGCGCGACAGGAAGAAGATCACCCCGAGAAAAATCAGCAGCGGCGACAGCCACGACAGGTCGAACGTCAGCACCCGCGCCATCAGCGCAGTACCGACGTCGGCGCCGAGCATGGTCGCCAGCGCCGGGGTCAGCGCCATCAGGCCCTGGCCGACGAAAGAAGTGACGAGCATGGCGGTGGCGTTGCTGCTCTGTACCATCGCGGTCACGACGATGCCGGCCACAAAGGCGAGCCAGCGTTTGGACATGTTCTGGCCAATCACATGGCGCAGGTTGGTGCCGTACACCCGCAGGATGCCGGTTCGGACGATGTGCGTGCCCCAGATCAGCAGGGCCACGGCAGAAAGCAGATTGAGCAGGGTGAGCATGCAGACCCCCTGTAGTAGCAGCGCCCCAGAGGAGCAAGTTGACGGTACCGCGCGGTTTCTACGTTTTTGATACTTAAGCTGTAGTTGGCTAACGGACTGGGCGCCAGCATTGCACAGCTAAACAGTGGATTGAAACAAAAGTGTCATGAAAATGGGCTCATGCACGTCCCCTGTGATGCACAAACAAATGTAGGAGTGAGCCTGCTCGCGATAGGGCCATCAGCTTCAACATTGATGTTGACTGACAGGCCGCTATCGCGAGCAGGCTCTCTCCTACAAGGGGTGTTGCGTATGTGCTACCGGATTACTGCCCCGGGATGTCCTTGCGCAGTTTCACTGGTTCCTGCTGCTTTTTCTTCTTGGCCATCGCCGTGCGCAGTTTGATGTTGATCGCTTCAACCGCCAGCGAGAAGCCCATGGCGAAGTAGACGTAGCCCTTCGGCACGTGCACGTCGAACGCTTCGGCAATCAGTACAGTACCGACCACCAGCAGGAACGACAGCGCGAGCATCTTCAGCGACGGGTGCTCGTCGATGAATTCGCTGATCTTGCCCGAGGCCAGCATCATCACCAGCACCGCCACGACAATCGCCGCGACCATCACCGGCACGTGGGACACCATGCCGACAGCGGTGATCACCGAATCCAGCGAGAACACGATGTCGATGATCGCGATCTGGATGATGGTGTAGAGGAAGTTGCCGCCCTTGCCCGAAGGCTCGTCGCCACTTTCGTCTTCGCCTTCAAGCGCGTGGTACATCTCTTGCGAGCTCTTCCACAGCAGGAACAGACCACCGAAGAACAGGATCAGGTCGCGACCGGAAATGCCCTGGCCGAACACCACGAACAGGTCGGCCGTCAGGCGCATGACCCAGGTGATCGACAGCAGCAACAGGATCCGCGTGATCATCGCCAGGCCAAGCCCGAAGATCCGCGTGCGCTGCTGCATGTGTTTGGGCATGCGGCTGACCAGGATCGAAATCATGATGATGTTATCGATGCCCAGAACGATTTCCAGGGCGGTCAGGGTAAAGAAGGCAACCCAGATTTCGGGGTTGGTCAGCCAATCCATGTGTATTCCTTTGAGCGAGTGTTAAACCATGACGCCAGCAAGCAGCTGGCGTCATGGTGAGTGAATGCCGTTACAACGTGCTGAACAGCGGGAAAGTCCCCAGCAGCAAGGCGGCCACCAGTATGCACAGGCAGACCAGCACTGCCCACTTCAGGGTGAAGCGCTGGTGGTCACCGAATTCGATACCGGCCAACGCCACCAGCAGGTAAGTCGACGGAACCAGTGGACTCAGCAGGTGGACGGGCTGACCGACGATCGAGGCACGGGCCATTTCCACCGCGGTGATGCCGTAATGGCTGGCCGCTTCGGAGAGCACCGGCAACACGCCGTAGTAGAACGCGTCGTTCGACATGAAGAACGTGAACGGCATGCTCACCAGCGCCGTGATGACCGCCAGGTACGGGCCGAGGAAGTCCGGAATCACCGCCAGCAGGCTTTTCGACATGGCGTCGACCATGCCGGTTCCGGACAGGATACCGGTGAAGATACCCGCCGCGAAAATCAGACTGACCACCGACAGCACGCTACCGGCGTGGGCCGAAACACGGTCCTTCTGCATTTGCAGGCAAGGGTAGTTGACGATCATCGCGATGCTGAACGCCACCATGAACAGCACCGGCAGCGGCAGCAGGCCGGCGATCAGGGTGCACATCAGCGCCAGGGTCAGCAGGCCGTTGAACCAGATCAGCTTCGGACGACGGGCATCCGGGAATTGTGACACGCTGATTTCGCTGTGATCGATCTCGTCGCCAATCAGGTGCAGCTCACCCAGACGCGCACGTTCACGTTTGCCGTAGAAGTAGGCAATGATCAGGATCGCCACCACACCGGCGGCCATCGCCGGGATCATCGGCACGAAGATGTCCGACGGATCGACATGCAGCGCACTGGCGGCACGGGCGGTCGGGCCACCCCAGGGGGTCATGTTCATCACGCCACCGGCGAGGATGATCAGACCGGCCATGATTCGCGGGCTCATGCCGATGCGGCTGTACAGCGGCAGCATGGCGGCCACGCAGATCATGTAAGTGGTCGCGCCGTCACCATCGAGGGAGACGACGAGCGCCAGCACGGCGGTACCGACCGAAACTTTCAACGGGTCGCCCTTGACCAGTTTGAGGATCTTGCGCACGGCCGGGTCAAACAGGCCGGAGTCGATCATCAGGGCGAAGTACAGAATGGCGAACATCAGCATCACGCCGGTCGGCGCGAGCTTGGTGATACCTTCGAGCATCATCGGGCCGATCTTCGGCGCAAAGCCACCGAACAGGGCGAACAGGATCGGGATGATGATCAGGGCGATCAGCGCAGACAGGCGCTTGGTCATGATCAGGAACATGAACGTGATGACCATGGCAAAGCCAAGGAAAGTCAGCATGGGAATACTCCAGGCGTAGCGCGGCGAGTGAAGTGAGCGGATCGGACGGGATCAGCGCAGAACGGGAAGCACGAGACGTACGGGCGGAGTTTCAGCGAGAAGGCGGGCTACAGAGGACATCAGAATCACCATTGTTGTTGTTAATTGGGCCTGACGTGCGAGCGATCACACGCCTTGGCCAACCGGTCTGTTGCCGGTAGTGGCGGCGATCCTAATCGGGCAACCTTTCAACTACCTTTCGCTGAAGAAAGCGTGGGGCGAATGGTCAACCGGCCGTCGGATGCAGCTAGAGTCAATCAATTCGGGGACGGGAGGGCGCGGACATGGGTGAATTGCACAACGGTGGCTGCCACTGCGGACACATTCGCTATCAGTTCAGCGGGACTTTACGTGACATCGCCCACTGCCATTGTTCGATCTGCCGCAAGGTCAGCGGTGGCATCGTCACCACGTGGATCACCGTGCCGATGGCCAGCTTCCAGTGGCTGGCTGGGGCGCCTTCGCGCTATGACTCGTCGAGCAGTTGCGCGCGCTACTTCTGTGCGCAGTGCGGGGCGCAGCTGGCGCTGGTGACCCTGCTCAGCCCCGAAAGCATCGATGTGACCATTGCCACGCTGGATCACCCGGAGCGCGCAGCAGCCGAGCGGCATATCTGGACTGACAGCCAGTTGCCTTGGCTGCGTCTTGACGAGCATCTGCCGGGGGAACCGGAAGAAACTCTTTGATTAAAAAATAGACAGGTCCAGCGGGCGGATCGCGCCCATCCAGATCGCATGCTCGGTGTGGTCGAGCAAATCATCGCCAGTGTCCGGGTGCAGGAACACCACCAGTCCCTTGCGATTGAGCGCCAGCCACGGCAGCACCTCGCCAATCAGCTCCGGGCCAAAGGCCAGTTGGCAGCTCCAGTCCGGGTGCGGGCCGACCGGGCGCTCGTGCATCCGGCCCATCTTCAAGGTAAATGTCTGCGCCGCCAGTTCGCACAAGGCCCGGGCCTGGGCGATCGTGCTGGCGTCGTAATAGATATGGGCGTGGTAGCCCTTGATCGTGTGCATCTGCAAGCCTCTGAATCGATTCGAACCCTCGCCGTTTCCTGTGGGTCACACGCGATATGACAGGAACAGGAGCTCAGCCATGAAAAATGCCGAAACCCCGACGGTGAAGGTAGTGCTCTATGGTGCCATGGCCAGCCTCGGCGGCGCGTTGATGGCTGAAATGCTGCGCAGGCAGCATGAAGTCATCGCGATTCTCGACGATTTGAACGTACTCGCGCCACGTCCCGGCCTGCGCACCAAGAGTGGCGATCTGTTCGACGCCGAGCGGGTCAAGCAAAGCGTAGCGGGCAGCTCGGCGGTGATCTGCTTGCTGGACGCGCCAGGCCTGCCGTTCAGCAGCGACCATGTGGAACGCTCCGTGGTGCTGGGGCCGGTGGAACAGGTGCTGGCGGTCGATGCGTTGGTCGACGGCCTGCAAGCGGCCAACGTGCCACGGCTGTTTCTGGTGGGGAATTTTGCCGTGCTCGACGAGCCGGATCTGGACGACGAGCTGCAACGCCACGCCGCCGAAGAAATCCGCGAAGCCCTGCAAAGCAGCCCGTTGCAATGGACGCTGGTGAACGCGCCCCACGGTGTAGCGGGGCTGACCATCGAGCATTTCAGCCAGGTCGGCAGCAATCTCGAGCCGGGGCTGACGGAGCCGCTGGAACGCCTGAACCGGGTCGCGGTGGGAATTGCCGATGAGCTGCGGCTGAACCTGCATGTGCATCAGCATGTGAATTTCGTGGCCGCCTCTGACTGAATCCTCAAACCGCAATCGACGGCAGCGCCAGCCCGCTGAGGGATTCGGCGCTGCTCGCCTGCTCGGCCATCAACCAGTCGACAAACTGTTGAATCAACGCACCACGGCGTTTACGTTGTGGCAGCACCACGTAATAACCCAAACGCGACAGTGTGGTCTCGGCAATGGGCCGGCACAGCAAGCCCTGAGTCAGCAAGTTATCCACAAGGTGACGCCAGCCGATAGCGACGCCCTGACCGCCAATGGCCGCTTGAATCAACAGCGTGTAATTGTCGAAACGCAATTGCCCCGGTGCCGGCGGGGTCGTGATGCCCAGTTCGCGAAACAGGCCGCTCCAGTCGAACCAGTTGCTGCTGTTTTCACCGCGCAGGTGCAGCAGCGGAAACTCCAGCAACGCCTGCGCGGGCAAGGGCAGGGGCCGGTCCTTGAGCAACTGCGGGCTGCACACCGGAAACACTTCTTCGCTGAACAGCCAATGGCTTTCACCCTGCTTGAAGCGCCCATCGCCAAACAGCACCGCGACATCGATGTCGGTGCGCAGCATGTTGTGGTTGCGCTCGCTGGTCACCAGGCTGACGTCGACCTGCGGATTGGCTTCATGAAAGCGGTGCAGGCGCGGCATCAGCCAATACGCGGCAAAGGCGAAATCGGTGGCGACCTGCAACACCTCATGTTGCTGCTGTGTACTGATCGCGCTCAACCCTGCATCAATATGCTGCAAACCGAGCTTAACCTGCTCGAACAGGATCGTCCCGCCCTCGGTCAGTTCGATACCGCGGTAGATCCGGTCAAACAGCCGCGTACCCAGCTGTTCTTCCAAACGCTTGATCTGCTGGCTGATCGCCGGTTGCGTGGTGCCCAGTTCCACCGCCGCCGCGGTAAAGCTGCGATGGCGCGCCGCTGCCTCAAAAGCGCGCAGCAGGTCGAGCGACAGGTTTCCGAGGGCGTCATACATAAGCTGGGCTTATCCTAGTCATTGTCCGGCGCGGGCTTTACCGGACTGGGCATGGACTCCATGCTCGATCGCAGCAATGTCGCATAAATATTCACTATGGAATGCCGCGATCACATGAAGCGCAAGAACATTCTTTTCATCATGGCCGATCAAATGGCCGCGCCAATGTTGCCGATCTATGGCCCGTCGCCAATCAAACTGCCGAATCTTTCGCGTCTCGCCGCCCAAGGCGTGGTGTTCGACGCCGCTTACTGCAACAGCCCATTGTGCGCGCCGTCGCGTTTCACCCTGGTCAGCGGCCAGTTGCCGAGCAAGATCGGCGCCTACGACAACGCCGCCGATTTCCCCGCCGATATTCCGACCTACGCCCACTACCTGCGCCGCCTCGGCTATCGCACGGCGCTGTCGGGCAAGATGCATTTCTGCGGCCCGGATCAACTGCATGGTTATGAAGAACGCCTGACCAGCGACATCTATCCGGCCGACTACGGCTGGGCAGTGAACTGGGACGAACCGGACGTGCGCCCGAGCTGGTATCACAACATGTCCTCGGTGCTGCAGGCCGGGCCATGCGTGCGCACCAACCAGCTCGACTTCGATGAAGAGGTGGTGTTCAAGGCCCAGCAGTACCTGTTCGACCATATTCGCGAGGACGGCGACCAGCCGTTCTGCCTAACCGTGTCGATGACCCACCCCCACGACCCGTACACGATTCCCAAGGCGTTCTGGGATTTGTATGACGACGGCGACATCCCGTTGCCGACCACCCCGGATCAACATTCCCTCGATCCACACTCGCAGCGTCTGCTCAAGGTCTACGACTTGTGGGACAAGCCGCTGCCGGTGGCCAAAATCCGCGACGCACGCCGGGCGTACTTCGGGGCTTGCAGCTATATCGACGCCAACGTCGGCAAACTCCTGCAAACCCTCGAGGATACCGGGCTGATCGACGACACCATCATCGTTTTCTCCGGCGACCACGGCGACATGCTCGGCGAGAAAGGCCTCTGGTACAAAATGCACTGGTTCGAGATGGCGGCCCGCGTGCCCCTGTTGATAAGTGCCCCAAGTCAGTTCGCTGCCGGGCGGATCAGTGCTGCCGTGTCCACCGCTGACCTGTTGCCGACCTTCGTCGAGCTGGCTGGCGGCACGCTGGAACCGGGCCTGCCACTGGACGGCCGCTCGCTGTTGGCGCACCTGCAAGGGCAGGGTGGCCACGACGAAGTGTTCGGCGAGTACATGGCCGAAGGCACGCTCAGCCCGCTGATGATGATCCGTCGCGGCGCGTACAAGTTTATCTACAGCGAAAGCGACCCTTGCCTACTCTTCGATGTGCACAACGACCCGCGTGAACGCGAAGAACTCAGCCAGTCGCCGCAACATCGCCAGCTGTTCGACGATTTTCTCGCCGAAGCGCGGACCAAGTGGGACATTCCGGCAATCCACCGCGATGTGCTCGCCAGCCAGCGCCGCCGCCGTTTCGTCGCCGAGGCGCTGACCCTCGGCAAGCTGAAGAGCTGGGATCACCAGCCGCTGGTGGACGCCAGTCAGCAGTACATGCGCAACCACATCGACCTCGACGATCTGGAGCGCAAGGCCCGTTATCCACAACCCTGCCAAAACCAATAATGTTAAGGGGAAGTCCATGCGCAAGTTATCCACAGCACTGACGATTGGCCTGTTGGCCCTGGGCAGTGCCTCGGCCTTCGCCGAGCAAAGCTGCGAAACAGTGAAGATGGCCGATCCGGGCTGGAGCGACATCGCCGCGACCAACGCCATCGCCGGTTTTTTGCTGGACGGCATGGGCTACAAGGCCAAGGTCGACACCCTCGCGGTACCGATCACCTTTGGTGGTTTGAAGGACGGCCAGGTGGACGTGTTCCTCGGTAACTGGATGCCGGCGCAGCAGGGCTTCTACGACAAATTCGTCGCCACTGGCGACGTGACGCAACTGGCGAAGAACCTCGACGGCACCGAGTTCACCCTGGCCGTGCCGGACTACGTGTGGGACGCCGGTGTGCACAATTTTGCCGACCTGAACAAATACGCCGATAAATTCGAGAAGAAGATCTACGGCATCGGCTCGGGTGCGCCAGCGAACATCTCGTTGCAGGAAATCATCAAGAAGAACGACTTCGACCTCGGTCAGTGGAAGCTGATCGAGTCCAGCGAACAGGCGATGCTCGCCGAAGTCTCGCGGGCGGTGAAGAAGCAGAAATTCGTCACCTTCCTCGGCTGGACCCCGCACCCGATGAACGTGCAGTTGAAAATGCATTACCTGAAGGGCGGCGAGAAATACTTTGGCGACACCGGCAGCGTGTTCACGTTAACGCGCAAAGGCTACGCCGAGGCCTGTCCGAATGTGGGTAAATTGCTGACCAATCTTTCGTTCACGCAGGAGATGGAAAACAGCATCATGGCTGAGGTGGTGAACAAGAAGGTCACTAATGCCGCGGCGGCGAAGGCGTGGATCAAGGCTAATCCGGCGGTGTTGGACAAGTGGCTGGACGGGGTGAAGACGGTTGACGGGAAGGATGCGTTGGCGGCGGTTAAGGCGAAGCTTTGATTTATGGGTTTGTTGGAATTGGGCTTGGCTTGAGATTTTTGCCCCCTCACGCCAGCCCTCTCCCCCAAGGGGGCGAGGGGGAAGGGAGCCGATATTTGTTGGATTCTAAACTTGCGCTCAACTCCGAAATTGCAGGTCGGTGCATCTCCATCAAACACCTCGGTCAGTCCCCTCTCCCTCCGGGAGAGGGCTAGGGTGAGGGCCCTTTCCCTGACACCCTGATAACCTTGAACAAAACCCCAACCGCGAGGATCCATGGCCTTCCCCAGCCGCCACTCTCTCTTCCCTTTTCTCACCTGGCTCCCGCGGCAAACCCGCGCCAGCGTAGGACGGGATCTGATCATCGGCCTCAGCGGCGCAATTCTCGCGTTACCCCAGTCGATTGCCTACGCGCTGATAGCCGGTCTCCCACCCGAATATGGCCTCTACGCTGCGATCATCCCAGTGTTGATCTCCTGTTTGTGGGGTTCATCTTGGCACCTGATCTGCGGCCCGACAGCCGCCATCTCCATAGTGCTGTTCGCCAGCGTCAGTCCTCTGGCCGTGCCGGCGTCGCAGGACTACATCACTCTGATCCTGCTGCTGACCTTCCTCGCCGGGATTTTCCAGTGGCTGCTCGGCCTGCTGCGCTTCGGCGCTTTGGTGAATTTCGTCTCGCATTCAGTGGTGCTGGGTTTCACCCTTGGCGCAGCGGTGGTGATTGCCATCGGGCAACTGCCGAACCTGTTGGGGCTGGACCTTCCGGCGAAAGCCACAGCACTGGCCAGCCTGATGGACTTGCTGCAGCACCTGCGGGCTGTGGATAAACCTTCACTGGTATTGGGCGTGGCCACGGTAGTGGTCGGTTTCGTGCTCAGACAACTGCTACCACGCTGGCCAACCCTGTTGATAACCCTGGTGCTGGGCAGTGCGGTAGTGTGGCTATGGCCGTCGATATTCGGTCATGTGCATCTGGTCAGCGCCTTTGTCGGGCGTTTGCCACCGTTCAGTGGTTTGCCGCTGGATCTGGATCTGATTCTGCGATTGCTGCCGAGCGCGGTGGCGGTGGGCATGCTCGGGCTGGTCACCAGCCTGTCGATTGCCCGCTCGATTGCTGCACGCTCGCAGCAGTTGCTCGATGCCAATCAGGAAGTTCGCGCGCAGGGCTTATCGAATATCGTCGGTGCGTTCTTCTCCGGGTCGCTGTCGGCCGGCTCGTTCACCCGTTCAGGCCTGAGTTACGAGGCAGGCGCCTGTTCGCCGCTGGCCGGGGTGTTTTCGGCGATCTGGGTCGCGTTGTTCGCGATTTTCGGCACGGGCCTGATCTCGCACATTCCAATTCCGGCCATGGCCGGGAGCATTCTGCTGATCGCCTGGGGACTGGTGGATCATCGCGGCATCCGCTCGTTGCTGCGGGTCAGCCGCGCCGAGTTCGTGGTCATGGCGCTGACGTGCCTCGCGACCCTGCTGCTGGAATTGCAGACGGCAATCTATGCCGGGGTGCTGGCGTCGCTGTTCTTCTACCTCAAGCGCACCTCACAACCGCGCGTACAACATTGGCGCGATGGCGAGGACGATGTGCTGCGGGTCGGTGGCTCAATCTTCTTCGGTGCCAGCCATTATCTGCAAGTACGCCTGCAACGGCTGCACGGCACGCGGGTGGTGATCGAGGCGCAGCAGATCAACTTCATCGATTATTCGGGGGTGGAGATGCTGCACCAGGAAGCGCGGCGCCTGCTGCGCCAGGATCGCAGCCTGACCTTGCGCCGCGCACGGCCACAGGTGGTGGAGGAGTTGAGGAAGCTGGAAGGGCCGGAGAAATGCCCGATCCGGTTTGAAGATTGATTCAACAAAACACTGCATACCTCTTTGGGAGTGAGCCTGCTCGCGATAGCGGAGTGTCAGACGCAAATGTTGCAACTGATACTCCGCTATCGCGAGCAGGCTCACTCCTACAAGGATTATTGGGCCAGTTGGCGGCGTAGCTCGGCCAGCACCGGCGCGGTGTCCGGGCGCACGCAGCGCCACAGGAAAAACGCCTCGGCCGCCTGCTCGGCCAGCATCCCCAAACCATCCATCGACACCGCCGCGCCATGCTCACTGGCCCAGCGACAGAACGCGGTCGGCTCTTTGCCGTACATCATGTCGTAGCACAGGGTCTTCCCCGGCTCGATCAGGCTTGGCGCAATCGGCGGCACGTCGCCGGTCAGGCTGGCGGAGGTGGCGTTGATGATCACGTCCACCGGCTCGCGCAACCAGTCGAAACCACTGGCCGACACCGGTCCCAGATCACAGAACAATTCGGCCAGCAACTCGGCCTTGTCCACCGTGCGATTGGCGATGATCACCGACGCCGGTTTTTCCGCCAGCAACGGCTCCAGCGCCCCACGCACTGCGCCGCCAGCGCCGAGCAGCAGGATGCGTTTGCCGGTCAGGCTGAAACCGGCGTTCACCGTCAGGTCGCGCACCAGTCCGGCGCCGTCGGTGTTGTCACCGAGCAGCGTACCGTCGGCCAGTTTGCTCAAGGTGTTCACTGCGCCGGCTCGTTGTGCACGAGCGGTCAGGCTGTTCGCCAGGCGATAGGCGTCTTCCTTGAACGGTACGGTGACGTTGGCGCCGCGCCCCTCCTGAAAGAACGCCGTGGCGCAGCCGCTGAAGTCGTCGAGTGGCGCCAGCAGGGTGCTGTAGTCGAGGCTCTGCCCGGTCTGCTCGGCAAACAGTTTATGAATCATCGGCGACTTGCTGTGGCCGATCGGGTTACCGAAAACGACGTAACGATCCATCAGCAGTCCTCAGGCCTGGGCCAGCCAGTCGCGATCTTGCAGGAAGTAGTCGGTCAGGCGCGCTTCTTCGCTGCCGGCCTCGGCTTTGAAGTCGTAGGCCCAACGCACTTGCGGCGGCAACGACATGAGGATCGACTCGGTACGCCCGCCGGACTGCAGGCCGAACAGGGTGCCGCGGTCATACACCAGGTTGAACTCGACGTAGCGGCCACGGCGCAATTCCTGGAATTCCCGCTGCTTGGCGGTGAACGCATCATGCTTGCGCCGCTGCACGATTGGCAGGTAAGCATCGATGTAGGCGTCACCGATGGCGCGCATGAAGGCGAAGCTGGTGTCGAAGTCCCACTCGTTCAGGTCATCGAAGAACAGGCCGCCGATGCCGCGCGGTTCGTGGCGATGCTTGATGTGGAAGTAGGTGTCGCACCAGGCCTTGTAACGCGGATAGACGTCCGGCCCGAACGGCGCGCAGGCCTGCGCGGCAACGCGGTGCCAGTGGATGCAGTCTTCTTCGTTGCCGTAATACGGGGTCAGGTCGAAGCCGCCACCGAACCACCAGACCGGCTCTTCACCTTCCTTTTCGGCGATGAAAAAACGCACGTTGGCGTGGGACGTCGGCACATGCGGGTTGTGCGGGTGAATCACCAGCGACACGCCGAGGGCTTCGAAGCCGCGCCCGGCCAGTTCCGGACGATGGGCGCTGGCCGACGGTGGCAGACCGCTGCCGAATACGTGGGAAAAGTTGACCCCGCCCTTTTCGATCACCGTGCCGTTTTCGATCACGCGAGTGCGACCACCACCGCCGGCAGGCCGGGCCCAGGCGTCTTCGACGAAGCGCGTGCCGCCGTCCTCGGTTTCCAGTGCGGCGCAGATGCGGTCTTGCAGGTCGAGCAGATAGGCCTTTACGGCGTCGGTGCGGGTCGTCATGGCTTCACCTTGAATCAGGGCATAGCTACGCGGGCGCCCCGCAGGCGGGGGTCGGCGCAAATGGGCGCGTAGCATAACACCGCAGACCCGCGCGCCGCAGTTGACGAAGATCAAGCAGGGGAGTTGGATAGGGGGCTCGCAAACGACCCAAGGAGAGCAGGCAGATGGCAAAGCGTATCCAGTTCCGCGCCCACGGCGGTCCCGAAGTGCTCGAATATGTCGACTACGAACCCGCCGCGCCCGGCCCGAATCAGGTACGGGTGGCGAACAAGGCGATCGGCTTGAATTTCATCGACACCTATTTCCGCAGCGGTCTGTATGCACCGCCAGCCTTGCCGTCCGGCCTGGGCGCTGAAGGCGCCGGCATCGTTGATGCGGTAGGCAGCGACGTCACCCGGTTCAAGGTCGGTGATCGCGTCGCGTATGGCAGCGGTCCGCTGGGCGCTTACAGCGAGCTGCACGTCCTGCCCGAAGCGAATCTGGTGAAGCTGCCGGACGAGATCAGCTTCGAAACCGCCGCCGGCGTCATGCTCAAGGGCCTGACCGTGCAGTACCTGCTGCGCCAGACCTATGAACTCAAGGGCGGCGAAACCATTCTGTTCCACGCCGCAGCAGGGGGTGTCGGTTCGCTGGCCTGCCAATGGGCCAAGGCACTGGGCGTGAAACTGATCGGCACCGTCAGCTCGAAGGAAAAAGCCGATCTGGCCAAGGCCAACGGCGCCTGGGCAACCATCGACTACAGCCACGAAAACGTTGCGCAGCGGGTGCTGGAGCTGACCGACGGCAAGAAAGTCCCGGTGGTCTACGACGGCGTCGGCAAGGACACCTGGCTGACCTCCCTCGACAGCGTGGCGCCACGTGGTCTGGTGGTGAGCTTCGGCAATGCCTCCGGCGCAGTGGACGGGGTCAATCTGGGGATTCTCTCGGCCAAGGGTTCGCTGTACGTGACCCGGCCAACCCTGGCGACCTACGCCAACAACGCCGAAAACTTGCAGCGCATGGCTGACGAGCTGTTCGAGATGATCATCAGCGGCAAGATCAAGATCGACATCAACCAGCGTTATCCACTGGCTGATGCAGCGAAGGCGCAGACCGAATTGTCGGCGCGGCGCACCACCGGCTCGACCATCCTGCTGCCCTGATACGTCTCTCGGCGTCTTGCCAGTCCGGGTTTCAAACCATGGCTGGCAAGACTGTTTGAACGCGTTCAGAACCTTTGCGGATGACACGCCAACGGTTTTTGCACCAAGTGGCCCACAGCCACGTGATCCGGTTGTTGAACCGCTGCGAGGATTTGCCGCCATTCGGCTGATAACGCCCAATACTCACCGCGTGCGCGCTGTTCAATATGCAAGGGGTTGGAAGCAATCGGCATCAGGCCAAAACGCTGGTAGAGGCGCAGCTGTGGCGACCTGCACAACGCGGTTACACCTTGGTAACCGTGTTTTATCGCCCACTCTGCAGCGGCCGCCAACAGACCGTTGACCGCAGTGGGCAACGGGTTGGGTGATTGCGCGATCAAGCGGCTGAATTCGACATGGCGTGATAACGCCACCGTGGGCGAAACATGTTGCTGCGCCAGCGAGGCCCATTCGAACGGTGCCGGAGTCGCCCTCAATACCGCCAGCAGTTGCTCGTGCCGATACAACAGAAAGTGCGTGCTGCGTGACCTTGTCGCCAGCCTCGTTTCGAGCATCCGCGCCCTCGACGTCAGCATGTAATGCTGCAGCCGAAGCCGAAATTGCCGATCGATAAACCGATCGAACTCCTGGGTATCCGCCCCCGCTTCAAGCATCACGATGCGACAACCCTCATGGTGACTTTTCAACGTCACCTGAAGCGCCTGCAGGTAATCCGTGAGTTGCAAATCCGTAGTGTCCATTCTTTCTCCGCAGACCTTAACTTATCGAAGTGTTTCGAGTGCAGGGAAAGGATGGTTGCTTTTGGCGATACTGCCACGGAACGTGGTCTGATAATTCGGTAGGAAAAGTCAATGAATCCGGATACTTGGGGACTTTTCCGACACGCGAAAAAGCATCATTGCAGGATAAATCGCAGGCACGCGTAGTACTCCTCGCGATCAAGCTGAGGAGTACTCACGTTACAAACGTTCGAGGTCGGATCAGTCGGGACGAATGACCTTGCCGGTCGTCAGATCACGGATCACGCTGGGGTTCTTGCGCCCGCCCAGTTGGCCGCCGAGGATCAGGTCGATCTGCCCACGGAAATACTGCTCGACGCGCAACCGCGTGCGCGCCGCCGGACGCCCCTGCGGGTTGGCCGAAGTCGAGATCAACGGCCCGACCATCGAGCACAGATCCCGCACCTGCGGATGATCACTGACCCGCAGCGCCACGGTGTCGTGCACGCCCGTCACCCATTCCGGCAACAGGTTCTGATGCGGCACCAGCCAGGTGTTCGGCCCCGGCCAGGTGCTGGCCATGCGGTCGATCCACTCTTGCGGGAAGTCTTCGAACAGGAAATCGAACTGACGGATGTTGTCGGCGACCAGGATCAGGCCCTTGTCCACCGACCGGTTCTTGATCGCCAAGAGCCGATCCACCGCTTCTTCGTTCCACGGGTCGCAACCCAGCCCCCAGACGGCTTCGGTTGGATAGGCAATCACCGCCCCGGCGCGAATCTCTCGTGCGGCTTGTTGCACACGCCAACTGTTGACCATGAAAAAACTCTCCGCAAACAGGTTTTGCGCAGTTTACCGATCTTCCCTGTAAAACCTAGCGTGTCCTGGCCAGCCAGCGACCGTTTTCACACACCGCAGAGCCATCCATTTCCAGCTCGGTGAGCGCCGCCAGGACTTTGGGCAAGGCCCAGCCACTGCTGTCGGCCAACGCCTCAGTGGTGTGCGGCGCGGCATGCAGCAGGTTCAACAGGGGATGATCGGTGCTCGGCGTGTCTGTGGATAACGGCAGATGCTGCCAGCCGCGCAGGGCTTCGAGGATGTGTTCGATGGTTTCCACCAGCACCGCACCGTCGCGGATCAATTGGTGACAACCGCGCGCACCGGGATGATGGATCGAGCCGGGAATCGCATACACCTCGCGCCCCTGTTCCGCCGCCAGCCGTGCGGTGATCAGCGAACCGCTGGCAACGCTCGCTTCGACCACCAGCACCCCAAGGGACAAACCGCTGATGATTCGGTTGCGTCGCGGAAAGTTGCTCGCCGTCGGGCCGGCGTCCAGGGGAAACTCCGAAAGCACCGCGCTGCCGGAGGCGATCATCGCGTCGGCCAGTCCTCGATTGCGCTGTGGATAAAATTTTTCCAACCCGGTGCCGAGCACACCGACAGTTTGCCCGCCGATGTCCAGCGCTGCTTGATGGGCGGCCGCATCGATACCCAACGCCAGGCCACTGGTAATGACAAAACCGGCGCCGGCCAAGCTACGGGAAAACGCCGCGGCGGTGTCCATCCCCGGACGCGACGCGCGGCGACTGCCGACCATCGCCAGCTGCGGTTTTTCCAGAATCAAAGGATCGCCGGCCACGAATAACAGCGGTGGAGGGTCGGGAATCTGCGCCAGCAGCGCCGGATAATCCGCTTGATCCCACATCAGCAAATGCTGCTGCGGACGCTCTAGCCAGCGCAATGCATGGCTGGCGCCGTCACGCACTTCGGGGCTGCGCCGAGCTTCGGCAGACGCCGCCGGTAAACCCAGCGCACGCCAGGCACTGGCCGGCGCACTGATGGCTTTTGAAGCCGAGCCGAAGGCTTCGAGCAATTTGGCAAAACGTTTCGGACCGACTTCCGGCAAACGGTGCAGGCGCAAACGCGCTTCCAGTTCCGCAGGGGAAACGGACGTACAGGCAGACAGCATCGTGGATCATCCTTGACCGTTATAAGTCCCGAACCATTCGGAACAAGCTGTGGATAACTCTGTTGGTAACTTGTTAAGCCTGCTAAGGGTTTCGTACCTTGTCGAGCACCGCCAGCGAGCGTGAAGCGTTGAGGACAAGGCCGTAACTGAGCTTGTCGTAGGTGCGGAACACCATCAGCAGCCCGGCCCGTTCGTCAGGAATTTTCAGTGGCTGGCCAGTGATCCGGTCGCGAACGGTTTCCCCGGTTTTCATCACCACCAGCACATTGCCTTCGGCCAGGCCGTCGCGCTTGCCCTTGTTCAGGGTAACCACGTCCATCACACCGATCTGGGTGACGCCACGCGGCACGTCAATGATCACGCCGTTGATGCTGGTGGTCGGGGCGCTGGGCATGAAGGTTGAGTTGATCGAACGCTCTTCGCCACTGAACAAGCGGTCACCCAGACGCACCTCCTGCGTGGTGCGTTGCAGGGCGAGGGTGGCGACGTCTCCTTCGGTGGCGACGATCTCGCCACCGCCGATGTCATCGGCGTTGATCCCGAGGAACTCTTTGGTCTGCGGATCCGTATACACCTTGCCTTGGCGGAAGATGCCGTACACCGGCTGATTCGGGTCGAAATGGCCACGGGCGAAGATCCGGTCGCCAGTGCCGCTGAGCACACGCTCGGCATCGCCGGCGACGATGTACGGCGCCTTGTCGAAATCCTCGACCTTGTCGACGATGCGGTTGCTCAACAGAAAACTGTTGATCGATTTGAGTGGAATGCTCGGAATCGCCTCGGCCACCGGGCTGGTGCGGATACGCGGCGACAGTTTGATCGTGCCCCGTGACTCGCCACGGTTCAGGGTCAGTTGCGGCTGGCCATTGACGTAGTTGAGCGTCAGCGTGTCGCCGGGGTAGATCAGGTTGGGGTTTTCGATCTGCGGGTTGGCCCGCCACAGCTGTGGCCACTGCCACGGCTCGCGCAGATATTTGCCGGAAATGTCCCAGAGCGTGTCTCCCGAAACCACCGTGTATTGCTGTGGAAAACCATCCCTGAGTTGCACTTGCCCTTGCGCAGCACCGGCCGAAGCCAGAAACAGCAGGGCGAGTAGTGTTTTCCTCATGCAGCGAATCCCTTTATCATGTGCGTTCGCGTGAACCGTCAGAGCCCCCGTGGCTCGCTAGTGCAAAATGCATTAGCTACGCTTCACAACGGTAGCCTGCATCTTCGGACCTGCCAGGCCATCGACCCGACTTTACTCAATACGTGCAGCAATCAGCCTATGGCCATTTTAAACATCCTCGAATTCCCGGACCCGCGTCTGCGTACTATCGCCAAGCCTGTGGCTGTAGTGGACGACGAAGTGCGTCAGTTGGTCGATGACATGTTTGAAACAATGTATGAAGCGCCGGGCATCGGCCTCGCCGCGACCCAGGTCAACGTGCACCAACGTATCGTCGTGATGGACCTTTCCGAAGACCGCACCGAACCGCGGGTGTTCATCAACCCCGAGTTCGAATCGCTGACCGAAGAGATGGAGCAATACCAGGAAGGCTGCCTCTCGGTACCGGGTTTCTACGAAAACGTCGACCGCCCGCAGAAGGTCAGGATCAAGGCGCTGGACCGCGACGGCCAGCCTTATGAACTGATCGCCGAAGGCCTGCTCGCAGTGTGCATCCAGCACGAATGCGACCACCTCAACGGCAAGTTGTTCGTCGACTACCTGTCCACGCTCAAACGCGACCGGATCAAGAAGAAACTGGAAAAGCTCCATCGCCAGAACGCTTGATGCCCCTCTTCAAAGGCTTGCTGCGGCAAGCCTTTTTCTTTTTATGAGACTCCTTTCATGACTGAGCCACTGCGCATCGTTTTTGCCGGCACCCCGGAATTCGCCGCCGAGCACCTCAAGGCCCTGCTGAACAGCCCTTACGAGATTGTTGCGGTTTACACCCAACCGGATCGTCCGGCCGGTCGTGGGCAAAAACTGATGCCGAGCCCGGTTAAACAGTTGGCGCTGGAAAATAATATCCAGGTGTTGCAGCCGCCGACCCTGCGCAACGCTGATGCTCAGGCTGAACTGGCCGCGCTGCAGCCGGACTTGCTGGTGGTGGTCGCCTATGGCCTGATCCTGCCGCAAGCGGTGCTGGATATTCCACGCCTGGGCTGCATCAACAGCCACGCATCCTTGCTGCCACGCTGGCGCGGTGCGGCGCCGATCCAGCGCGCCGTGGAACACGGTGATGCCGAAAGCGGCGTGACCGTGATGCGCATGGAAGCGGGCCTGGATACCGGGCCGATGCTGCTCAAGGTCGTCACCCCGATCAGCGCTGAAGACACTGGCGGCAGCCTGCATGACCGCCTCGCCGAGATGGGCCCGCCAGCCGTGGTGCAGGCGATTGCCGGTCTGGCCGCTGGCACGCTGGAAGGCGAAGTGCAGAACGACGAGCTCGCCACCTACGCGCACAAGCTGAACAAAGACGAAGCACGGATCGACTGGAGCCGTCCGGCGGTTGAGCTAGAACGTCTGGTTCGCGCCTTCAATCCATGGCCGATCACCCACAGCACCCTCAACGGTGAAGCACTGAAAGTGCTGGCGGCGACACTCGCTGACGGCAGAGGCGCGCCAGGTGAAATCCTCAGCGCCAGTAAGGACGGCTTGGTCGTCGCGTGCGGCGAACAAGCGCTGTGCCTGACCCGCCTGCAATTGCCCGGCGGCAAAGCGCTGAACTTCAGCGATCTGTTCAACAGCCGTCGCGAGAAATTCGCCGTCGGCACGGTGCTTGGCGCAGCGGTGGACGCGCAATGAATCCGCGTCTGGCCGCCGCCAAGGCACTCGCCGCCGTGCTCAGCGGCAAAGCCTCGCTGAACAGCTCCCTGCCGACGCAACTGGACAAGGTCGAGGATCGCGATCGCGGTTTCACTCAGGATCTGGCCTTTGGCACCGCGCGCTGGCAGCCACGTCTTTCGGCACTGGCGGAAAAGCTGCTGCAGAAACCGTTCAAGGCTGCCGACGCCGATGTCGAAGCGCTGCTGCTGGTCGGTCTCTACCAATTGCTCTACACCCGCGTACCGCCTCACGCCGCCATCGGCGAAACCGTCGGTTGCGCCGACAAGCTGAAAAAGCCGTGGGCCAAAGGCCTGCTCAATGCCGTGCTGCGCAATGCCCAACGCGAAAGCGAAACGATTTTCGCCGAGCTGGAGGGCGACCCGGTGGTGCGCACCGCTCACCCGCGCTGGCTGCAAAAATCCCTGAAAGCTTTCTGGCCTGAACAGTGGGAAGCGATCTGCGCGGCGAACAACGCGCACCCGCCGATGATCCTGCGGGTCAACCGCCGCCATCACAGCCGTGATGCCTATCTCGGTCTGTTGACTGAGGCGGGTATCGCTGCGACGCCATGCGTTTACAGCCGCGACGGCATCGTTCTCGACGCCGCCGCCGACGTGCGCAGTCTGCCGGGCTTCGCCGAAGGCTGGATCAGCGTGCAGGACGAGGCCGCGCAACTGGCCGCCGATCTGCTCGATCTGGCGCCAGGCCAGCGAGTGCTTGATGCCTGCTGCGCCCCGGGTGGCAAGACTTGCCACATCCTCGAAGCCGAACCGGCACTGGCCGGCGTGGTCGCGGTGGATCTGGAAGCCAAGCGTCTGGTGCGAGTCAAAGAGAACCTCGAACGGCTCGGCTTGAGCGCCGAACTGATCGCCGCCGATGGTCGAGATACCGAAAAATGGTGGGACGGCAAACCGTTCCAGCGCATCCTGCTCGACGCGCCGTGCTCGGCCACCGGGGTGATTCGTCGTCACCCGGACATCAAGCTGACCCGGCAGCCGGACGACATCGTTGCCCTTGCGCAACTGCAAGGCGAGTTGCTCGACGCCATGTGGAAAACCCTTGAGGTGGGCGGCATTCTGCTCTACGCCACTTGCTCGACCTTGCCGACCGAGAACACCGAAGTCATCGCCGCGTTCCTTGAGCGTACGCCGGGTGCCCGCGAACTGGATCTGGCGACCACAGCCGGGATCAAACAACCCCATGGTCGCCAATTGCTGGCCCAGCAGGGCGGGCATGACGGGTTCTACTACGCCAAGCTGATCAAGATCGCTGCCGCGCGCGGCTAAACGGATTCAACGGAGTGACTGGATGAAAATCATCATCCTCGGTGCGGGGCAGGTCGGCGGTTCGCTGGCTGAACACCTGGCGAGCGAAGCCAATGACATCACTGTGGTCGACACCGACGGCGAGCGCCTGCGCGACCTCGGCGACCGTCTCGACATCCGCACCATTCAGGGCCGTGGCTCGCTGCCGTCGGTGCTGCGCCAGGCCGGCGCCGACGATGCCGACATGCTGGTGGCGGTGACCAACAGCGACGAGACCAACATGGTCGCCTGCCAGGTCGCCCACACCCTGTTCCACACCCCGACCAAAATCGCCCGGGTGCGCGAAGCGTCCTATCTGAATCGCGAGGAACAGTTGTTCCAGAACGAAGCGATTCCGGTCGACGTGCTGATCAGCCCCGAACAAGTGGTGACCAACTACATCAAGCGCCTGATTCAGCACCCGGGCGCATTGCAGGTGATCGACTTCGCCGAAGGCCAGGCACAACTGGTGGCGGTGCGCGCCTACTACGGCGGGCCGCTGGTGGGTCAGCAACTGCGCCAGTTGCGCGAGCACATGCCGAACGTCGAAACCCGTGTCGCTGCGATTTTCCGCCGCGACCGGCCGATCCTGCCGCAAGGCGACACGGTGATCGAGGCCGACGACGAAGTCTTCTTCATCGCCGCCCGTGAGAACATTCGTGCGGTGATGAGCGAAATGCGCCGTCTCGACGAAACCTACAAACGCATCGTCATCGCCGGCGGCGGGCAGATCGGCGAACGCCTGGCCGAGGCCATCGAAAGCCGCTATCAGGTGAAGATCATCGAGATGAACCCGGCGCGTTGCCGTTATCTCTCCGATACCCTCGACAGCACCGTGGTGCTGCAGGGCAGCGCGTCGGACCGCGACCTGCTGCTGGAAGAGAATATCGCCGACGCCGACATCTTCCTCGCGCTGACCAACGATGACGAAGCCAACATCATGTCGTCGCTGCTGGCCAAACGGCTGGGGGCGAAGAAGGTGATGACAATCATCAACAACCCGGCCTACGTCGACCTGATTCAGGGCGGCGACATCGACATCGCCATCAGCCCGCAACTGGCGACCATCGGCACCTTGCTGGCCCACGTACGGCGTGGCGATATCGTCAGCGTGCACTCACTGCGCCGCGGTGCGGCAGAGGCCATCGAGGCGATTGCCCACGGTGATGCGAAGTCGAGCAAGGTCATCGGCCGGCCCATCGAGAAAATCGGCCTGCCGCCGGGCAGCACGATTGGCGCGATCATCCGCAACGAAGAAGTGATCATCGCCCACGACGATACCGTGATCGAAACGGGCGACCATGTGATTCTGTTCCTTGTGGACAAGAAGCATATTCGCGATGTGGAGAAGCTGTTTCATGTGGGGTTGAGCTTCTTCTGAGGTTGATCGTTCCCACGCTCCACGTGGGAATGCAGCCCGGGGCGCTCTGCGTCCCAAGAGCGTCCAATTGAGGCATTCCCACGCAGAGCGTGGGAACGATCACATTAACGAGGGTGCAAAAATGCTCGAATCCCTGGAAAAAATGCTCGCCAAGGGTGTGGATAACTCCTTGCTGCGCTTCGGACTGGGCAAGGGTTATCTGGATCTTGGCGAAAACGCCAAGGCTGCCGAGCATTTCCAGCGCTGCGTCGGTTTTGATCCGAAATATTCGGCGGCCTGGAAGCTGTTGGGCAAGGCACAGTTGGCGCTGGGTAATAGCGCCGCCGCACGTCAGGCGTGGGAACAAGGTCTGGAAGCGGCCCTCGCCCATGGCGACAAGCAAGCCGAAAAGGAAATGGCTGTTTTTCTGAAGAAGCTCGATCGCCAGGCCCAGTGAATCAAAGGTAACGAAGGCCGATCCCGTCGGCGTCCACCGCCACAACTTCCATTCGTACGCTTGGCGCGCCGGTGGGTAAACCCTGCACTTGGCCATACACCACCGCACCTTTGGGCAACGATGCCAAGGTCGGATGTTGCACAAATACCCCGGTGGGCGACAGGTTACGCGTCTGCCCGAGGCACTCGCCGAAGCTGTCATGGGTGATCTTGATGCGAAACGATTTGCGGTGTTCGGACATCTTCTTGCGCCCTTGAATGAACGGTTGTGGATAACCTCGACAGTGGGGTTATCCACAGATCATGCCAATCTCGTCAATCCAGCTCAGTACCAGCGCGCTTCGCCCGGCGGGCGCTTCTTGAAGCGCTTCATGCTCCACATGTACTGGCTCGGATACGCCGCCACGTAACGCTCGACCACTTTACTCATGGCCGCGCAGGACTCGGCGGTATCGGTGCTGTACATGGCTTCGGGCGCTGCTTCGAGGATGACTTTGTAGCCGGAACCGTCCGGCAAGCGCAGTGCGTGGAGGAACACGCCGACCGCTTTGCCACCGGCGAGCATGTTCGGCACGAATTTGCTGGTCAGCGCCTGGGTGGCGAAGAACGGCACGAAGATCCCGGCGGATTCGGCCGGTTCCGGGTCGGCGGGAATGCCCACTGCACCACCTTTGCGCACTTCCTTGATCACGCTGAGGATGCCTTCCTTGGTCGACGCAGCAACCTTGTTGCCCAACTGCACGCGCTGTTTGCGCAGCAATTCGTCCACCGCCTTGAGCTTCGGAGGACGATAGAAAATGATCGGTTTGCACTGGCTGCAATAGAAGTGGTTGAGCACTTCCCAGTTGCCCAGGTGACTGGTGATGCCGACCACGCCTTTGCCCGAGGCCAATGCGTCCTTGAGGATGTCGAGGCCTTCGACTTCGCGCACCAGGTCGATCGAACGCTGCGCCGGCCAGATCCACGCGCAGGCGCTTTCGGTCAGCGACTTGCCGATGTCTTTCAGGCTCTGGCCGACCAGACGCTCACGCTCGGCCGGATCCATCTGTGGAAAACATTTGGCGAGGTTGATCCGCACCACGTCGCGGGAACGGTTGGGGGTTTTCCACATGATCCAGCCGATCGCCGAACCCACGGCCTGCACGGCCCGCCATGGCAGCAGGGCAAACAGCCGCAGAGCGCCTACCAGCAAGGCGCCTTTAAACTTTTCCACAGGTCACTCCTGATCTTGTGCGGTGCGCGAGGCGGCCATTCTAACCGCCGTTTACCAGCTGCGCGTAGCGGTCGCAGTCCCGGGTGTGATCCATGACCATGCCCGAGGCCTGCATCAACGCGTAGCAAATGGTCGGGCCGACGAAGGTGAAGCCGGCCTTTTTCAGGCCTTTGCTCATCGCCACGGCTTCAGGAGTAATGGCCGGGACTTCGCTGCGATCCTTGAAATGATTGATGATCGATTGGTCACCGACGAACGACCAGAGGAACCCCACCGGATCCTCAAGCGCCAGCCAGGCCTGGGCATTGCGCCGGGCGGCATTGAGTTTGAGGCGGTTGCGAATGATCCCCGGATCAAGCATCAATTCGTCGATTTCGGCGTCGCTCATCTGCGCCACGCGCTGTACGTCGAAGCCGAACAGCACCTCGCGATAACGCTCGCGCTTGCGCAGCACGGTGATCCAGGAAAGCCCGGCCTGGAACCCTTCGAGCAAAAGCAACTCGAACAAACCCTGCGCATCGCGTAGCGGCGTGCCCCACTCCTGATCGTGATAAGCCATGTACAGCGGATCTTCGGTACACCAAAAGCAGCGTGGCATAAGGCTCCAGGGGGTGGAGGTGCGACTGAATCGGGTATACTCCCGCTCTTTAAATCGCAGCCCAAGAAACAGGTGAATTTCGTGAGCCAGCCTACGCCAGCCGTGCGTACCTTCCAAGACTTGATCCTCGCGCTCCAGCAATACTGGGCCGAGCAAGGTTGTGTGGTACTTCAGCCCTACGATATGGAAGTAGGCGCCGGCACTTTCCACACCGCGACATTCCTGCGTGCCATCGGCCCGGAAACCTGGAACGCCGCCTACGTGCAGCCAAGCCGCCGTCCGACTGACGGCCGCTACGGTGAAAACCCGAACCGTCTGCAGCACTACTATCAGTTCCAGGTCGTCCTGAAGCCGAATCCGGACAACTTCCAGGAACTGTACCTGGGCTCCCTCAAGCATGTCGGCCTGGACCCGCTGGTCCACGACATCCGCTTCGTCGAAGACAACTGGGAATCGCCGACCCTCGGCGCCTGGGGTCTGGGCTGGGAAGTCTGGCTGAACGGTATGGAAGTGACCCAGTTCACTTACTTCCAGCAGGCTGGCGGCATCGAGTGCTATCCGGTGACCGGCGAGATCACTTACGGTCTTGAGCGTCTGGCCATGTACCTGCAAGGCGTTGACTCGGTCTATGACCTGGTCTGGGCTGACGGCCCGATGGGCAAGGTGACCTACGGCGACGTGTTCCATCAGAACGAAGTGGAGCAGTCCACCTACAACTTCGAGCACGCCAACGTCGACAAACTGTTCGAACTGTTCGACTTCTATGAAAGCGAAGCCAAGCGGCTGATCGAACTCGACCAGCCGCTGCCGCTGCCGAGCTACGAAATGGTCCTGAAGGCGTCGCACACCTTCAACCTGCTGGATGCGCGCCGGGCGATCTCGGTGACCGCGCGTCAGCAATACATCCTGCGCGTACGCACCCTGGCGCGTTCCGTTGCGCAAGCCTACCTGCTGGCACGCGCCAAGCTGGGCTTCCCGATGGCGACCCCGGACCTGCGTGACGAAGTACTGGCCAAGCTGGAGGCTGCACAATGAGTGCTCAAGATTTTCTGGTTGAACTGGGCACCGAAGAACTGCCACCCAAAGCCCTGAACACACTGGCTGAGGCGTTCCTCGCCGGTATCGACAAGGGCCTGCAAGCGGCCGGCCTGAGCTACGAGACTAAAACCGTCTACGCCGCACCGCGTCGTCTGGCTGTGCTGATCACTGCGCTGGCGACCCAGCAACCGGATCGCAGCATCAATCTCGACGGCCCGCCACGTCAGGCCGCGTTCGACGCTGAAGGCAATCCAACGCAAGCAGCCTTGGGTTTCGCCAAGAAGTGCGGCGTCGAGCTGAGCGAAATCGACCAGAGCGGTCCGAAACTGCGTTACAGCCAGAACATTGCCGGCAAGCCGACCGCTAGTTTGCTGCCGACCATCGTCGAGGACTCGCTGAACGACCTGCCGATCCCGAAACGCATGCGTTGGGGTGCGCGCAAGGAAGAGTTCGTGCGTCCGACCCAGTGGCTGGTGATGCTGCTCGGTGACCAGGTCATCGACTGCACCATCCTTGCGCAGAAGGCTGGCCGTGACTCCCGTGGTCACCGCTTCCACCACCCGGAAAACGTGCGCATCGGTTCGCCGTCCAGCTACCTCGCTGACCTGCGTGCCGCCTATGTCCTGGCCGACGCCAACGAGCGTCGCGAGATCATCAGCAAGCGCACCGAAGAGCTGGCGACCCGTCAGGAAGGCACCGCGATCGTGCCACCTGCGCTGCTCGACGAAGTGACCGCGCTGGTTGAATGGCCGGTGCCGCTGGTGTGCTCGTTCGAGGAGCGTTTCCTCGACGTGCCGCAGGAAGCACTGATCACCACCATGCAGGACAACCAGAAGTACTTCTGCCTGCTGGATGCCGACGGCAAGTTGCTGCCACGTTTCATCACTGTGGCCAACATCGAAAGCAAAGACCCGCAGCAGATCATCGCCGGTAACGAGAAAGTGGTTCGCCCACGCCTGACCGACGCCGAATTCTTCTTCAAGCAAGACAAGAAGCAGAAACTCGAAGACTTCAACCTGCGCCTGCAGAACGTGGTATTCCAGGAAAAACTCGGCAGTGTCTACGACAAGGCCGAGCGCGTATCGAAACTCGCGGCCTACATCGCCGCGCGTATCGGCGGCAACGCCTCGTGGGCTGCTCGTGCAGGCTTGCTGTCGAAGTGCGACCTGGCCACCGAAATGGTCGGCGAGTTCCCGGAGATGCAAGGTGTCGCCGGTTACTACTACGCCCTCAATGATGGCGAGCCAGAAGACGTCGCGCTGGCGCTGAACGAGCAGTACATGCCACGCGGTGCCGGTGCTGAACTGCCGGCGACCCTGACCGGTGCAGCTGTCGCTATTGCCGACAAACTCGACACCCTGGTCGGCATCTTCGGTATCGGCATGCTGCCAACCGGCAGCAAAGACCCGTATGCCCTGCGCCGTGCGGCACTGGGTGTGCTGCGCATCCTGATCGAGAAACAACTGGATCTGGACCTGAACGACGCCGTGGCTTTCGCCGTGACTGCTTTCGGTGCCAAGGTCAAGGCTGCCGGCCTCAACGACTCAGTGCTGGAATTCATCTTCGACCGTCTGCGTGCGCGTTACGAAGATGAAGGTGTGGATGTCGCCACCTACCTGTCGGTACGTGCCCTGAAGCCGGGTTCGGCGCTGGACTTCGACCAGCGTGTGCAAGCGGTGCAGGCCTTCCGCAAACTGCCGGAAGCGGCAGCGCTGGCGGCGGTGAACAAGCGTGTATCGAACCTGTTGAGCAAGGTTGAAGGCTCGGTACCGACCGTGGTCGAGGCCAAGTACTTCGACAACGCCAACGAGTTCTCGCTGTACTCGGCGATCCAGCAGGCCGATCAGGCTGTGCAGCCAATGGCCGCGGCGCGTCAGTACAACGAATCGCTGGCCCGCCTGGCCGCCCTGCGCGAGCCGGTGGACGCGTTCTTCGACGCGGTGATGGTCAATGCCGAAGACGCCAAGGTCCGGGCCAACCGCTACGCGCTGCTGGCGCGTCTGCGCGGTCTGTTCCTCGGTGTTGCCGACATTTCGCTGCTGGGTTGAGGGACTGCTGTTGAAACTGCTGATTCTCGATCGGGACGGAGTGATCAATTACGACTCCGACGCTTACATCAAGTCAGTGGCGGAGTGGATTCCACTGCCCGGCTCGATCGAGGCGATTGCGCAGTTGAGCAAGGCCGGCTGGACGGTGGCGGTCGCCACCAACCAGTCGGGCATTGCTCGCGGCTACTACGATCTCGCCACCCTCGACGCCATGCACGCGCGCCTGCGCACGCTTGTGGCTGAGCAGGGCGGTGAAGTCGGGCTGATCGTGTATTGCCCGCATGGCCCGGACGAAGGTTGCGATTGCCGCAAGCCGAAACCGGGGATGTTGAAAACCATCGCCGAGCATTACAACGTGACGCTTGCGAATGTCTGGTTCGTCGGCGACAGCCTTGGTGACCTGGAGGCGGCCAAAGCCGTCGATTCACAGCCAGTTTTGGTAAAGACCGGAAAAGGCGAAAAGACTCAGGGCAAAACCCTGCCGGTTGGCACTCTGATTTTTGACGATCTGGCGGCGATTGCCGCAGAACTTATCCACAACTAGAGTACTTCTGAAGTTCCTGACCAGGGATTGATCGGGAGTGCGCTTGAACAGCCGGGGATTGCCCCGTAACGGTAAACGTCACTATGTCGATACTGCGGGCCATCAGAATTTTTCTCTTTTACCTGCTGCTGGGCACCACCTCGCTGCTGTGGTGCAGCCTGAGTTTTTTTATCGCGCCGTTCCTGCCATTCAAGGCGCGTTATCGTTTTATCAACGTGTACTGGTGCCGTTGCGCCTTGTGGTTGACCAAGGTGTTTCTCGGTATCCGTTACGAAATCAAAGGCGCAGAAAATGTGCCGGATCGGCCCTGTGTGATTCAGTCGAACCACCAGAGCACCTGGGAGACATTCTTTCTCTCCGCTTATTTCTCGCCCTTGAGCCAGGTGCTCAAGCGTGAATTGCTGTACGTGCCGTTCTTCGGCTGGGCGATGGCCATGTTGCGGCCGATCGCGATTGACCGCGACAACCCGAAAGCCGCTCTGAAACAAGTCGCGGCGAAGGGTGACGAACTGCTCAAGGACAATGTTTGGGTGCTGATCTTCCCGGAAGGCACGCGTGTTCCTTACGGTACTGTTGGCAAGTTCTCCCGCAGTGGTAGCGCGTTGGCCGTAAATGCAGCGCTTCCGGTACTGCCGATTGCACACAATGCCGGCAAGTTCTGGCCGAAAATCGGCTGGGGTAAAAAGTCCGGCGTGATCACCGTGGTCATCGGTGAACCGATGTACGCCGAAGGCACTGGCCCGCGCGCCATCGCTGATCTGAACGATCGCGTGCAAGCGTGGAACGAGAAGACTCAGCGGGAGATGGGTTCCTTGCCACCAGCCCCGCAGGCTCCGGCGGCAAATGATCAGATGGCTGTCTGAGATTTTGTGGATAACCTGTGCACGGTTTTGTTGAAAACGTCTGAATATTAAAAGTAAATTATTGATTTACTTATATATTTCTCAAGTTCATAAAACGCCGTAAAACGTGCATAAGTTTTTTTCGGAAGTAAAAAAACCGGCTGATATAGCCGGTTTTTTTGTGCCTGTTCACTCTGCAATCAGCGGTAGCTGGAGCCGGAAGGTCGTACCCTGATCGACCACGCTGTGACATGCGATTGTGCCGCCATGATGATCGACCACCGCCTTGACCATCGACAGTCCCAGGCCGACGCCATCGATCCCCTGCGCCGATGAAAAGCGTCGGTACTGAGTGAACAGATCCGGCAGTTCTTCGGCAGCGATGCCTTTGCCCTGATCGTGCAACTCACAACGTAGCCAATCGCCATGACCACTGACGCTCAATTGAATCGTGGTGCCCGCCGGACTGTACTTGATCGCGTTTTCCAGCAGATTGAACAAGGCACGGGTCAGCAATCCCTGATCGGCCAGGACCAGTCGTTCCTGGGATGGCTCATCCATGACGTGCAGCAGTTTGATGTTTTTCTGTTGGGCGATGGGCAGGGCCTGATCCAGCACGTCCAGTATCAGCATCGCAAACAGACTCGGCTGGAACTGGTAGGCCTCGGATTCCGCCCGCGCCAGCAATACGAAGCCATCGGTCAGATCCAGTGCCCTGTGCACCTGACGCTCGATCTGCTCGAACAGTGGGGCGTGCGCCCCAGCCTGATGGCGATGTACATCGAGCAGGGCAAGGATCGCCGAATGCGGAGCACGCAGGTCGTGGGAGAGAAAACGCAGCAATACACCGCGTTGCTCTTCAGCGGCGCGTTCGGCGCTCAAGTCGGTGAGGCTCAGCAGCCAGCCAATGGGCGTATCACCGTCCACCGGCAGTAAAGCTGCACGCTCAAGTCGCAAACTGCGCTCCTTGTGGTCATGAAATTCCAATAGGGGCAGGGCTGATAACGGCGGGTGCGGTTCTGTGGATAATTCCGGGTAGCCGAGACGGGCGAGTTGCTCGAGAACATCGTCGCCGACCAGCGGGTGATCGAACAATACGCGGGCCTTGCGGTTGCCCAGCAGGATCTGCCCCCTGGGATCGCTGATCAGCGTCGCCACCGGCAGGTATTCCAAACCGTCGGCGATGAAGCGCCGGGTATCGCGCGTGCGGCTCATGGCTTGTTCCAGCGCCATGATCTGCCCCTGCAACTGGTCTGCACTGGTGAATTGCGCACGGCGCCGTTCCGGGAACACTTTCGGCTCGCGGTCCAGTCGCGCCAGTTCCCAGCCAAAGTACGTCAGCACCACGCTCAGGCGTCGCCAGTTCCAGATCAGATAGCCGAACAACATGCCGAGCGCCGCCGGCGTCGGTGACCACCAGTGCCGGGCTTCCGCCAGCCCGGCGCTAGTCAGCAACACGCAAGCCACCCCGCCCAGCGTCACCCAGATCGCCCAGCGCGGGTGCCACGGCAGCAAACCGAGGACGCAGGCCACCAGCCCAACCGAGAGCAACGCACTCCAGCCCGGTACCGTGTCGTGCAGATTGATCTGGGCGCGATACGACAACAGCGCAGTCAGCGTTAACAGCACTAGACTTATCCACAACCACTCACGCACCAGTCGCCGAAACAGGCGCTGGACCTGACTCGGCTCGCGGCTTTCACGCCGACGCGGGCTATTCATGGCAAAACGGGCAGGGGGCAGTGAATGGTTTCATGGGCCACAGGTCTGAGGACATAGATCCGAAGAATAATAGCGGACGTCGACCGACGGCGGACCGCTTACTTTCACTGCACAGGCCAGGCCGTTAAGGTTGCCGGCCACTGCCCAAGCAACAAGGAACCCACGCGTATGCGCGTTGCGATACTGGACGATGAACCCGCCGAACTGCGCCGGGTCGAGCAAACCCTGCAGCAAATGGCGGCTGCGGGAGACCAGCCATGGTCACTGCACAGCTTTGAACGGGGAGAGGATCTGTTGCGCCAGTTGCGCCGGGACACCTTCGACCTGCTGATCCTCGACTGGCAACTGCCTGACCTGACCGGCCTGGCGCTGTTGCGCTGGACCCGCGAACACATGGAGTCGCCGCCCGCCGCGATCATGCTGACCAGCCGCGACGGCGAAAGCGATATCGTCCAGGCCCTGAACGCCGGTGCCGACGATTACGTCAGCAAACCGTTCCGCCCCAACGAGCTGAAAGCCCGAGTCGCCGCCGTGCTGCGCCGGCACAGCCAGCAACGCAGTGCCGCCGCCGAAATGTTGAGTTTCAACGACCTGACCTTCGACGACGCCGAACTGACCGTCACCCGCGACCATAAACCCATCGTCATGACCGAACGCGAATACCGCCTCGCTCGCTGTCTGTTCAGCAATCTGGGGCGGCCGTTGTCACGCGAGTACTTATACGAACGGTTCTGGCCCCATGAAGAGGTGCTCTCGTCGCGCCCCCTGGACACGCACATCTACCGCCTGCGCAACAAACTGGGGCTGACGGCGGATCGCGGTTGGCAGCTGTTGACGATTTACGGATATGGGTATCGGTTGGAAAGTGTCGCGGCAACGAGCGGGTGAAGAGGGCAGGCCAACGGCATTGCGTTGGCCCTGGCTGACATCACTGATCAATGAAAGGTCAATGCCAGCAAGCTGATCGCCAGTTTGCGGATGTCTTCTCCCCAGCCCAGATCATGCGGACTGATTGCCAGCGGGAAATGCAGCTGGATACGCAGCAGGCCTTGTTGCGCGACCAGGGCCTGCACCTCGGCGGGCAGGTTGATGTTGATTGTATTGCCGGTGGCATTGCTCAGGCTGGCAGAGATTACCGGCACGTTATTGATGCTGATCTCCACCGTTTGGCGCGGAGTTTTCTCAGACAGGAACGCGTTGGTTTCAAGTGTCAGTGAACTCACGCCAGCCTTGGGCCGCAGGATGATCTCGGCATCCGGCCCTACCGACCCCGTGCCCTGCGCATCGGCAAACCACCAGCCCTTGCCGAGTGCATCTACCGCGTGGCTCCCCGCCACAAACTGCAGTTTTTCACCGGCGCCGAATGAAGGGATCAGATCCCGGGGTGCACCGTCCATGCGTGGCAGGCAGTCAGCGCAGCGCTTCCAGCCCGGAGCCAGCACATAAAAGCCGTCAATCATGGCCAGCCCATCGCTGTCGCCATCGACGTTGAGCGCCGCTTGCAGCGCTGATCGCTGCTCAAGCACGTAGAGGGTGTTGCGCTCATAACGGCCAGACTCGATGGCCCTGGCCGCCGCATGCTGCAGATCCTCCTGCGCTTGCGCGCTCACCCGGCCCAGGTACACCGCATCGGTGGCGAGATGATTCTTGCCCGCGTAATCGGAGAGGATCATCCAATGAGTCGTCAGGTTCTGCGGAATTACGTAGCGGACCTTCTGATAGTGCGCTGCCGCGCTGTGCCAGAACGGATTGACCATCGGGGAATTCCAGGTCGCAGCCGGTGTGACCATCTGCTGCCGGCGTATGCCTGCCCAACCGGCGCGGGTGTCGAAGACCTGTACCAGCATCGCCGTCACCAGCAGCAACAGCGCAGTCCGTGGCGACGCGTTACGCGCGACCTGGAACACCACCGCAAAGATCGCCGCGTACATGACAGGCCAGATCATGCGCCCCGAAGCGCGGAAAATGCCGGCCATGGAAATGACGGGGTCAGGCAACCAGTAGACGAACTCGACCGGTCCGACGCCGATCCTGTTGGAGAACGCAAAAAGCATCAGTCCAAACAGTGCCAGCAGCAATACCCAGCGTTTGCGTATTGTTGCAACGATCTGGCCTTCGCCTGAGCAAATGAACCACAACGTGCAAACGAACAGGAACATCACCCCCAGCCCCGGGAACGCCATGCCAGCCGAATCCCCGGGTACGCCGGGTATATCGCCCAAGACGCAAGACCATCCAGCGGGGTCGAAAAACGTCAGCACGTTGGCGCGAAACAATCCGAATCCGAATGACGTCAGTCCCTCACCTTCGACGGTGAAATAGCCTGCTTGCCAGCAACACACCCCGGTCAGCAACAGCAGGCCAACCAGTTCGACGATCGACTTTTTCAGCAGCATCTGCCGCCTCAATGATCGGGCCGCCAGGTCGGCCAGCCAGATCAAGCCCACCATTGCCAACAGATAAGCGTGTATCAAGGCCGCGACCGCCAACAACACGCCCCAGGCCAGACGCCGCCGTTCGGCGTGAGGACGCAGGGCCAGATACAAAGCGGCGAGGATCAGGAAATGCCCGGCAAGGGATAAATGCTCGCCCATCCGCGATATCAGTGCCGGGTTGAACAGAAACAGTGCCGCCCCCAACAAACGCAGCGCAACGTTGGCAGTGGCCAGGCCCATCAGCTTCCAGGCGAACCAGCCCTGCAACACAAAACACAGCAGCAGCCACAGACCAAAGTACTGGAAAGGCTCGGGCAGCCACGCGGCAAAGGGTTTGAAGATCAACGCCAGCAGCGGGTTCGAATCCGAGTAGATGATTGCGCTGCTCAGTTCCAATCCATACGAAGGATTGACCCCCAGCGGCAACGACCAGGGCGAATGCCTGAAAAACACCCAGCCAAGATAGTGTGTTGCCGGATCACCGCTGCCCAGCCACGCAATGTTTTGCGGGTTTAGCGCCCTTGGACCGATGACGATAAAAAAGGCCAGAATCCCCAACAGCAAGGGCAGCACATTGACCGATAGACGTGTGACGGAATCCTTCGTTACGCATAGATGAGTCAATTGATTGCTCGTTTTTTAGTCGTTTTTTTACAATCCGACCGCCGCCAGTCTGCGACGAAAGAGCCGCATCGTATCGCGCCTCAAGACGAAACTGAACGCAAAAAAAAGCCCGCTTGCGCGGGCCTTTCCTGTGCGGAGTCGGCAACTGTAGGTTCACAAAATAGACGATTCGGGAGGCCCAGCAAACGCTGGTAGAAAATCATCTTTTTTGTGAATCCGCCGGTTGGGATTCACGAAATAAATGAGAAAAGCCTACCCGTCTAACAGAATAGATGCATCCGAGTAGAAAGGTAGTCACTACAACCTCCGTCGTTCGTCCAACCTGTTTGTTGATATAAAAGGGAAGAAACGTAAACTCGAGGGTGGAGCGCGCATGCCACTAATCCCTTGAAGGTGAGTGCCGTGCTGCCAAGCTTTCGAGCTTGGTCCCCCGAAACCTAAGGTGACAGGATAGGGTCGCTGATACCTAAGAGACCCGGCCTATTTTTTCAGACTTGTGCTCCTACGAAGCCCAAGTAGATAAATCCTTCTTTTATATAGGTACCTCCGGCTTCAGGACAACATCAACAATCAGTTCAGAATCTATGGTCCAGAACCGCTCCAGGCTCCTCAACCTGCTGACGCCAACGTCGATTGACCTAGGCGCTGACTCGAGACTGACCCACCTCCAAACCTATAGAAAATAGCAAAGGTGATGGTTTGCGAAGAATTTACTTGATCAGCACATCTCGGCAACTGGGTGTAGTGGTCAACTAATCCCGGACACGACGTTAAGTTTTTCCTCGGCCCGCGCTGGCGCCAACCCATCGTTGAATTGGTGAGGCCGAATCCAGTTGTAGCGATGCATCAAAAAATGGCTGATATCGCGCTGTGCTTCCTGCGCAGTTCGATAGCCCACGGTCGGTATCCATTCTGTTTTCAAGCTGCGAAATACGCGCTCCATCGGTGCGTTATCCCAGCAGTTTCCTCGTCGACTCATGCTCTGGCGCATGCGGTATCGCCACAACCGCTGGCGAAAGAGTCGGCTTGCATATTGCGATCCCTGGTCCGAGTGGAATAGCAGATCCGAAGGCCTGCCACGCTGCTCGTAAGCCATATCCAGCGCTTTGATCACCAGCTCAGCGTCTGGCTTTTCCGACAGCGCCCAGCCCACGATCCGACGCGTACAAAGATCCAGGACGACAGCCAGGTAATGCCACTTTCCTTGCGCCCAAATGTAGGTGATATCGCCGCACCAGACTTGATTGGGCGCTGGCACGTCGAACTCGCGGTTCAATGTGTTCGGGATATCCAGTCTTTCTACTGTTGCTCGCTTGTAGGCATGGGAGCCGGGTTGTTTGCTGACTAAATCAAGCTCGCGCATCAAGCTACGCACTTTGAATCGACCGAGTTGCTCACCGTCTTCACGCATCAGCGACAGGATGCTGCGACTGCCCGCAGAGCTGCGACTTTGCGAGAACAGCTCACTGACGCGACTACGCAATCGAAGCCGTTCAACATCCGGCGTGCGGCGCCGCAGGCGCTGGGCGTAGTAACACGAGCGAGTGACGTCAAACACCTTGCACAGCCAATCAACCGGCTCATGGGCGCTCAACTGGTCAATCAGCGCGAACGCTCGTGATCTTCCGACATCAAGAGCGCAGTAGCCTTTTTTAGTATTGATTTCTCTCGCTCAAGCCGAGCAATCCGGGCTTCCAGCTCCTGAATTTTTTGCTGTTCCGGAGTCAGTGCCTTGCTCTGCGGGGTAACGCCTTTATGTTCTTTCTGAATCTGGTCAACCCAGCGGCGCAATGCCGATTCACCAATGCCGAGTGAACGGCTGGCTTCGATGTAGCTGTAGTTTTGTTTGAGCACAAGGTCGGCAGCCTCGCGCTTGAATTCAGGAGTAAAGGAGCGGCGTTGTTTGGTCATCTGACACCTCGATCTGGCGAGCATTCTCGCCTAAATGGGTGTCCGATTTCATTAGACCACTACACTCTCCAATAAGAGTGTTCAGCCAAACAACATGAGCAAAAACGCTTGCGATGTAGCGACCAAGTCTTAAGCGCCTGTGTCGTCGGTCGTCTAAGCAAGAGGGATACTGCCGGCCAGCTCACCGGCAGCGTCATAGTGCGAAACCAGTTGGCTACGTCATCATCACTGGCTTCCTGAAAAGCCTTGATCAGTTCGTTTCCCACTAAGCCATTGGCTCCTGCCAATCGCTGCAAATATCCTAGCAAGCTCTCATCTCGATGAGGATGAACGTTGATTAAAAGACCGAACATTTTTGTACCGTGAGCAATGAACTACCGAGAATGTGGAGTTGAAGTGATAGGACCGGAGTTGTAGCTCCGGCCTTCTCGATCAGGACGCGATCAAGTCGAAGTTCTCAAAAGGTTCACGATTACCAATCAGTGGCTTGAAATTGAAGCTTTCACTAAACGGATTGCGCTCGGTGGTGGCTTGGCTCCAGACCTCATCCCTGAAAGCTTCAGAGAGCACTTCGAGATTGATACCCTCAAGATCTCGATGCTCAACGAGCCATACAGCCCTATCCAGGATCTTGATCAGGTAGTCGATCAACCCATACGAAGCAAGATGGAAACGCTGTATGAGCTGAGTTTGCGAGAAGCTGATTGTCCTAACCGGCAACAATCCAGCGATCGATTCAAGCAACGATGTAAAGTGTGTCGAAGCTCTATCGCCGTAGTAGAACCGGTTGTAGTCAACTATTGCGGAGAACCTACGACGCAGTTGCTCGTTCGCCCACAAGAGCCCCTCCGTGCGCTTCAACCCCACCAGTACAAATGTGATGCTGGTCTCGTTCATCATGCTTTTGATCCAGTCCGCAGCCTCGTGCGCATCATTGCGGCGGTAATCAACCAGGTGTTGGGCCTCGTCGAGCACCACTACCTCAACACCAAGCCTGTTCATGAGTAGGATGATTCGCTCGAATTTGACCTCTGCAGAATGACCACGGGAATCTGCGTAGGGATCGTTCAATGCTCTAAGCATCGCAGTGGCCAAGTTCTTTTTGGTTGGCGATGAGGGGATTTCAACAACCAGTACGGTTCGTTTCTGCGTAGATACATGATCTGCAGCTTTCAGTTGCTGAACATACTCCCTGATCATCGTGCTCTTACCCACGCCGCTCGGACCTTGAATAACTAATCCCTTACTCGCCCCCGTGCGCTTGGTATCACCATGTACCTCGGCCAGGCGCGTCAAAGCTCGCATGGCCTGTGGGGTATCAATGAAGAAATGACGCAAGGAAAAGGGTAGGGTGCCTTCTTCCGCAGTTTTCATGGTCTGCCTCCTACAGAGGGTGGACGGTAAGAAACCTTGAGGGGCGCGACAGTTGGCAAGGCTTGGCTGTCAACCCAGTCCACCTCGGCAACCACTACCGGAGAGCTATTCGTGTCAACCTTGCGTCCTTCCCTGTCCAGCTTGGCACGCGCGGCCTCACGGCGGCGGCGCAACTTCTGAGAAGTTTTAGCTTCATCAATTTCTTCCCGAATTTCACGATAAGTCCGATGCAGTTCGTCAAAACTAGGCGTTTCCCTGCCGGCCTCCCTCAGCGCTTTTTGCGCAGCTTTCCACAGCTCTCGGCTCTTACCAATCATTCGCTTATCCTTGACTGGCACCTGCAGGAAGACGCTTCTGAAACGATCATGTACCCAGACATGGCCAGCTTCGTCTCGATAGCGAACACTGACCTTTTCACCCGGCTTCAAGCGCATTCGCAACTGAGCAAGTTCACTGGAGTGATAGCCGATGGTGTCTACCTCGATTCCATAGTGATGAACCTTAACGGCGCAGCGTCGAGCGAGAATGCACTCCAGTGCATCCAGGTCTACCGGCAATCGGATCAAATGCTGCTGCTCATCATTGAGCCAGACCTGAGCAGGTGTCTTTTTGTTAAGTCCACGATGTGGAGTCTGGTGGTAACCATCCACAATCCACTTCACGACGGCAGCCTCCAGCTGCACAAGAGTGAAACAAGCGTGCTGTTCTGAATCGTAATCTCCACGTTGTTGCACATTGGAGAACGTCGTGCCTGGGAGGTTGTGAATCAATCCCAAATTTTGGGTGCTGAAAAACCTTTCAACTGTTCCTTTTTCCTCAGGAGCTCTGGAAGCGGGGTACAGAATCTCGATCCCCAAATCGTTAAAGCCAATGACTAGGTCACCCGCGTGAAACTCCGCAGCGTTGTCCGGTGCGATTCGAGTGGGCATGCCATGAGCCCGCCATTCGTTCTTCACGTTAGGAAAACGCCGTAAAAGATCTGCTTTGGGGCGAATTGCACGCTCAATGACCCGAAGAACAGATTCGGTATTTGGCGCAGCGAGATGAAGTAGGTACCCCATGACCATGCGAGAAAACTTATCTACTACAACCGTCATATAAGGACGCCCAATTACCAAGCCGGTCTCTTCGTCTACAAGCAACAAGTCAAGCAGGGTATGGTCGATTTCCCAACGCTCCAGAATATGATTGACCCGGAGTACTCCGGTAGCCGCTCGGTGCTTTTTTTCGCCGCATGCTTACCTAACTGAGCCTCGTCTACCAAGTAGGGATCAAGGTTGGCAATATACCTGCGGATAGTCATTCCACTTGGCATCGCCAGTTGGTTAGAAGGCAATCGACCAAGATTTGACTCCTTGATCCTTAGATCTAACTCACCAATAACTTTCGAAACACTGACAGCCGTCTCATTCAGATACAACTCATCGATGACCTCATCAAGGATATCTTTCAGCTCGCCAGTAATCGATGCTGCACGTCCTTTCTTAGAGTGCTTTGGTAGCAACTTTAAGACGTCTTTTCCCATATATTTCGAAGCCCACCGTCTAATAGTACTTATCGACGGAACACATGAGTCTCCGATTCTTCTTGTTATTTCTTTCAATTTATCCAGCATGATTTCTTCACTCGGAAGTTTCGATTTCCCTTCCTCTCTCACGCCCTCAAGATATGCCCTGCGACGCAATGCCTCTTGGCTATGACGGGCCGGAAAGCAAGATAGATCAGGGGGTGCGTTTCGAACGTGCGGGATTTCTCCAATAAAAGGTTGGTCTGGGCAAACTTCAATTTCCCGCTTTTCGTACCCACTATAAAACTCAGCCTCAGTTAATTTAGTAGGTTCACCCAGCTCATCGAAAAATAGCAAGCGACGATCTACCAATCTTCGTTCGAGCTTCATTTTAACGCCGCGTACTAAGACAACTAATTTTGCCCTAAGCGAAAATATCTGCATGGCGGTGCCCACCGTTAATGAAGATTTTCGATACATCGGAAATAGGTATTTCGAGATCTACACCTACAATTCCTAACCCCAAAAAAAGCCAAGCGTCCGCCTTGCCAAAAATAGCAATAAGCTCACTCAAAGTTTCAGGCTTCTGCATTTGAAGCCGCTGGTGGATTTCTTTCATACGCAAAGCCGTGAGCATAGGCCCACGACGGTGGTACATAAGTTTTTGTAAGTTTTTCGACAAAGGCTGACTGTGAATAAGCAGGTCGGTAACGATTGAAAAATTGCGGTCGGTAGTAAAAAAGTGCTGCTTAACTGCTTCCATTTTTAGCTTGACGCTGGATATCAACAAGCTCTTTTGGTACTTGACTTCGAACCACCATTCCCGACCATCCATAAGGTACACACGTACGTCGGGATAGTATTTTTTGGTTGAGCCACTGATAGAAACTAACTCGAGGCTTGGCTGTACGAGATAACTGCGGACGATGGGAGAAAGCTCCAGAAGCCTGACAAAACCGCTTTCCAGTTGTGATTCACACTGAACAGGGCCTCCATTCTTCACGGAAGGAAAAGAGATCCTTATATGATTCGAACTCCTGGTAATGAACCTTACGCACTGACATTGAACACCTCCACAAATCTTTGAGACAAGCACCTGCGCTGCACCGGATAACTCAGACGCAGAGCGGGCTCCAGGAGGGGCTTTCGACAGGCAACACTTCCCCGTCGAGGGCCCTCGCTGAAGTCGATTTTTTGGGAGAGGATTGACAAGCGCCAAAAAAAGGCAGAAATTGCGCGGGTTCGTTACGCAAGATGTACCTGGTTGTAGGCGCTGTCAGAGCCTCTAATTCTGCAGTATCTACATTTTTCGATGCCTCCTCATGAGATCGTCGAAGAAAGCAGTTATGCCTTAAACCTATTGTCCAGATAGGTCCTCAAAGCATTTGCTGTTACCGATGGCCGTTAGGAACTTGCTTCAACAAGTTAACGTAACCGGCTGATTTTTTTGGGACGCTCTTACGGCGTAAGGGCGTGCCAGATTTTACTCCTACCATTCGTCTTTCTCCACGAAAATCTTCAATATCTCCTTGACGAATTGATCCGTTATTGATACGCGTTGAGCGTTCATTTCGATACTTGCGGTATCACTCACTCAGACGCGCTCATCTCGCTACATTCAATCAACTCCGAACACGCCTATATCTAGGCAGTCGTCCGCTTCCGCCCCCATAAGTTAGTAACCAGTGACCGGGAGAGCAGGATAGAAATCGAATTTTCGAGGAAATAAAAAAGGCCAATTCAATGAATTGGCCTTTTTGCATTTGAGTCCGTCGATCATGTATTTGTGAAAATGATCAACTATTGTGTGAACCTACAGCAACCTAGAAGTCCAGGTTGGATACCGCCAGCGCATTGCTCTCAATGAAGTCACGGCGAGGTTCGACCGCATCACCCATCAGGGTGTTGAAAATCTGATCCGCGCCAATGGCGTCTTCGATGGTGACCTTCAGCATGCGGCGCACGCTTGGGTCCATGGTGGTTTCCCACAGCTGATCCGGGTTCATTTCGCCCAGACCTTTGTATCGCTGAATAGTGTGACGCTTGGTGCTTTCAGCCATCAGCCAGTCCAAAGCTTCCTTGAACTCGGTGACCGCTTTCTTGCGCTCGCCACGCTGGATGTAGGCGCCTTCGTCGAGCAGGGTGCTCAGTTGAGCGCCGAGGGTGACGACAGTCTTGTAGTCGTTACTGCCGAAGAAGTCGCGGTTGAAGGTGACGTAGTTCGACAGGCCGTGGGAGATCAGTTCAACCTCTGGCAGCCACACGCCACGTTCACGGTCTTCACGCAGGCTGGCCTTGTAGACCAGGCCCGACTTCTCGACGGTGCGCAGACGGACTTCGTACTGGGCCAGCCAGTCCTGCATCTTGGCGTGGTCGCCGAGCATTTCCAGGCTGACGGCCGGCAGGTAAATGAAGTGCTCGGTCAGTTCCTGTGGGTACAGGCGCGACAGACGCTTGAGGGTCTTCATTACCATGCGGAAGTCGTTTACCAGGCGCTCCAGGGCTTCACCGGAAATGCCCGGGGCCTCTTCGTTCAGGTGCAGGCTCGCATCTTCCAGGGCCGACTGAGTCATGTACTCTTCCATGGCGTCGTCGTCTTTGATGTATTGCTCTTGCTTGCCTTTCTTGACCTTGTACAGCGGCGGCTGGGCGATGTAGATGTAGCCGCGCTCGATCAGCTCCGGCAACTGACGGAAGAAGAAGGTCAGCAGCAAGGTACGGATGTGCGAACCGTCGACGTCAGCATCGGTCATGATGATGATGTTGTGATAACGCAGCTTGTCGATGTTGTACTCATCGCGACCGATGCCGCAGCCCAGCGCGGTGATCAGCGTACCCACTTCCTGGGACGAGATCATCTTGTCGAAACGAGCCTTCTCGACGTTGAGGATCTTGCCCTTCAACGGCAGGATCGCCTGGGTCTTGCGGTTACGTCCCTGCTTGGCAGAGCCGCCCGCGGAGTCACCTTCCACGAGGTACAGTTCGGACAGTGCCGGGTCTTTTTCCTGGCAGTCAGCGAGCTTGCCCGGCAGGCCGGCGATGTCCAGCGCGCCTTTGCGGCGGGTCATCTCACGGGCTTTACGCGCCGCTTCACGAGCACGGGCCGCGTCGATCATCTTGCCGACGACCAGCTTGGCTTCGTTCGGGTTTTCCAGCAGGAAGTCGGAGAAGTACTTGCCCATCTCCTGCTCGACCGCGGTCTTCACTTCGGAAGACACCAGCTTGTCTTTGGTCTGCGAGCTGAACTTCGGATCCGGCACTTTCACCGAGATGATCGCGGTCAGGCCTTCACGTGCGTCGTCACCGGTGGTCGCGACTTTGTGCTTCTTCGCCAGACCTTCCTGCTCGATGTAGTTGTTCAGGTTACGCGTCAGGGCCGAACGGAAGCCCACCAGGTGGGTGCCGCCGTCGCGCTGCGGAATGTTGTTGGTGAAGCACAACAGGTTCTCGTTGAAGCTGTCGTTCCACTGCAGGGCGATTTCCACGCCGATGCCGTCTTCACGCTGGATGTTGAAGTGGAACACCTGGTTGACCGCAGTCTTGTTGGTGTTCAGGTATTCAACGAACGCACGCAAGCCGCCTTCGTACTTGAACAGCTCTTCCTTGCCGCTGCGCTCGTCCTTGAGGACGATGCCGACACCGGAGTTGAGGAAGGACAGTTCACGAATACGCTTGGCCAGGATGTCCCAGCTGAAGTGAATGTTCTTGAAGGTTTCGCTGGAAGCCTTGAAGTGGATCTGGGTACCGGTGGTTTCGCTGTCGCCAACAATGGCCATCGGAGCCTGAGGTACGCCGTGGACGTAGGTCTGTTCCCAGATCTTGCCGCTGCGACGAACAGTCAGTACCAGCTCTTCGGACAGGGCGTTCACTACCGACACACCTACACCGTGCAGACCGCCGGATACTTTGTAGGAGTTGTCGTCGAACTTACCGCCAGCGTGGAGGACGGTCATGATGACCTCGGCGGCGGAAACGCCTTCCTCTTTGTGCACGTCTACCGGGATGCCACGGCCGTTGTCTTTAACGGTGATGGACTCATCCGGGTGGATGATGATGCTGATGTCGTCGCAGTGGCCGGCGAGGGCTTCGTCGATCGAGTTGTCGACCACCTCGAACACCATGTGGTGCAGACCGCTGCCATCGTCGGTGTCACCAATGTACATACCGGGACGTTTGCGTACGGCATCCAGGCCTTTCAGCACTTTAATGCTCGTTGAGTCGTACGTATTTTCTTCGCTCAATGCCTTCACTCCCGATGGTCGTGGGTCTGGGTGATACGGCCCTGTTCCACGTGGAACAGAGCGACTGGCGTTTCCGTCTGCCAGCCTTCCCTCAATAATTCGTGATCTACACAGGTGATGAACACCTGGCAGCGTAAGTCTTCCAGCAAGCGGCACAACGCGCGACGGTGGTTCTCGTCCAGCTCGGACGGCAAGTCATCCACCAGATAAATACACTGACCGCGACGGGCCTGGCTGACCAGGTGCCCTTGGGCAATCCGCAGTGCACAGACCACCAACTTCTGCTGACCCCGGGACAAGATGTCCGCGGCGTTGTGTGCGCCCAATCTAAGACGCAAATCAGCCCGTTGCGGTCCGGCCTGGGTATGACCCATTTGCTGATCCCGTTGCACGGAGCCAGCCAGTACGGCGCTCAATTCCCGGTCTTTGTCCCAGCCTCGGTAATAGCTGAGCGTCAAACCTTCGAGCTCAACCAGTTCGCTCAAGGTTTGTTCAAAGACTGGTTTCAAGGCTTTGATGTAAGCGCGGCGGTATTCATCGATTTCAGCGCTGGCCTGGCACAGTTCCCTGTCCCAAACCGCTTGCGAAACGGCGTCAAGTGTACCATGCCGCAGCCAGGAGTTTCTCTGGCGCAAGGCCTTCTGCAAACGCTGCCAGGTCGCCATGAACCGTGGCTCGACGTGGAACACGCCCCAGTCGAGGAACTGCCGGCGAATCTTCGGCGCACCTTCGAGCAGGCGGAAGCTGTCAGGGTTGATCAACTGCAGTGGCAGGATCTCCGCCAGTTGCGCAGCACTGCGGGCGTTCTGACCGTCGATGCGGATCTGGAACTCGCCCTGACGATCGCGGGATATCCCCAATGCGCTATGGCCACCCTCGGCCAATTCGACCTGACCGAACACGGTGCAGGCGAGTTGCTCATACTGGATGACCGGCAACAGCCGCGTGCTACGAAACGAACGGGCAAGCCCCAGCAGATGAATGGCTTCCAGAACACTGGTTTTGCCGCTGCCGTTGGCGCCGTAAAGGATGTTGATGCGGGGGGAAGGGGAGAAGGTCACCGGGTGCAGATTGCGCACCGCGGTGACCGAAACACGACTTAAGGACATCCAGGGTCAGCTGATTACAGACGCATCGGCATGACAACGTAAGCCGAGTCGTCATTGTCGGACTCTTGCACCAGCGCACTGCTGTTGGAGTCGGACAGGATCAGGCGAACCTGCTCGGTGGTCATCACGCCCAGCACGTCGAGCAAGTAGCTAACGTTGAAGCCGATTTCCAGCGAGCCGCCGTTGTATTCAACGCCCACTTCTTCTTCCGCTTCTTCCTGTTCCGGGTTGTTGGCCTGGATCTTCAACTGGCCGCTGGCCAGTTGCAGACGGATACCACGGTATTTTTCGTTGGACAGAATCGCGGTACGGCTGAAGGCTTCACGCAGTGCCTGACGATCGCCCAGTACCAGCTTGTCACCACCTTTTGGCAGAACGCGCTCGTAGTCCGGGAATTTGCCGTCGACCAGTTTCGAGGTGAAGGTGAATTCACCGGTGGTGGCGCGAATGTGGTGCTGACCGAGGACGATGCTGACGTTGCCGTCCGGCTCGGTGAGCAGACGCGCCAGTTCGAGAATACCTTTACGCGGCACGATCACCTGATGGCGATCCGGCTGACCGATATCGGCTTTCATCGAGCACATGGCCAGACGGTGACCGTCGGTGGCCACAGCGCGGATGATGCCTTCAGACACTTCCAGCAGCATACCGTTGAGGTAATAACGCACGTCCTGCTGGGCCATGGCGAAGCTGGTGCGTTCGATCAGACGACGCAGTTTGCTTTGCTCCAGGCTACAGGTCAGCGACCCCGGGCCTTCTTCCACCGTCGGGAAATCGTTGGCCGGCAGGGTCGACAGGGTGAAGCGGCTACGGCCCGCCTTCACGACCAGTTTCTGCTCGTCGACCTTGATGTCGATCAGCGCATCGTTGGGCAGGCTCTTGCAGATGTCCATCAGCTTGCGCGCAGGCACGGTGATGGAACCTGTTTCGGCCGGCTCTTCGAGTTGCACGCGACCGACCAGCTCGACTTCCAGGTCGGTACCGGTCAGCGACAGTTGCTGGCCATCGACGACCAACAGCACGTTGGAGAGTACCGGCAAGGTCTGTCGGCGCTCAACGACGCCTGCGACCAGTTGCAGGGGTTTCAACAGGGCTTCGCGTTGAATGGTGAAATGCATGGTCTAGTCCCTTGCCTTAATAAGCTGCGCTGGTGTTCATCAAGTGGTCAGTGTACGCAGCAGGTTCTTGTAGTCCTCGCGGATGTCCGCGTCGGATTCCTTAAGTTCGTTGATCTTGCGGCAGGCGTGCAACACCGTCGTGTGGTCGCGACCGCCAAACACATCGCCGATTTCCGGCAGGCTGTGGTTGGTCAGTTCCTTGGACAACGCCATGGCTACCTGACGTGGACGTGCGACCGAGCGCGAACGGCGCTTGGACAGCAGATCCGAGATCTTGATCTTGTAGTACTCGGCGACGGTGCGCTGAATGTTATCCACAGAGACCAGTTTGTCCTGCAACGCCAACAGGTCTTTCAGGGATTCGCGAATCAACTCGATGGTGATGTCGCGGCCCATGAAGTGCGAGTGGGCGATCACGCGTTTCAGCGCGCCTTCCAGCTCACGGACGTTGGAGCGAATGCGTTGGGCAATGAAGAACGCGGCGTCATGCGGCAAGTCGACTTTGGCCTGGTCGGCCTTCTTCATCAAGATCGCCACGCGGGTTTCCAGTTCCGGCGGCTCGACGGCAACCGTCAGGCCCCAGCCGAAGCGGGATTTGAGGCGCTCTTCAAGGCCTTCGATTTCTTTCGGGTAGCGGTCACTGGTGAGAATGACCTGCTGGCCACCTTCAAGCAGGGCGTTGAAGGTGTGGAAAAACTCTTCCTGCGAACGCTCTTTACGGGCGAAGAACTGAATGTCGTCGATCAGCAGGGCATCCACCGAACGGTAGAAACGCTTGAACTCGTTGATCGCGTTCAGTTGCAGCGCCTTGACCATGTCGGCCACGAAACGCTCGGAATGCAGGTACACGACCTTGGCATTCGGATTCTTCTTTAACAGGTGGTTACCCACAGCGTGCATCAAGTGGGTTTTACCCAGGCCGACGCCGCCATAAAGGAACAGCGGGTTGTAGCCATGCTTGGGATTGTCAGCCACCTGCCAGGCCGCCGCACGGGCGAGCTGGTTGGACTTGCCTTCAACGAAGTTCTCGAAGGTGAAAGTGCGGTTCAGGTAACTGGTGTGCTTGAGCGCACCTTCAACCTGAACATTGCGCTGTTCGGCGCGAACCGGGGCCTGTTGCGAGGCCGCACCAGCCATCGGATCAAAGCTGTCGCGGGACGGCTCTTCACTGACTTCCTCGGTTTTCTGCGTCGAGCGTTTGGTCGGTGCAGCCGTCGGGGCCGGTGCTGGAGCACTGACCGGCGCGGCATTGGCTTGAGCCAGGGACGCTTGCGCAGCAGCCAACGGCGCATTCGGCGCGGCACGCGGTGCCGAACTGCGTTTACTGCCTATTAATAAGGAAAGCGCAGGCGCCATGCCGTTGCCGTGCTCATCCAGCAGTTCAAGGACGCGCCCCAGGTACTTTTCGTTGACCCAGTCCAGCACAAAACGGTTCGGTGCGTAGACGCGCAACTCGTCGCCTTCGGCTTCGACCTGTAGTGGACGGATCCAAGTGTTGAATTGTTGGGCAGGCAGCTCCTCGCGCAAAAGCTCCACGCACTGCTGCCAAAGTTCCACTGACACGGATATCCCCTAAGTTGAAAGCCGGTGAGGCAAAAACAAGCGGCCATTGTAACGGCGAGCGGTCCACTTATCCACATGCAGGTTGTGTGGTGAACATGATTAATCAATGCGTTAACCAGCAAAAAGGCGACCAACGGTGTGTGAATAAGCTCTGTGGATAACCGCCTCTGAGGGCACTGGACAACTGGGGGTGGAACTCGGTGGATAACCAGACTGTGGATAACTGACGTTTCCACACACAGGTTATCCGATAGCGCAGCACAGGCTGACCACGGTTTTCCACTGTAGTTGTCATTCTCTGTACATCACGTTGTACAAGGGCTGGATATGGTTATCCACAGAAGATGGCCGCCCTAGCTTTTACAAGCTTTACAGAAAAGCTTTAAATAATTCCCTTCTTTATTTTTATATCTGGCAAACCGGATTTCGGTTCAGGAAGCTCCAGAGATCTATTTATAAGGAAACGCTGGTTGGAAATTGACCTGAAGGCTTGCTTTCTCTAGAATCCCCGGTCTCTTAAAACGGGGGCCATTCCGGCCCGTTGTGGACGAACCAGGTAACACGACATGAAACGTACTTTCCAACCAAGCACTATCAAACGCGCTCGTACCCACGGTTTCCGTGCTCGCATGGCTACCAAGAACGGCCGCGCAGTCCTGTCGCGTCGTCGCGCCAAAGGTCGTGCGCGTCTGGCAGTTTGATAATCCGGTACTGGAGGTGAGTCAGGACTTCAGTCGGGAAAAGCGTCTGCTTACCCCCCGGCATTTCAAGGCAGTCTTTGACTCCCCTACCGGCAAGGTTCCGGGGAAAAATCTCCTGCTCCTTGCGCGCAACAACGATCTTGATCACCCCCGTCTCGGGCTGGTTATCGGGAAAAAGAGCGTAAAGCTCTCCGTCGAGCGCAATCGTCTCAAACGTCTTATGCGCGAATCGTTTCGCCTGCACCAGGATTCACTGGTCGGCTGGGACATCGTTATCGTCGCGCGCAAAGGTTTGGGCGATGTAGAAAACCCCGAATTGATTCAGCATTTCGGCAAACTCTGGAAGCGGCTGGCCCGTAACAAGCCAGTTCCAGCAGTCAAAGCCGAAACTGTAGGGGTAGACAGTCCAGATGCGTAAACTGGCCCTCGTTCCGATCCAGTTTTATCGCTATGCCATTAGTCCCCTGATGGCTGATCACTGTCGTTTCTACCCCAGTTGTTCCTGCTACGCGTTAGAAGCCATCGAAAATCATGGCCTTCTGCGCGGTGGCTGGCTGACCTTTCGTCGTTTAGGTCGCTGTCATCCGTGGAATCCCGGTGGTTATGACCCGGTTCCACCTATCCCTACCTCCCGTTCTTCTTCGATGGCCGAGTAATCATGGATATCAAACGCACGATCCTGATCGTCGCCCTGGCAATCGTGTCCTACGTTATGGTTCTTAAATGGAACCAGGACTATGGCCAGGCTGCCCTGCCGACTCAGAATGTTGCTTCCAGTACGACTGCATCCGGTTTGCCGGACACCGTTCCTGGCAATAACGCTTCCGCCAGTGACGATATTCCGCGTGCCGCAAGCGATACCAGCGCACCTGTGGAAACTCCGGTCGCTGCCAGCAAGGATCTGATCCAGGTCAAAACCGACGTGCTCGATCTCGCGATCGATCCACAGGGCGGTGACGTTGCGCAACTGACCTTGCCACTGTATCCACGTCGTCAGGACCGTCCGGATGTTCCGTTCCAGCTGTTCGACAACGGCGGCGAGCGTACTTATCTGGCACAAAGCGGCCTGATCGGCACCAACGGTCCGGACGCTAGCCCGGCCGGTCGTCCGGTTTACGCCTCGGAGAAGAAAAGTTATCAACTGGCTGACGGTCAGGACCAACTGGTCGTCGACCTGAAGTTCAGCAAGGACGGCGTCAACTACATCAAGCGTTTCACCCTGAAACGCGGCCTGTATGACGTGACCGTGACCTACCTTGTGGATAACCAGAGCGCTCAGCCCTGGTCCGGTTCGATGTTCGCTCAGCTGAAGCGCGACGCCAGTGCCGACCCTTCGTCGACCACTGCTACCGGTACCGCGACTTACCTGGGCGCCGCCCTGTGGACAAGTTCCGAGCCGTACAAGAAAGTGTCCATGAAAGACATGGACAAAGGTCAGCTCAAGGAAACCGTCACCGGTGGCTGGGTAGCCTGGCTGCAACACTACTTCGTGACTGCGTGGGTTGCGCCGAAAGGCGAAAACAACATCGTTCAGACGCGTAAAGACAGCAAAGGCAACTACATCATCGGTTACACCGGTCCTTCGTTGACCGCTGCACCGGGTGCAAAAGTTGAAACCAGCGCCATTCTGTACGCCGGCCCGAAAAGCCAGGCGGTGCTGAAAGAGTTGTCCCCAGGTCTGGAACTGACGGTCGACTACGGCATTCTGTGGTTCATCGCTCAACCGATCTTCTGGTTGCTGCAACACATCCACGCGATTGTCGGTAACTGGGGCTGGTCGATCATCTTCCTGACCATGCTGATCAAAGGGATCTTCTTCCCGTTGTCGGCTGCCAGCTACAAATCCATGGCGCGCATGCGTGCCGTTGCTCCGAAACTGGCTGCATTGAAAGAGCAACATGGCGATGACCGGCAGAAAATGTCGCAGGCCATGATGGAGCTGTACAAGAAAGAGAAGATCAATCCGCTGGGCGGTTGCTTGCCGATACTCGTGCAGATGCCCGTTTTCCTTTCGCTGTACTGGGTTCTGCTGGAAAGTGTGGAAATGCGCCAGGCGCCATTCATGCTGTGGATCACCGACCTGTCGATCAAGGATCCGTTCTTCATCCTGCCGATCATCATGGGCGCAACCATGTTCATCCAGCAGCGTCTGAACCCGACTCCGCCGGATCCGATGCAGGCGAAGGTCATGAAAATGATGCCAATCATCTTCACCTTCTTCTTCCTGTGGTTCCCTGCGGGTCTGGTGCTGTACTGGGTTGTGAACAACTGCCTGTCGATTGCCCAACAGTGGTACATCACGCGTAAGATCGAAGCGGCGACGAAAAAAGCCGAGGCGTAACTTACTCTGTGGATAACACCACTCAAAACGCCCCCTAGTGGGGCGTTTTGCTATCTGTCACTTTTGTCTGGATACCGTTTTATGAGCGCACCTCGTGAAACCATCGCCGCCGTCGCTACCGCTCAAGGTCGCGGTGGTGTCGGCATCGTCCGTATTTCCGGGCCGTTGGCCAGTGTTGCGGCCAAAGCCATCAGCGGCCGCGAACTGAAACCGCGATACGCTCATTACGGTCCGTTTTTCAGTGATGATCAGCAGGTGCTGGACGAAGGCCTGGCCCTGTATTTCCCTGGGCCGAACTCGTTCACCGGCGAAGACGTACTGGAACTGCAGGGCCACGGCGGCCCGATCGTTCTGGACATGCTGCTCAAACGTTGTCTGGAACTGGGCTGCCGCTTGGCGCGGCCGGGCGAATTCAGCGAACGTGCGTTCCTCAACGACAAGCTCGACCTGGCCCAGGCCGAGGCGATCGCCGATCTGATCGAAGCCAGTTCTGCACAGGCTGCACGCAATGCCCTGCGTTCCTTGCAAGGTGCGTTTTCCCTGCGTGTGCATAACCTCACCGAACAATTGATCGCGCTGCGCATCTACGTCGAAGCCGCCATCGACTTTCCGGAAGAGGAAATCGACTTTCTTGCCGATGGCCATGTGCTGAGCATGCTCGACAAGGTCCGCGATGAACTGTCCACAGTGCTTCGCGAAGCCGGGCAGGGTGCCTTGTTGCGTGATGGTATGACCGTGGTGATAGCCGGTCGTCCGAATGCTGGCAAGTCCAGCTTGTTGAATGCCCTGGCCGGACGCGAAGCAGCGATCGTGACTGAGATTGCAGGTACTACGCGAGACATCCTGCGTGAACATATCCACATTGATGGCATGCCGTTGCACGTAGTGGATACCGCTGGTCTGCGCGATACCGACGATCAGGTGGAAAAAATCGGCGTTGAGCGCGCGTTAAAAGCCATTACTGAAGCGGATCGCGTGCTCTTAGTCGTCGATGCGACCGCTCCGGAAGCAGCAGATCCGTTTGCGCTGTGGCCGGAATTCCTCGAAACCCGACCGGATCCAGCCAAAGTCACCTTGATCCGCAACAAGGCTGACCTCACCGGGGAAGCGATTGCCCTGGAAGTCAGCGAGGATGGCCATGTCACCATCAGCCTTAGCGCCAAATCGGCCGGTGACGGTCTGGAATTGCTGCGTGAACACCTCAAGGCCTGCATGGGCTATGAACAAACCTCGGAAAGCAGCTTCAGTGCCCGCCGTCGGCATCTTGAGGCCCTGCGGCATGCCAGTGCCGCGCTGGAACACGGGCGCGCGCAGCTGACATTGGCAGGCGCAGGTGAACTGCTGGCTGAAGATTTGCGTCAGGCACAGCAGTCCCTGGGGGAAATCACCGGAGCATTCAGTTCCGATGACCTGCTCGGCCGGATCTTTTCCAGCTTCTGCATCGGTAAATAGTCTTCTGCTGTACACAGACAGGCCCGTTCGCGGCCTGTCTGCTCCTCTCTTTCTCCACACCTTCCTTCAGTGCTGGGCAAATCCCCTCTCCCTGAGCGGATTTTTCGTGCCCGCATCATCCCCATTCAGCCATTTTCTGTGGATTAAGCCCTGTGAATAACTGCCAATGAGGTCAGTTGATAACAGGGCTACAAAACTGGATATAACTGCCCCTGTGGATAACCACCCCATTCATCCACAGGCTTAAACCGGTTATCCAAGGGCCTCATTGGCACCTGGTCACAGGGTTTTGAAACGCTGTACATATTGAATAATAAGGCCTGTAGAGATCTATCCACAGAAATGTCGGTCAGTAAAAATAAACATAAAAACAAAGGTTTTATAAATTTCTCTCTTTTTTATTCTTTTAACCTTGAGTTCTCCACAGCTGGTTAAATTTTGTGCAAAGGGTTCTTTAGGAAGGGCGAAGTCCCTATACTTGTCGACCAGGTCCAGAAACCTGATCTCAAACTATTCCTGAATTACCTACTTAAGCAGGCACGAGGTGCGTGGTGGATTTCCCTTCCCGTTTTGAAGTGATCGTCATCGGCGGCGGTCATGCCGGTACCGAGGCAGCACTGGCCTCAGCACGTATGGGGGCAAAAACCCTGTTGCTGACGCATAACGTGGAAACCCTCGGTGCCATGAGCTGCAATCCGGCCATCGGTGGCATTGGCAAAAGCCATCTGGTCAAGGAAATCGACGCCCTCGGCGGCGCGATGGCCATGGCGACCGATTTGGGCGGCATCCAGTTTCGCGTGTTGAACAGCCGCAAAGGCCCGGCCGTGCGTGCCACTCGTGCACAAGCCGACCGGATTCTGTACAAGGCCGCTGTTCGCGAAATTCTGGAAAACCAGCCGAACCTGTGGATATTTCAACAAGCCGCTGATGACCTGATCGTTGAGCAGGAACAAGTGCGCGGTGTTGTCACGCAAATGGGCCTGCGGTTCTTCGCCGATTCCGTGGTGTTGACTACCGGTACGTTCCTTGGCGGACTTATCCACATCGGTTTGCAGAATTTTTCCGGCGGTCGCGCCGGCGATCCACCGTCGATCGCACTGGCTCACCGCCTGCGTGAATTGCCACTGCGTGTCGGTCGCCTGAAAACCGGTACGCCGCCGCGTATCGACGGCAAGTCTGTGGATTTCTCGGTGATGACCGAGCAACCAGGCGATACGCCGATCCCGGTGATGTCGTTCATGGGTAACAAAGAGCAGCATCCACGGCAGGTCAGTTGCTGGATCACCCACACCAACGCCCGCACTCACGAAATCATTGCCGCGAACCTCGATCGTTCGCCGATGTACTCCGCCGCCGGCGAAATCGAGGGCATCGGTCCGCGTTACTGCCCGTCGATCGAAGACAAGATCCACCGCTTTGCCGACAAGGAAAGCCATCAGGTGTTCATCGAACCGGAAGGTCTGACCACCCATGAGCTGTACCCGAACGGGATATCCACAAGCTTGCCGTTCGACGTGCAATTGCAGATCGTGCAATCGATCCGTGGCATGGAGAATGCGCACATCGTGCGTCCGGGTTATGCGATCGAGTACGACTACTTCGATCCGCGTGACCTGAAGTACAGCCTGGAAACCAAAGCGATTGGCGGTTTGTTTTTCGCCGGCCAGATCAACGGCACCACCGGTTACGAAGAAGCTGGCGCCCAAGGTTTGCTCGCTGGCGCCAACGCTGCATTGCGCGCCAAGGGCAAAGATGCCTGGTGTCCGCGTCGCGATGAAGCGTACATCGGCGTGTTGGTCGATGATCTGATCACCCTCGGTACCCAAGAGCCGTACCGCATGTTCACTTCCCGTGCCGAGTACCGCCTGATCCTGCGTGAGGACAACGCCGACCTGCGTCTGACCGAAAAAGGTCGTGAGCTCGGCCTGGTCGATGACACGCGTTGGGCGGCGTTCTGCAAGAAACGCGAAAGCATCGAACTGGAAGAGCAGCGCCTGAAAAGCACTTGGGTTCGTCCAAATACTCAGCAGGGCGATGCGATTGCCGAAAAATTCGGCACGCCGCTGACCCACGAATACAACTTGCTCAACCTCTTGAGTCGTCCGGAAATCGACTACGCTGGTCTGGTTGAAGTGACCGGCAACGGCGCCGAAGATCCACAGGTCGCCGAGCAGGTTGAAATCAAGACCAAATACGCCGGTTACATCGACCGTCAACAGGACGAAATCGCCCGTCTGCGCGCCAGTGAAGACACGAAACTGCCTGTGGACATCGATTACACCAACATTTCCGGTCTCTCCAAGGAGATCCAGGGCAAGCTCGGTGCGACGCGTCCGGAGACGCTGGGCCAGGCTTCGCGGATCCCGGGTGTGACCCCGGCAGCGATTTCGCTGTTGATGATTCATTTGAAAAAACGCGGCGCGGGCCGTCAGTTGGAGCAAAGCGCTTGAGTTCTAAGGTCACTTCGCAACACGCCGAAGAGTTATCCACAGGAGCCCGCGAGCTCGGTGTCAATCTCACTGAAGCCCAGCACGAATTGCTGCTGGGTTACCTGGCCCTGTTGATCAAATGGAACCAGGCCTACAACCTGACTGCTGTGCGTGATCCGGACGAAATGGTTTCGCGGCACTTGCTCGACAGTCTGAGCGTGATGTCGTTCATCGAAAACGGCCGCTGGCTCGACGTCGGCAGCGGCGGCGGTATGCCGGGGATCCCGTTGGCGATCCTGTACCCGGACTCGCAAGTGACCTGTCTGGACAGCAACGGCAAGAAAACCCGCTTCCTGACCCAGGTCAAACTCGAACTCAAACTGGATAACCTGCAAGTTATCCACAGTCGCGTCGAAGCTTTCCAGCCTGCACAGCCGTTCAACGGGATCATTTCCCGGGCGTTCAGCAGCATGGAGAACTTCACCAACTGGACTCGCCATCTCGGCGATGCCGATACGCGCTGGCTGGCAATGAAGGGCGTTCATCCGGCCGATGAGCTGGTAGCATTGCCGGCAGACTTCAAACTCGATAGCGAACACGCCCTGGCCGTACCCGGTTGCCAAGGCCAACGCCATCTGCTGATACTGCGCCGCACGGCATGATTGGGAACACAAGCAAGAATGGCTAAGGTATTCGCGATAGCGAACCAGAAAGGTGGTGTGGGCAAGACCACCACCTGCATCAACCTCGCAGCATCCCTGGTCGCGACCAAGCGCCGGGTGCTGTTGATCGATCTCGATCCACAGGGCAACGCCACCATGGGTAGCGGTGTGGATAAACACGGCCTGGAAAACTCGGTTTACGACCTGCTGATCGGCGAATGCGATCTGGCCCAGGCCATGCACTACTCCGAGCACGGCGGTTATCAACTGCTGCCGGCCAACCGCGACCTGACCGCAGCCGAAGTGGTCCTGCTGGAAATGCAGATGAAGGAAAGCCGTCTGCGCAGCGCGCTGGCGCCGATCCGTGAGAACTACGATTACATTCTGATCGACTGCCCGCCGTCGCTGTCGATGCTCACGCTCAACGCACTGGTCGCCGCTGACGGGGTGATTATCCCCATGCAGTGCGAATACTTTGCGCTCGAAGGCTTGAGCGACCTTGTGGATAACATCAAGCGCATCGCTGAACTGCTGAACCCGAACCTGAAGGTCGAAGGTTTGCTGCGCACCATGTACGACCCGCGCCTGAGTCTGATGAACGATGTTTCGGCGCAGCTCAAGGAGCACTTCGGCGAGCAGCTCTACGACACAGTGATCCCGCGCAACATCCGCCTGGCCGAAGCGCCGAGCTACGGGATGCCGGCACTGGCCTACGACAAGCAATCGCGCGGCGCGCTGGCCTACCTGGCCCTGGCGGGCGAGATGGTTCGCCGTCAGCGCAAAAATTCACGCATCGCCGCTGCTCAGCCAACTTAAGGAATCCCCATGGCCGTCAAGAAACGAGGTCTCGGACGTGGACTGGATGCACTGCTGAGTGGTCCGACTGTCAGCGCACTGGAAGAACAGGCCGCGCAGGCGGATACCCGTGAACTGCAACACCTGCCGCTGGACCTGCTGCAGCGTGGCAAATACCAGCCACGTCGCGACATGGACCCGCAGGCGCTCGAAGAGCTGGCGCAGTCGATCAAGGCACAAGGCGTGATGCAGCCGATTGTGGTTCGCCCGATTGGCGGTGGCCGTTTTGAGATCATTGCCGGTGAACGCCGCTGGCGCGCGAGTCAGCAGGCCGGGCAGGAAACCATTCCGGCCATGGTCCGCGATGTACCGGATGAAACCGCGATCGCCATTGCGCTGATCGAGAACATCCAGCGTGAAGACCTGAACCCGATCGAAGAAGCGGTCGCCCTGCAGCGTCTGCAGCAGGAATTTCAGCTCACTCAGCAACAGGTTGCCGAGGCTGTGGGTAAGTCCCGCGTCACTGTGGCTAACCTGTTACGGCTCATTGCACTGCCTGAAGTCATCAAGACCATGCTGTCCCATGGCGACCTGGAAATGGGTCATGCCCGTGCTTTGCTCGGCTTGCCGGACAATCAGCAGGTGGAAGGGGCGCGACATGTTGTCGCACGCGGCCTGACCGTGCGCCAGACTGAAGCACTGGTTCGCCAGTGGTTGAGTGGCAAACCGGAGCCTGTGGAAGCGGCCAAACCCGACCCGGACATCGCTCGTCTCGAACAGCGTCTGGCCGAGCGCCTAGGCTCTGCGGTGCAGATTCGCCACGGCAAGAAGGGAAAGGGTCAGTTGGTCATCGGTTACAACTCCCTCGATGAGCTTCAAGGTGTGCTCGCGCACATCCGCTGAAACATTTCCTCATGTAGCGCGCAGTCGGAAATCACTACCTGACAGTTGAATAGGGGCAGAACCGCCCCTATACTCTGCGCGCATTTTGTCGGCACAAATTATGCCAAGTTATTGAATTTCGGCAGCCGACCATTGGAGAGCAATCGTGATGGAAACCCGCAAGCCAAACCGCCTGCCGTTCCATCGCCTGGCGGTTTTTCCGGTGTTGATGGCTCAATTTGTCATTTTGCTCATTGCTGCTTTGGCGCTCTGGCAATGGCATGGAGTCGTTGCCGGATACTCGGGACTTTGCGGAGGCCTGATAGCCTTGCTGCCCAATGTTTATTTCGCTCACAAGGCATTTCGGTTTTCCGGCGCCCGAGCAGCCCAGTCCATCGTCCGGTCATTTTATGCCGGCGAGGCAGGCAAACTGATTTTGACGGCAGTGCTGTTTGCACTGGTGTTTGCAGGTGTGAAGCCATTGGCGCCGATCGCAGTATTCGGCGCTTTCGTGCTGACTCAGTCGGTCAGCTGGTTCGCTCCCCTGCTGATGAGAACAAGACTTTCGAGACCTTAGGGCGTTTGAGGCAACCATGGCAGAAACAACCGCTTCGGGCTATATCCAGCACCACTTGCAGAACCTGACCTTCGGTCAGCTACCTAACGGCGGCTGGGGCTTTGCCCATTCCGCAGCAGAAGCCAAAGAAATGGGCTTCTGGGCTTTCCACGTCGATACCCTCGGCTGGTCGGTCGCACTGGGCCTGATTTTCGTTTTCCTTTTCCGCATGGCGGCAAAGAAGGCGACTTCCGGTCAACCGGGTGCCCTGCAGAACTTCGTTGAAGTATTGGTCGAATTCGTCGATGGCAGCGTGAAAGACAGCTTCCATGGCCGTAGCCCGGTGATTGCACCGCTGGCACTGACCATCTTCGTCTGGGTGTTCCTGATGAACGCCGTCGACCTGGTACCGGTCGACTGGATTCCTCAGCTGGCCATCCTGATCACCGGCGACCACCACATCCCGTTCCGTGCCGTGTCGACTACCGACCCGAACGCGACCCTGGGCATGGCGTTCTCGGTTTTCGCACTGATCATTTTCTATAGCATCAAGGTCAAGGGCCTCGGCGGCTTCATCGGCGAACTGACCCTGCACCCGTTCGGCAGCAAGAACATCTTCGTACAAGCCCTGCTGATCCCGGTGAACTTCCTGCTGGAATTCGTGACCCTGATCGCCAAGCCGATCTCCCTGGCTCTGCGTCTGTTCGGCAACATGTATGCCGGCGAGCTGGTGTTCATTCTGATCGCTGTGATGTTCGGCAGCGGCCTGCTCTGGCTGAGCGGCCTGGGCGTTGTTCTGCAGTGGGCGTGGGCGGTGTTCCACATCCTGATCATCACCCTGCAGGCGTTCATCTTCATGATGCTGACCATCGTCTACCTGTCGATGGCGCACGAAGAAAACCATTAAGACCAGTCTCGACTAGTCTGATGTCCCTCCCGGTTAAACGGGAGGGGGCTCTTAACCGGGCCTCTGAAACGATTTGTTTTACCGCTTTAATCTAAAAAACCTAAACCATACGACGTAAAAGTCGGGAGGAAAGATGGAAACTGTAGTTGGTCTAACCGCTATCGCTGTTGCACTGTTGATCGGCCTGGGCGCACTGGGTACCGCAATTGGTTTCGGCCTGCTGGGCGGCAAGTTCCTGGAAGGCGCAGCGCGTCAGCCAGAAATGGTTCCAATGCTGCAAGTTAAAATGTTCATCGTTGCCGGTCTGCTCGACGCCGTAACCATGATCGGTGTTGGTATCGCTCTGTTCTTCACCTTTGCGAACCCGTTCGTTGGTCAGATCGCTGGCTAATTACCCGGACTCTTCCGAGTAATTTGATGTGATGGACAACGTAACTGCGAGGTGTTGGCGTGAACATTAATGCGACCCTGATTGGCCAGTCCGTTGCGTTCCTGATTTTTGTACTGTTCTGCATGAAGTTCGTATGGCCTCCGGTCATCGCTGCTCTGCACGAACGTCAAAAGAAGATCGCTGATGGTCTGGACGCTGCCAGCCGTGCAGCTCGCGACCTGGAGTTGGCCCAAGAGAAAGCGGGTCAGCAACTGCGCGAAGCGAAAGCTCAGGCAGCTGAAATCATCGAGCAAGCCAAGAAACGCGGTAACCAGATTGTCGAAGAGGCCGTTGAAAAGGCCCGTGTCGACGCTGACCGTGTGAAGGTTCAGGCTCAAGCCGAGATCGAACAGGAACTGAACAGTGTCAAAGACAAGCTGCGCGCCCAAGTGGGCTTGCTGGCTGTCGGCGGCGCCGAGAAGATCCTGGGTGCCACAATCGATCAAAACGCGCACGCAGAGCTGGTTAACCAACTGGCTGCTGAAATCTAAGCGAGGGCGATCATGGCAGAACTGACCACGTTGGCCCGACCTTACGCTAAGGCGGCCTTCGAGCACGCTCAGGCCCACCAGCAACTGGCCAATTGGTCAGCCATGCTCGGCCTGGCTGCAGCGGTGTCACAAGATGACACCATGCAGCGCGTGCTCAAGGCCCCGCGACTGACGAGCGCAGAAAAGGCCGCCACGTTTATTGACGTGTGCGGCGACAAGTTTGATGCCAAGGCACAGAACTTCATCAATGTCGTTGCCGAAAACGACCGTCTCCCGCTTCTGCCGGAGATTGCCGCTCTTTTCGACCTGTACAAGGCCGAACAAGAGAAGTCGGTAGACGTTGAAGTGACCAGTGCATTTGCATTGAACCAAGAACAGCAAGACAAACTCGCCAAGGTTCTCAGTGCACGACTCAACCGGGAAGTGCGCCTGCAAGTTGCGGAGGATGCTGCCCTTATAGGTGGTGTCGTTATCCGCGCCGGCGACCTGGTTATCGATGGCTCGATTCGCGGCAAAATCGCGAAACTTGCCGAAGCATTGAAATCTTGAGTTTGAAGGGGCAGCAGAGCAATGCAGCAACTCAATCCTTCCGAAATAAGTGAAATTATCAAGGGCCGCATCGACAAGCTCGATGTGACCTCCCAAGCCCGTAACGAAGGCACTGTCGTCAGCGTATCTGACGGCATCGTGCGGATTCACGGTCTGGCCGACGTAATGTACGGCGAGATGATCGAGTTTCCGGGCGGCGTCTACGGTATGGCCCTCAACCTGGAGCAAGACTCCGTAGGTGCCGTTGTACTCGGCGCTTACCAGTCTCTGGCTGAAGGCATGAGCGCCAAGTGCACTGGCCGCATCCTCGAAGTTCCGGTGGGTAAGGAACTGCTGGGTCGCGTAGTCGACGCACTGGGTAACCCTGTTGACGGCAAAGGTCCACTGGGCAACACCGAGACCGACGCGGTCGAGAAAGTTGCACCGGGCGTGATCTGGCGTAAGTCGGTAGACCAGCCTGTACAGACTGGCTACAAGGCTGTCGATGCCATGATCCCTGTCGGCCGCGGCCAGCGTGAGCTGATCATCGGTGACCGTCAGATCGGTAAAACCGCTCTGGCGATCGACGCGATCATCAACCAGAAAGACAGCGGCATTTTCTGCGTCTACGTAGCAATCGGTCAGAAACAATCGACCATCGCCAACGTGGTTCGCAAGCTGGAAGAAAACGGCGCCCTGGCCAACACCATCATCGTGGCTGCCAGTGCTTCGGAATCTCCTGCGCTGCAATTCCTGGCACCGTACTCCGGTTGCACCATGGGTGAATTTTTCCGCGACCGCGGTGAAGACGCGCTGATCGTTTATGACGATCTGTCCAAGCAAGCAGTGGCTTACCGCCAGATTTCCCTGCTGCTGCGCCGTCCACCAGGCCGTGAAGCTTACCCAGGCGACGTGTTCTATCTCCACTCCCGTCTGCTGGAGCGCGCATCCCGCGTTTCGGAAGAGTACGTAGAGAAGTTCACCAACGGCGCAGTGACCGGCAAAACCGGTTCCCTGACTGCACTGCCGATCATCGAAACCCAGGCTGGCGACGTTTCCGCGTTCGTTCCGACCAACGTGATTTCCATCACCGACGGTCAGATCTTCCTGGAATCGGCCATGTTCAACTCGGGCATCCGCCCTGCAGTGAACGCCGGTGTTTCGGTATCCCGTGTGGGTGGTGCCGCTCAGACCAAGATCATCAAGAAGCTGTCCGGTGGTATCCGTACCGCTCTGGCTCAGTACCGTGAACTGGCGGCATTCGCCCAGTTCGCTTCTGACCTGGACGAAGCGACCCGTAAGCAACTTGAGCATGGTCAGCGCGTTACCGAGCTGATGAAGCAGAAGCAATACGCACCGATGTCGATCGCTGACATGGCGCTGTCGCTGTATGCCGCTGAGCGTGGGTTCCTGACTGACATTGAAATCGCCAAGATCGGCAGCTTCGAACAAGCGCTGATTGCTTTCTTCAACCGCGATCACGCCGATTTGATGGCCAAGATCAACGTTAAAGGTGACTTCAATGACGAAATCGACGCTGGCATGAAAGCCGGTATCGAGAAGTTCAAGGCCACCCAAACCTGGTAAGCCGCAGCGGGAGCCGCGAGGCTCCCGCTTGCTAACCTGATAGGTGTTACATGGCAGGCGCAAAAGAGATTCGCAGTAAGATTGCGAGCATCAAAAGCACGCAAAAGATTACCAGCGCCATGGAAAAAGTGGCGGTCAGCAAAATGCGCAAGGCACAAATGCGCATGGCTGCTAGCCGTCCTTATGCGGAGCGTATCCGCCAGGTTATTGGGCATCTGGCCAACGCCAACCCGGAATACCGCCACCCGTTCATGATCGACCGCGCTATCAAGCGTGTTGGTTATGTCGTTGTGAGCAGTGACCGTGGTCTGTGCGGCGGCTTGAATACCAACCTGTTCAAGGCCCTGGTCAAGGACATGGCGGTAAACCGCGAAAACGGCGTCGAGATTGATCTGTGTGTCGTTGGTAGCAAGGGTGCGGCCTTTTTCCGCAACTTCGGCGGTAACGTCGTTGCAGCTATCAGCCACCTGGGTGAAGAGCCGTCGATCAATGATCTGATCGGCAGCGTCAAGGTGATGCTGGATGCCTACCTGGACGGCCGTATTGACCGCCTGTCCGTGGTGTCCAACAAGTTCATCAACACCATGACGCAACAGCCTACCGTGGAGCAGTTGATTCCACTGGTGGCCACCCCGGATCAGGATCTCAAGCACCACTGGGACTATCTCTACGAACCGGATGCCAAAGAGCTGCTTGACGGCTTGATGGTCCGCTACGTTGAGTCGCAGGTCTACCAGGCGGTGGTCGAGAACAACGCGGCTGAACAAGCTGCGCGGATGATCGCGATGAAGAACGCTACCGACAACGCCGGTGATTTGATCAGCGATTTGCAGCTGATCTACAACAAGGCGCGTCAGGCTGCGATCACCCAAGAGATCTCGGAAATCGTCGGCGGCGCTGCCGCGGTTTAACGGTTCAAATATTCAGAGGATCCAGCTATGAGTAGCGGACGTATCGTTCAAATCATCGGCGCCGTTATCGACGTGGAATTTCCACGCGACAGCGTACCGAGCATCTACAACGCTTTGAAAGTTAAAAGCGATGCCGGCACCACTCTGGAAGTTCAGCAGCAGCTGGGCGACGGCGTGGTTCGTACCATTGCGATGGGTTCCACCGAGGGCTTGAAGCGCGGTCTGGAAGTTACCGATTCTGGCGCAGCCATCTCCGTACCGGTCGGTAAAGCGACCCTGGGCCGGATCATGGACGTCCTCGGTAACCCGATCGACGAAGCTGGCCCGATCGACACCGAAGAGCGTTGGGGCATTCACCGTCCAGCGCCTTCGTTCGCTGAACAGGCAGGCGGCAACGACCTGCTGGAAACCGGCATCAAGGTTATCGACCTGGTTTGCCCGTTTGCCAAAGGCGGTAAAGTCGGTCTGTTCGGTGGTGCCGGTGTAGGCAAAACCGTAAACATGATGGAACTGATCCGTAACATCGCCATCGAGCACAGCGGTTATTCCGTGTTCGCCGGTGTGGGTGAGCGTACTCGTGAGGGTAACGACTTCTACCACGAGATGAAGGACTCCAACGTTCTGGACAAAGTGGCACTGGTTTACGGTCAGATGAACGAGCCGCCGGGTAACCGTCTGCGCGTAGCACTGACCGGCCTGACCATGGCCGAGAAGTTCCGTGACGAAGGTAACGACGTTCTGCTGTTCGTCGACAACATCTATCGTTACACCCTGGCCGGTACTGAAGTATCCGCACTGCTGGGCCGTATGCCTTCGGCAGTAGGTTACCAGCCGACCCTGGCTGAAGAGATGGGCGTTCTGCAAGAACGTATCACTTCGACCAAGGAAGGTTCGATCACATCGATCCAGGCGGTATACGTACCTGCGGACGACTTGACCGACCCGTCGCCAGCGACCACCTTCGCCCACTTGGACGCCACCGTCGTTCTGTCCCGTGACATCGCTTCCCTGGGTATCTACCCAGCGGTAGATCCACTGGATTCGACTTCGCGCCAGCTGGACCCGAACGTAATTGGCCAGGACCACTACGACACCGCTCGCGGCGTTCAGTACGTTCTGCAACGTTACAAAGAGCTGAAGGACATCATCGCGATCCTGGGTATGGACGAGCTGTCGGAAGCCGACAAGCAGTTGGTAAACCGTGCTCGTAAGATCCAGCGCTTCTTGTCGCAGCCGTTCTTCGTGGCTGAAGTCTTCACCGGTGCTTCGGGTAAATACGTTTCCCTGAAAGACACCATTGCTGGCTTCAAAGGCATCCTCAACGGTGACTACGACCACCTGCCAGAACAAGCGTTCTACATGGTTGGCGGCATCGAAGAAGCGATCGAGAAAGCCAAGAAACTGTAATCCCGGCGCCCGGCAACGGGCGCTAATTTAGGTTGAGGCAATCAGATGGCTATGACAGTCCATTGCGATATCGTCAGCGCGGAAGGGGAAATCTTTTCCGGCCTGGTCGAGATGGTGATTGCGCACGGTGCACTGGGTGATCTTGGTATCGCTCTGGGTCACGCGCCGCTGATCACTAATCTGAAGCCAGGTCCGATCCGCCTGATCAAGCAAGGCGGGGAAGCCGAGGTGTTCTACATCTCCGGTGGTTTCCTCGAGGTTCAGCCGAACATGGTCAAGGTTCTTGCCGACACTGTGCAACGTGCCGCCGACCTGGATGAAGCTCAGGCTCAAGCAGCTCTCAAGGCTGCCGAGGCTGCTTTGCACGAAAAGAGCGCAGATTTCGACTACGGAGCTGCGTCCGCACGTCTGGCCGAGGCTGCAGCTCAGCTGCGCACCGTCCAGCAGATCCGCAAGAAGTTTGGCGGTTAATCCGTCAGCCACTTGTTGTGCGATTGATAAAAAAGGGTAGCCTCGGCTACCCTTTTTTCTTTTCCGATTTTTACAACCTGGTCGCAGTTGCTGACCACCCAGGATTGGTAGCCAGTCATGTCTCTCGAAATCGTTATTCTCGCGGCCGGTCAAGGCACCCGTATGCGTTCGGCGCTGCCGAAGGTGTTGCACCCGGTTGCCGGCAATTCAATGCTTGGTCATGTTATCCACAGCGCGCGGCAACTTGATCCGCAGCGCATCCATGTGGTCATCGGCCATGGTGCCGATGTGGTGCGTGAGCGTCTGGCCGCTGATGATCTGAATTTTGTATTGCAAGACAAGCAACTGGGCACAGGTCATGCCACCGCCCAGGCTGTTCCGTTCATCACCGCCGACACGGTCTTGATTCTCTACGGTGACGTGCCGCTGATCGAAGTCGAAACCCTGCAACGTCTGCTCAAGCATGTCGTACCGGGACAGATGGGGCTGCTGACCGTTGAGCTGCAAGACCCGACCGGTTACGGCCGCATCGTGCGCGACGCCGACGGCAAGGTTGCCGCGATTGTCGAGCACAAGGACGCCAGCGAAGCCCAGCGCGCAATCACCGAAGGCAACACCGGTATCCTCGCCGTCCCGGCCAATCATCTGGCCGACTGGATGAGCCGCCTGTCGAACAACAACGCACAGGGCGAGTACTACCTGACCGACGTGATTGAAATGGCGGTCAATGACGGCTTGGTGGTGGCTACCGAACAACCGCATGACCCGATGGAAGTGCAGGGCGCCAACGACCGCAAGCAACTGTCGGAGCTGGAGCGTCATTACCAGTTGCGCGCCGGTCGCCGACTGATGGCGCAAGGCGTGACCCTGCGTGACCCGGCGCGTTTCGATGTGCGCGGCGAAGTGACCGTTGGTCGCGACGTGCTGATCGACGTCAACGTGATCCTCGAAGGCAACGTCGTTATCGAAGACGACGTGGTGATCGGTCCGAACTGCGTAATCAAGGACAGCACCCTGCGCAAAGGTGTGGTGATCAAGGCCAACAGCCACATTGAAGGCGCGATTCTTGGTGAGGGCAGCGATGCCGGTCCGTTCGCCCGTCTGCGTCCGGGCACCGTGCTTGAAGCGCGCGCACATGTGGGTAACTTCGTCGAACTGAAAAACGCGCGGATGGGCGAGGGTGCCAAAGCTGGACACCTGACTTATCTGGGCGACGCCGAAATCGGTGCGCGCACCAACATCGGCGCTGGCACCATCACCTGCAACTACGATGGCGCCAACAAGTGGAAAACCGTGCTGGGTGAAGATGTATTCATCGGTTCCAACAACTCGTTGGTAGCGCCTGTGGATATCTCTTCGGGTGCTACCACGGCAGCCGGCTCGACCATCACGCAAAATGTGGATAACGCGCAGTTGGCCGTGGGTCGGGCGCGGCAGAAGAATATCGATGGCTGGAAGCGTCCGGTGAAAATCAAAAAGGACTGAGTTATCCACAGCCTGACTTAGCCACGCAAATCCAATGTGGGAGCGGGCTTGCTCGCGAAAGCGTTAGAGCATTCAACGTTGATGTTGACTGACACGACGCCTTCGCGAGCATGCCCGCTACCACATTTTTGTTCGTGTCGTTCTCAAAAAACTCTGCATCGCGCTTGACGATTTATGGTCAATAGGTTTTGATTGCTTCCGTTATCTTTCGAATCGAAACTTAAGTCGCCATGTCGAAACGCAACACTCCCCAGCGCCGGCACAACATTCTCGCCTTGCTCAATGAGCAGGGCGAAGTCAGTGTCGATGAATTGGCCAAGCGCTTCGAAACCTCGGAAGTTACGATCCGCAAGGACCTTGCGGCGCTGGAAAGCCATGGCCTGTTGCTGCGCCGTTACGGCGGGGCGATCACTATGCCGCAGGAATTGGTGGCTGAACCCGGCCAAAGCGTTTCGAAATACAAACAGGCGATTGCCCGCGCGGCGGTGAAACGCATTCGCGAGCACGCCCGGATCATCATCGACAGCGGCAGCACCACCGCAGCGATGATCCCCGAGCTTGGCCAGCAGCCGGGTCTGGTGGTCATGACCAACTCCCTGCATGTTGCCAACTCCTTGAGCGAGCTCGAACACGAGCCGGTGCTGTTGATGACCGGCGGCACCTGGGATCCGCATTCGGAGTCCTTTCAGGGCCAGGTGGCCGAGCAAGTACTACGCTCTTACGACTTCGACCAGTTGTTTATCGGCGCCGACGGCATCGATCTGGTGCGCGGGACCACCACGTTCAACGAATTGCTCGGCCTGAGCCGGGTGATGGCCGACGTCGCGAGGGAAGTCATCGTGATGGTCGAGGCCGACAAGATTGGCCGCAAAATTCCCAACCTGGAGCTGCCATGGAGCAGCGTCCATACCCTAATTACCGATGATCGCCTGCCCAACGATGCACGCGATCAGATTCAGGCCCGCGGTATCACCGTGATTTGCGCGGCTGTCAGTCAGGAGAAATAAGCATGTGTGGAATTGTCGGCGCAGTTGCTGAACGTAATATCACCGCCATCTTGCTCGAAGGCCTGAAGCGCCTTGAATACCGCGGCTATGACAGTGCCGGTGTGGCGGTTTTCACCAACGACGAAAAGCTCGAGCGCATGCGTCGCCCGGGCAAGGTCAGTGAGCTGGAAGCGGCGCTGGCTGAACATCCGCTTGTGGGTCGTCTCGGTATTGCGCACACCCGTTGGGCGACCCACGGCGCACCTTGCGAACGTAACGCGCACCCGCATTTCTCCGGCGATATTGCCGTGGTGCACAACGGCATCATCGAGAACCACGAAGCCCTGCGTGAGCAACTCAAGGCGCTGGGTTACGTGTTCACCTCGGACACCGACACCGAAGTCATCGCACACCTGCTGAACCACAAACTCAAGGATCAGCCTGACCTGACAGTTGCGCTCAAGGCGACCGTCAAGGAATTGCACGGTGCCTACGGTCTGGCCGTGATCAATGCACAACAGCCGGATCGTCTGGTTGCCGCGCGCAGTGGCAGCCCATTGGTGATCGGCCTGGGTCTGGGCGAGAACTTCCTCGCGTCCGACCAATTGGCGCTGCGTCAGGTCACCGACCGCTTCATGTACCTGGAAGAAGGCGATATCGCCGAAATCCGTCGTGACAGCGTGCAGATCTGGGATGTGAACGGTAATGTCGTCGAGCGTCAGACCGTGCAATACAGTGATGGCGCCGAGGCCGCCGACAAAGGTGAGTTCCGCCACTACATGCTCAAGGAAATCCATGAGCAACCGTCCGTTGTGCAACGCACCCTCGAAGGTCGTCTGAGCCCGAACCAGGTGCTGGTCCAGGCATTCGGCCCGCAAGCTGCCGAACTGTTCGCCAAAGTGCGCAACGTGCAGATCGTCGCCTGCGGCACCAGCTACCACGCCGGCATGGTCGCGCGTTACTGGCTCGAAGAACTGGCCGGTATTCCGTGCCAGGTCGAAGTGGCCAGCGAATTCCGCTACCGCAAGGTAGTGGTGCAACCGGACACGCTGTTCGTCACCATCTCCCAGTCCGGCGAAACCGCCGACACCCTGGCCGCGCTGCGCAATGCCAAGGAACTGGGCTTCCTCGCCAGCCTGGCGATCTGCAACGTCGGCATCAGCTCGTTGGTGCGTGAATCCGACCTGACCCTGCTGACCCAGGCCGGCCGCGAAATCGGTGTGGCGTCGACCAAAGCCTTTACCACGCAACTGGTCGGTCTGTTGCTGCTGACCCTGTCCCTGGGTCAGGTGCGCGGCACATTGGGTAAAGATGTCGAAGCCACACTGGTGGAAGAACTGCGTCGCCTGCCGACCCGTCTGGGCGAAGCGCTTGCGATGGACAGCACGGTGGAAAAAATCGCCGAACTGTTCGCCGAGAAGAACCACACCCTGTTCCTCGGCCGTGGCGCGCAATTCCCGGTGGCGATGGAAGGGGCCTTGAAGCTCAAGGAAATCTCTTACATCCACGCCGAAGCCTATCCGGCTGGCGAGCTGAAACACGGTCCGTTGGCGCTTGTGGATAACGACATGCCGGTGGTGACCGTTGCGCCGAACAACGAACTGCTGGAGAAGCTCAAGTCCAACCTGCAGGAAGTCCGCGCCCGTGGCGGTGAACTGATCGTGTTCGCCGACGAGAAAGCCGGGATGACCAACGGCGAAGGCACCCACGTGGTGCAGATGCCGCACATCCACGACATCCTCTCGCCGATCCTCTACACCATTCCGCTGCAATTGCTGTCGTACTACGTCGCCGTGCTCAAGGGCACCGACGTCGACCAGCCGCGCAACCTGGCGAAGTCGGTGACGGTGGAATAAGTTATCCACAGGGATAACCCGCAATAAAAGCGCACAACCTGGAGACCCATTGGAACTCCAGGTTGCAGCTTCCCCCCCCACGGTTTGTTACCAAACACCCCAGCGCGGCGCAAAGCCACGCTCATGTAACAGTCTTCGACTTCTCGAAAAAATCCCAGCGTAAAAATTCAAGCACCCCGGAACCCTTGATTTTGGCGCTCTCCAGCCCTGTCAGCAGTTCTTGTTGGAGGACTTCTCGGCAAGTTGGCCGTTCAATTGCATATGCTTGTATGTACAAGTAAAGACGTATGCATACGAGTCGAAAGAAACGCCGCATTACGTCCACTGATTCGCTTGTCGCGCCAAGAGGCGCACAAGCCGCTTGCCCACCGCCAGGGTTGGTTTGAATTGATCGCTGAGGAGTCTTTTTCGTGACTGACAATACCCAGAAACCTACGAAGTATCGTGACGTCGAGATCCGCGCTGCACGCGGCAACAAGCTGACCGCCAAGAGCTGGCTGACCGAAGCGCCGCTGCGCATGCTGATGAACAACCTCGACCCGGAAGTCGCCGAGAACCCGAAAGAGTTGGTGGTCTACGGTGGTATCGGTCGCGCCGCGCGTAACTGGGAATGCTACGACAAGATCGTCGAGAGCCTGACCAACCTGAATGACGACGAGACCCTGCTGGTGCAATCCGGCAAGCCGGTCGGCGTGTTCAAGACCCACAGCAACGCCCCGCGCGTACTGATCGCCAACTCCAACCTCGTCCCGCACTGGGCGAGCTGGGAACATTTCAACGAACTCGACGCCAAAGGCCTGGCCATGTACGGCCAGATGACCGCTGGCAGCTGGATCTACATCGGCAGCCAGGGCATCGTTCAGGGCACCTACGAAACCTTCGTCGAAGCCGGTCGCCAACACTACAACGACAACCTCACTGGTAAGTGGGTGCTGACTGCCGGCCTCGGCGGCATGGGCGGTGCTCAGCCACTGGCCGCCACCCTGGCCGGCGCCTGCTCGCTGAACATCGAATGCCAACAGGTGAGCATCGATTTCCGCCTGAAAAGTCGCTACGTCGATGAGCAAGCCAAAGACCTCGACGACGCCCTGGCACGCATCGCCAAATATACGAAAGAAGGCAAGGCAATCTCCATCGCCCTGCTGGGTAACGCCGCAGAAATCCTCCCGGAGCTGGTCAAGCGCGGCGTGCGCCCGGACATGGTCACCGACCAGACCAGCGCCCACGACCCACTCAACGGCTACCTGCCAGCCGGCTGGACCTGGGACGAGTACCGCGCCCGCGCCAAGACCGAACCGGCCGCCGTGATCAAAGCCGCCAAGCAGTCGATGGCGGTGCACGTCAACGCCATGCTGGCGTTCCAGAAACAAGGCATTCCGACCTTCGACTACGGCAACAACATCCGTCAGATGGCGCAGGAAGAAGGCGTGGAAAACGCCTTCGACTTCCCGGGCTTCGTACCGGCCTACATCCGCCCACTGTTCTGCCGTGGCATCGGCCCGTTCCGCTGGGCGGCGTTGTCGGGTGACCCGCAAGACATCTACAAGACCGACGCCAAAGTCAAAGAGCTGATCCCGGACGACGCGCACCTGCACAACTGGCTGGACATGGCCCGCGAGCGCATCAGCTTCCAGGGTCTGCCGGCGCGTATCTGCTGGGTCGGTCTGGGCCTGCGCGCCAAGCTCGGTCTGGCGTTCAACGAAATGGTGCGTAGTGGCGAGTTGTCGGCACCGATCGTGATCGGTCGCGACCACCTCGACTCCGGCTCGGTCGCCAGCCCCAACCGTGAAACCGAATCGATGCAGGACGGTTCCGACGCTGTGTCCGACTGGCCACTGCTCAACGCTCTGCTGAACACCGCGAGCGGCGCGACCTGGGTCTCGCTGCACCACGGCGGTGGCGTGGGCATGGGCTTCTCGCAACACTCGGGCATGGTGATTGTCTGCGACGGTACTGACGAAGCGGCCGAGCGCATTGCTCGCGTACTGCACAACGACCCGGCTACCGGCGTCATGCGCCACGCCGATGCCGGTTACCAGATCGCCATCGACTGCGCCAAGGAGCAGGGCCTGAACCTGCCAATGATTACTTCGGTTAAAGGAGCCTGAACATGACTGCATTGAACCTGATCCCCGGCCAACTGAGCCTGTCCCAGCTGCGTGACGTCTACCAGCACCCGGTCAAACTGACCCTCGATTACAGCGCTGCCGCACAGATCGAAGCCAGCGTCGCTTGCGTCGAGCAGATCCTCGCCGAGAATCGCACCGCCTACGGCATCAACACCGGTTTCGGCCTGCTGGCCTCGACCCGCATCGCCAGCGAAGACCTGGAAAACCTGCAGCGTTCGCTGGTGCTGTCCCACGCTGCCGGTGTTGGTCAGCCGATCAGTGATGAGCTGGTGCGCCTGGTCATGGTGCTCAAGATCAACAGCCTGAGCCGTGGTTTCTCCGGCATCCGCCGCGTGGTGATCGACGCGCTGATCGCGCTGATTAATGCCGAGGTTTACCCGCACATTCCATTGAAAGGTTCGGTCGGTGCATCCGGCGACCTGGCACCGCTGGCGCACATGTCGCTGGTACTGCTGGGCGAAGGCAAGGCGCGTTACAAGGGTGAGTGGATGGAAGCGACCGAGGCGCTTAAAGTCGCCGGTCTGACCCCGCTGACACTGGCCGCGAAAGAAGGTCTGGCGCTGCTCAATGGCACTCAGGTTTCTACTGCATTCGCGCTGCGCGGCCTGTTCGAAGGTGAAGACCTGTTTGCCGGTGCACTGGCGCTGGGCGGTCTGACGGTGGAAGCGGTGCTCGGTTCGCGTTCGCCGTTCGACGCGCGCATTCATGCCGCCCGTGGCCAGAAAGGCCAGATCGACACCGCTGCTGCCTATCGCGATCTGCTCGGCGAGCGCAGCGAAGTCTCCGATTCGCACCAGAACTGCGAAAAGGTTCAGGACCCGTACTCGCTGCGCTGCCAGCCGCAAGTCATGGGCGCCTGCCTGACTCAGTTCCGTCAGGCCGCTGAAGTGCTGGTCATCGAAGCCAACGCCGTGTCCGACAACCCATTGGTGTTCGCGGCTGAAGGCGACGTGATTTCCGGTGGTAACTTCCACGCCGAACCAGTCGCCATGGCCGCTGACAACATGGCCTTGGCCATCGCTGAAATCGGCTCGCTGAGCGAACGCCGCATCTCGCTGATGATGGACAAGCACATGTCGCAACTGCCGCCGTTCCTGGTGGCCAATGGCGGGGTCAACTCCGGCTTCATGATTGCTCAGGTGACCGCCGCAGCACTGGCCAGCGAGAACAAGGCGCTGGCCCATCCGCATTCGGTCGACAGCCTGCCGACCTCGGCCAACCAGGAAGACCACGTGTCGATGGCCCCGGCTGCCGGCAAGCGTCTGTGGGAAATGGCCGAGAACACCCGCGGGATTCTCGCCGTGGAATGGCTGGCGGCGGTGCAGGGCCTGGACCTGCGCAACGGTCTGAAGACTTCGACCAAGCTGGAACAGGCGCGGGCGATTCTGCGCAAGGAAGTGCCGTTCTACGAGAAGGACCGCTTCTTTGCGCCGGACATCAATGCGGCGACCGAGCTGCTGGCTTCGCGGTGTCTGAACGAGCTGGTGCCGGTGAAGTTGCTGCCGAGTCTGTAAGTGCCTCATCGCCAGCCGGCCAGCTTCCACCATCGGTGGGAGTCAGCCTGCTGGCGATTCGATTTTTGCGTCGAATAAAAATAAATAAGGACGAAAAATGCAGCAGCCAGCAAAAGGTTTGAAACGCGGGCTCTCTGCCCGACATATTCGCTTCATGGCCCTGGGGTCGGCGATCGGTACCGGGCTGTTCTATGGTTCTGCCTCGGCCATCCAGATGGCCGGTCCCGCCGTTCTGCTCGCCTACCTGATCGGTGGCGCGGCGGTGTTCATGGTCATGCGCGCCCTTGGCGAGATGGCGGTGCACAACCCGGTCGCCGGTTCGTTCGGGCATTACGCAAGTACCTATCTGGGGCCCATGGCGGGCTTCATCCTCGGTTGGACCTACGCGTTTGAAATGGTCATCGTCGGCATGGCCGATGTGACGGCGTTCGGTATCTACATGGGCTTCTGGTTTCCGGAGGTTTCGCGCTGGATCTGGGTGCTGGGCATCGTGTCGGTGGTCGGCGGCCTGAACCTGTGCAACGTCAAAGTCTTCGGTGAAATGGAGTTCTGGTTGTCGTTGCTCAAGGTCGCGGCCATCGTCGCGATGATCCTCGGCGGCTTCGGCATCATGTTGTTCGGTATCAGCACGGCTCCCGGTCAGGCGACCGATATCAGCAACCTGTGGACCCAGGGCGGCTTCATGCCCAATGGCGTGGGCGGCCTGATCGCCTCGTTTGCCGTGGTGATGTTTGCCTTCGGTGGTATCGAAATCATCGGTGTGACTGCCGGTGAAGCCAAGGACCCGCATCGTGTGCTGCCCAAGGCGATCAACGCCGTGCCGCTGCGCATCCTGCTGTTTTATGTGCTGACGATGCTGGTGCTGATGTCGATCTTTCCGTGGCAACAGATCGGCAGCCAGGGCAGCCCGTTCGTGCAGATTTTTGACCATCTGGGTATCAGCTCGGCGGCCACCATTCTGAACATTGTGGTGATCTCGGCGGCGGTCTCGGCGATCAACAGCGACATCTTCGGTGCGGGGCGCATGATGTACGGTCTGGCTCAGCAAGGGCATGCACCCAAAGGCTTTGCTCAGCTGTCGCGCAATGGCGTGCCATGGCTGACGGTTATCGTGATGAGCTGCGCGCTGCTGCTGGGCGTGTTGCTGAACTACCTGATCCCGGAAAACGTGTTCCTGCTGATCGCCTCTATCGCGACCTTTGCCACGGTGTGGGTCTGGCTGATGATTCTGTTCACCCAGGTGGCCATGCGGCGTTCCATGAGTGCCGAGCAGGTCGCGCAGCTGAAGTTCCCGGTGCCGTTCTGGCCTTATGCACCGATGGCGGCCATTGCCTTCATGCTGTTCGTCTTCGGCGTGCTGGGTTACTTCCCGGACACCCAGGCGGCGTTGATCGTTGGTGTGGTCTGGATCGTGTTGCTGGTGCTGGCCTATCTGACATGGGTCAAACCGGCGGCCGCCCAGGCTGCCCGCGTGACCAGCGATCAGCCGGTTTCTCAGCCCTGATCTGACAGAAGGGACGTCCGCGATCTGCGCGCGTCCCTGCCACGCATCACTTCTTCGGGGCTTTGCTGCCGTTGGGGATGTGCAGGTAAGACATCACACTTTCGGTCAGTTCGGTCGCCAGTTTGACCGCTTCCTTGTTACGCGCCATCACCCCAGCGACCAGTCCTTCGATCAACGCCAGCATGGCGACATTGGAGCTGGTCAGCACCGGGTGATCGCAAGGCGCAAACAGCACATGCTCGGCAATACTGGTGAGCGGCGAGGCCGGTGAGTCGGTGATCGCCAGCACCGCCGCACCGCGTTCGTTGGCGAAGCGAGCGAGTTGCAGGGTGTCGAGGGAATAACGCGGCAGGGAAATCGCCAGCAACACGTCCTGATCCGTGATCGCGGCCAGTCGGTACGCGGCATTTTCGTTGCCGCCCTCCATGCTGATGGCGGTGGCATCTGCGCAGAACGGCATCAGCGTCGAGGCGGCGAGGCCGGCGAAGTAGACACTGTTGCCGAAGCCGAGGATGTAGATCTTGCGCGCGGTGGTCAGCCGGGTGACGAACGCTTCGAACGCGGCGGCGTCGTTATTGGTCGCCGTGGTGGACAGGTTACTGCTGGCGCTCTCGATCTGTTCATGCAGACCGAACGCTCCGCCCGGACGATGCGCCAGTTCATTGCGCAGCTTGTCGACCGGCGACACCATCTGCTGCAGCGTAGCCATCAACTCAGCCTTCATGCCCATGTAGCCACCGAGGTCCATCGCCTTTGCCAGACGGTTGACGGCGGCCGGAGAGGTCGATGTCTCGTGGGCCATTTCTTCGATGGTCAGCGTCGCGGCCTTGAGCGGATGTCGCAGGATGAAGTCAGCCACCTTGCGCAGCGACGGCGGCAGCTCGGCAACGATTTCCGCCAGTTTGCGCATGACCGGCGCGGCATAGACAGTGGTGTCTTTCGATGGGCTGGGCATATCCGGATCAACAGTTCCTGAAAGTGAGAGAAGGGCTGCGCCTGACAAGGTTGGCGGGAGTGTATCCGAAGCCAACCGTTGCAGGGCAAAGCCGAGCGCGCCGCCGGGCTTACTTCAGGCTCCCGGCCAGAAACTGCTGGAGGCGTTCGGACTGTGGATTGATCAGCACTTCACGCGGGTCGCCACGCTCTTCAACCAGGCCTTTGTGGAGGAACACCAGTTGATTGGAGACCTCGCGGGCGAAGCCCATTTCGTGGGTCACGACCACCATGGTGCGGCCTTCCTGGGCGAGGTCCTGCATGACCTTGAGCACTTCCCCCACCAGTTCGGGGTCGAGTGCCGAGGTCGGCTCGTCGAACAGCATCACCTCCGGTTCCATCGCCAGTGCGCGAGCAATCGCCACCCGCTGCTGCTCGCCCCCGGACATGTGGGCGGGCCAGGCATCCTTGCGATGCGCCACGCCGACTTTGTTCAAATAATGCTCGGCTTTTTCCCGGGCCTCTTTCTTGCCAACGCCCAGCACATGCACTGGCGCTTCCATGACGTTTTCCAGGGCGCTCATGTGCGACCACAGGTTGAAGTGCTGAAACACCATCGACAGCCGTGAGCGCATGCGTTGCAACTGCCGGGGTTCGGCTGCCTTGAGCCCGCCGAGTTTGTTGGTCACCAGTTTGAGCGGCTCGCCATTGAGCACAATGTTGCCGGCGTTCGGCTGCTCCAGCAGGTTGATGCAACGCAGGAAGGTGCTTTTGCCCGAGCCACTGGAGCCAATGATGCTGATCACATCACCGGCCTGGGCCTGCAGGGACACGCCCTTGAGTACCTGGTGGGCGCCGTAGCTTTTGTGCAGGTCCTGAATTTCAAGTTTGTACATGATTTGAACTCTCTGGCATCAGTCGCTGAGCAAGCGGCCTTGGCGAATAGGGGTGAAGCCGGCGACCTTGGCCAGCCACAGACCGGGCTGGGCAAAGCGCAGGCGTTCGCGGGCATAGAGCACGCCGTCGGTGCTGGCGCGCACGATGCTGTGGCGGTCGTTCAGCGGATCAAGGATTTCGAACAGCGGGTCGCCGATCTTGACCCGTGCGCCCACGGGTTGCAGGAAACTCACCACCCCCGGATGCGGCGCGTAAGCGTATTGCGCACCCGCAAACGGCATCGCCTGGCACTGACTGGGCGGCGCTGGCGGCCATTCACCACGGATCAGGCCCTGCTCGGCGAGATAGCCAAGAATCGCCTGCGCGCTGGCGGTGCAGGGTTCGCGCTCGGTGTCGGCCATGCCGCGCAACTCGATGGTGGTGGCCGCGCAGGCGAGGGGAATATTGGCTTCGGGGAACAGCTCGGTCAGGCGTAGCCACGGAATCGCGCAAGCCTCGTCGAACGCACTGCCGCCGGCATCTTCGGCCAGCAGCGTGACCTCGGCGCCCAGGCGCGCCGCCAGTGAATGCAGGCGCGGCCAGTGTTGCGGCATGGTGTAGAGCAACATCACCGACTCGAAATCGCAGTGCAGATCCAGCACAACGTCGGCGTCACAGGCGTGTTGCAGCAACAGGCGACGCAGGCCATCGAGCTCCGAGGTCGGTGGCGGCATGTCGCCGAGGATGTCGATCAATGCACGGCGGATCAGCGCGACGTTGGCGTCGGCATCATCGCCCAGGCGACCTTCGAGCAGCGGTGCCACGGCTTCGGCCAACTCCGGGAAGTCACGATTGAAATTCTTGCCGCTGGCGAACTCGAAGCGACCTTGATGCGTGGCCTGGAACATCTGGGCGATGCCGATGGGGTTGGCCATCGGCACCAGTTCGATCACGCCGTTCAGGCGCCCCTGAGCTTCCAGTTCGAGCAGGCAACGCTTGAGCTCGACGGCCACGCGCATGCCCGGCAGCTCGTCAGCATGCAACGACGCCTGAATGTATGCCTTGCGTGGCCCGGCGCCAAAACGGAACACCGAGAGTGTCCGTTCAGTGCCCGAAGCGCTCCACGGCAACGGGTATTGAATTTTTTCCATGTCAGCTCCTTAGTGCTTGCGCGGTGCCAGATACGCCAGCCAGTGGCGCTCGGCCAGCTTGAACAGGCGCACCAGAATGAAAGTCAGGGCGAGGTAGACGAGGCCGGCGGTGATAAACGCTTCGAACGGCATATAGAACCGCGAGCTGACCGTGCGCGCCGCGCCAGTGATATCCACCAGCGTGACGATGGAGGCCAGGCTGGTGGTTTGCAGCATCATCAACACTTCGTTGCTGTACTGCGGCAATGCCCGGCGCAACGCTGACGGCAGCAGAATGCGCCGGTACAGGGTCAGGCGGGACATGCCCATCGCCCTGGCGGCTTCGATTTCGCCGTGGGCGGTGGACTTCAGGCTGCCCGCCAGCAACTCCGCGCTGTAGGCACTGGTATTGATGGCGAACGCCAGGCAGGCACAAAAAGTGGCGCTGGAGAGGTAAGGCCAGAGCACGCTGTGCCGCACCGCTTCGAACTGCGCCAGGCCGTAATAGATCAGGAACAGTTGCACCAGCATCGGTGTGCCGCGAATAACGTAGGTGTAAAGCCACGCCGGGAAGTTGATCAGCGGCGAGCGCGACACCCGCATCAGCGCCAGAGGCACCGCCAGGACCAGCCCCAGGCTCAGGGAAATGCACAGCACTTTGAGGGTCAACAAGGCGCCATTGAAATACAGCGGCAAGTTTTCCCAGATCAGGTTGTAGTCGAGAATCATGGGCAGGTTCTCCTCACAGTTCGGCGGCTTTGATGCCGACCGAATAGTGTTTTTCCAGTGCGCGCAGCACCAGCAGCGACAGGCTGGTGAGCATCAGGTACAGCGCCGCCACCGCAATGAAAAAGGTGAACGGCTCGTGGGTCGCGTCGGCGGCGTTCTTGGCCTTGAACATCATGTCCTGCAGGCCGATGACCGAAATCAGCGCGGTGGATTTGGTCAGCACCAGCCAGTTGTTGGTGAACCCCGGGATGGCGAAGCGAATCATCTGCGGCACCAGAATCCGCCAGAACACCTGAGTGCCGCGCATGCCGTAGGCCGCGCCAGCCTCCGCCTGGCCTTTGGGGATGGCCATGAAGGCGCCGCGAAAGGTTTCCGAGAGATAGGCGCCAAAAATGAAGCCCATGGTGCAGACGCCAGCGATGAACGGGTTGATGTCGATGTAGCGGGTGTAACCGCATGCCAGTGCGATGCGGTTCACCAGATCCTGGCCGCCATAGAAGATCAGCAAGATCAGCACCAGATCGGGAATGCCGCGAATCAGGGTGGTGTAGCCTTCCCCGAGCATGGCCAGCCATTTGAGCGGCGACAGGCGAAACGCCGCACCGATCAGGCCCAGGGCAATGGCCAGGGACATGGAGGTCAGGGCCAGGTTAATGGTCAGCCAGGCACCATCGAGAATGCTCGATCCGTAGCCGTGGAGCATGATGAAGTTCCTCAAGCGTGCGCCGCAAGGCGCGCAAGACAAGGCCGAAAGCGCCCGCAGCAGGCCGGCGCCGAGCGGAGGCGAAGGTTTATTCGCCGTAGATATCGAACGCGAAATACCGGGCCATCACTTGCTGGTACTTGCCGTTGGCGCGGATGGCGTCGATCGCCGCATTCAGGCGCGCAGCGTTGGCGACATCACCCTTGCGCACCGCAATCCCGGCACCGCGACCGAAGTATTTCGGGTCGTTGATGTCCGGTCCGGTCAGTGCAAAACCCTGTCCGGCCGATGTCTTGATGAAGCTTTCGTCGGTGTTGACGATGTCGGCGAGGGTGGCGTCCAGACGTCCCGAGGCGAGGTCGAGGAAGGCTTCGTTCTGTGAGCCGTAGCGCACCACGACGACACCGGCCTGTTCCAGTTGCTCGGTGGCAAACCGGTCATAGGTCGAGGAGCGTTGCACGCCGAGTTTCTTGCCCTTGAGGTCCACCAGCGGGTCGTTGATCACGCTGCCGGCCTTCATCGCGAACTTGCCCGGCGTGTGGTAGTACTTTTTGCTGAAGTCGACCGACTTCATCCGGTCTTCAGTGATCGACATCGACGACAGCACGGCGTCGATCTTGCGCACCTTGAGCGATGGGATCATGCCGTCGAACTCCTGAATGACCCACTCGCATTTGACCTTCATTTCCTCGCACAGGGCGTTGCCGATGTCGTAGTCGAACCCGCTGACATTGCCCTCAGGTGTCTTGAAAGAAAAGGGTGGGTAGGCGGCTTCGATACCGATACGCAGGCTGTCTTCATCGGCATGTGCCAAGAAGCTGAGCGCGCACAGCGCCAGAGCACCTAGAAGTTCTGTCTTGTTCATTTTGTTGACTCCTGGGAGGGCGTTAGGGAAACAGTTGCCCGCCATCCGCAGTGGCGCGCTGGATCATTCCTGTGATCGGCGAGGCTATAAATGACACGAAATAAATCATTCATCAATACAGCTGAAAATAAAAATATCAATTCTGGATCGACGGTCGTTCGCCAATACCCGACTCGGGGCGGGTGCTGCCTATAATGGGCAGCGGTGTTGCAGTGGTTCTGGCGCCGCGAGGCTGGATAGCATCACGCAAGAAATCGCAGCCATTGCCGCTAATGCCGATCAGTCAAGCGCAGATCCCCTGTGGGAGCGGGCTTGCTCGCGAAAGCGGTGGGGCAGTCAATATCAATGTTTGCTGGGCCGACGTCTTCGCGAGCAGGCCCGCTCCCACCATTGATCTTCGTGGCTTTGAGCATTGAGTTCGCTTAACTGATCGGCATTAGCCATTGCCGCGAGTTTTTATCCACTTCGGGGACACCATGGATCGCTTCCAGGAAATGCAGGTCTTCGCTGTCGTCGCTCAAGAGCAGGGCTTTGCCGTTGCGGCGCGGCGCCTGGGGTTGTCGGCCGCCAGCGTCACCCGCGCGGTGGCGGCGCTGGAGCAGCGCATTGGTACGCAATTGCTGATCCGTACCACGCGCAGCGTGCACCTGAGCGAGGCCGGCCAGCGTTACCTGGAAGACTGTCGGAGAATTCTCGCCGAGGTGCAGGAAGCGGAAGACTCCGCCGCAGGCAGCCACACTCAGCCTCGTGGGCAATTGACGGTGACTGCGCCGGTGCTGTTCGGCGAGCTGTTTGTCACGCCAGTGATGGCGAGTTATCTGACGCAATACCCGGACGTTTCGATCAATGCGCTGCTGGTCGATCGGGTGGTGAGCATGGTCGAGGAGGGCATCGATGTCGCGGTGCGCATCGGTGAGTTGCCGGACAGCAATCAGCACGCGATCCGCGTCGGCGAAGTGCGGCGGGTAATCTGCGGTGCGCCGGGGTATTTCGCCACTCACGGTCGGCCGACCCATCCGCAGGCCCTGGCCAGTGCGCCGGTGGTGGCGACCTCATCCATCGGCCAGTTGCGCAGTTGGCCGTTTCTCGATGAGGGTGAGGCCATCAGCGTGCGGCCCGAACCGAGGCTGGTGGTTACCGCCAATCAGGCGGCGATTGCGGCGGCCTGCCTGGGGTTGGGACTGACCCGGGTGCTGTCTTATCAGGTGGCCGGCAAGGTGGCCTCGGGCGAACTGGAAATTGTCCTCGCCGACTTCGAACTGCCGCCGCTGCCGATCCACGTGGTGTATCAGGGCGGGCGCAAGGCGCCGGCTCGGGTGCGCAGTTTTGTCGACTATGCGGTGAAGGTGCTGCGCGAGCACCCAGCGTTGCAGAACGCCGCGTTATTTCATCCAGTGAAATAATCGATTGCGATTGCTGGTAATTCTGTTGCTTTGAGGATGAGTGGAAGATGGCGTCCAACGGTGCTGCCATCCCGAAGCGGCGCCACCTCCAGCGGAGTCGACCATGCAAGCGATCAAACTCTACAACTTCCCGCGTTCCGGCCACGCCCATCGGGTGGAGCTGATGTTGTCCCTGCTGCAACTGCCGACCGAACTGATTCTGGTCGATCTGGCCAAGGGCGAACACAAGCAAGCGCCGTTTCTGGCGATCAACAGTTTTGGTCAGGTGCCGGCGATCGATGATGGCGGTGTGGTGTTGGCTGACTCCAATGCGATTCTGGTGTATCTGGCGCTCAAGTATGGCAATGGCCGCTGGCTGCCGACCGATCCGCTGGGCGCTGCGCGGGTGCAACGCTGGTTGTCGGTGGCAGCGGGGCCGATTGCCTTTGGGCCGGCCGCAGCACGCCTGGTCACCGTGTTCGGTGCGCAACTGAACGCTGACGAACTCATCACCCGTGCCCACAACCTGCTCAAGGTGATGGAACTGGAACTGGGCAAGACCTCGTATCTGGCTGGCAGCGAGCCGACCATCGCCGACGTTTCCGCCTACAGCTACATCGCCCATGCGCCGGAAGGCAACGTGTCGCTGGACGACTACGCCAACGTCCGTGCCTGGCTGGCGCGGGTCGAAGCCTTGCGCGGTTTTGTCGGCATGCCGCGTACCGTCGCCGGTCTGCAAAAGACTGCCTGAAGGCTCGGCCTGGTTTGACCGGACCACCCTATTGCGCCAGCGGCGCGGGGAGAGGCGTGATGGAACGTTCACCGTGGCACGCTGGCGAGCAGCAATTGCAAGCCCATGTCGGCGTTGCCGAGCGTATGGAAGCTTTTGGTCGCAAGGTGATTCGCGACTGGATGCCGGATCAGCACCGCGCGTTTTATGCGCAATTGCCGTTCATGCTGTACGGCGCGGTCGATGCCGAGGGGCGTCCATGGGCCAGCGTGCTCGAAGGGGCACCGGGGTTCGCCGGTTCGCCCGATCCGCAGCGCCTGCAATTGTCCAGTCTGCCTGCGGGCGATGATCCGGCGCAGTTACACGACGGCGCGGCCATCGGTTTACTGGGCATCGAGCTGCACACCCGGCGGCGCAACCGCCTCAACGGCCATGTGGGCGGTCTCGACGCCGGCGGTTTTACGGTGATGGTGGATCAGTCGTTCGGCAACTGTCCGCAGTACATTCAACTGCGCCAGTTCCAGCGCGTGCCGCTGACCGATCCGCAGACACGGCCAGCGCAGCATCGCGACAGTCTCGATGACGCGGCCAGGGCCATGATCGAAAGCGCTGACACCTTCTTTGTCGCCAGCTACGTCGACGTCGACGGGCAACGCGCGGTGGACGTTTCCCATCGTGGCGGGCAGGCCGGTTTCGTCCGGGTCGAGGGCAATCGCCTGACCATCCCCGACTTTGCCGGCAACCTGCACTTCAATACCCTCGGCAACCTGCTGCTTAACCCGCGTGCGGGTCTGCTGTTCATCGACTTTTCCACAGGCGATGTGCTGCAACTGAGCGGGCGTACCGACATCATCCTTGACGGGCCGCAGATCGAAGCGTTTCAAGGTGCCGAGCGCTTGTGGACGTTCGAGGTGGAAAAACTGGTGCGGCGTCCGGCGGCACTGGCCTTGCGCTGGCGCTTCGACGGCATGTCGCCGACCAGCCTGCTGACCGGCACCTGGGCCCAGACCGATGCACGTCTGCAGGCCAGGGCTCTGGGCGACAGCTGGCGGCCATTGCGGGTGACCCGCATCGAGCGGGAGAGCCAGCATATTCGCTCGATCTATCTGCAACCGGACGATGGCGCGGGCATGCCGGTGTTTCAGGCCGGACAGCATCTACCGCTGCGTTTCAATCTGGGCGGTGAAACACATATCCGCACGTACAGCCTGTCGAGTGCGCCCTCGGATGATTTCTTGCGCATCAGCGTGAAGCGCGAGGGCCTGGTTTCAACGCATTTGCATCAGCAGATCCGCGTCGGCGATGTGCTGGAGGCACGGGCGCCACAGGGGCATTTCACGGTTGCGCCGCTGGAACAACGGCCGCTGGTGCTGCTGGCGGCGGGTGTCGGGATCACGCCGTTGCTGTCGATGCTGCGCGAGGTGGTGTATCAAGGCCTGCGCACCCGGCGGATTCGGCCGACATGGTTGCTGCAAAGTTCGCGCAGCCTCGCCGATCAGCCGTTTCGCCAGGAACTCGATCGTCTGCTGGAAAACGCGGGTGATGCGGTACGGGTGATGCGCTTGCTCAGCCAGCCGGAGGCCGACCTGGTTGAGGGCGAAGACTTCGACCGGCACGGGCGCATCGATGGGGCACTGCTGCGCGATCTGCTGGATATAGAGGATTACGACCAGATCGATTTTGTCGTCTGTGGCCCCGGCGGTTTCACCCAAGGCCTGTACGACAGCCTGCGCGACCTGGACATTCGCGATGCGCGGATCCATGCCGAAACCTTCGGTCCCTCGACGCTCAAGCGCCAGCCGGACCCGGATGCGGTTGTCATCGAGCAGCCACCGGCCGCCATTACGTCAGTACCGGTGATGTTCGAACGTTCTGCCAAAGAGGCGCGCTGGCAGCCGGACGGCGGCAGTCTGCTGGAGCTGGCGGAAAGCCGTGGGCTGCGACCCGAGTTCAGTTGCCGGGGTGGTTCGTGCGGCACCTGCAAGACACGTCTGATCAGTGGCGCGGTGAATTATCCACAGGCTCCGGCCGATATGCCGGAAGAGGGGCAGGTGCTGATTTGCTGTGCGGTGCCGGCGCAGAGCGAACAACTGCTGGTGCTGGATTTGTAACCCGATCTTCCTTTCACCCAATACCCCTGTTGGAGCGAGCCTGCTCGCGAATGCAATCTGTCAGTCGCCATTGATATCTGAAAGGACGCTTTCGCGAGCAGGCTCGCTCCAACAGGGGCATTCACCGGTCAATCATCAGGCGTAGGACAGGTCTTTCTCTTCCAGCAGTTCCTGATACAACTCGGTCCACTTGCGGCCCATTTCATCGGCGGTGAACAACTGCCGGTAACGCACCTCGGCCTTCACCCCCATGGCCGCCGCACGCTCCGGGTTGTCCCACAGGGTGCGCATCGCCTCGCGAAACGCCAATGGATTGCTCGGTGGAACCACCAGCCCGGTTTCGTTGTGGATATTGATGTAACTGGTGCCGGTGCCGATTTCGCTGGAGATCATCGGCTTGCCGTACATCGCGCCTTCGAGCAGCGAGATGCCGAATGCTTCGGAACGCAGGTGCGAAGGGAACACAATGGCGTAGCTCAGTTGCAGCAGGGCGACCTTGTCTTCATCGCCCAGGCGCCCGAGGAAGTGGATATTGCGCAGGCCCAGCGCAGCGGCCTGGGCGTGCAGTTCCAGCTCCAGCGGGCCGGCGCCGACGATCACCACCGGGTAGTCCACGTCCTTCAAGGCGTCGAGCAGGATGTGCAGGCCCTTGTAGTAACGCATGACCCCGACGAACAGAAAAAACTTATCCCCAAGCTGCTGGCGCCAGCGGTTCATGCGTTCACTGTCGGCCTGTGGATAACCGGCCTTGTTCAAGCCGTATGGAATCACCCGGGTCTTGTCCTGGAACTGCTGCAACACGTCGCTGGTGTGCAGGTAGTTCGGCGAGGCCGCGACAATTCGGTCGGCGCTGGCGAGGAAGCGGTTCATCAGCGGCCGGTAGAGTTTGAGCAGATGCTTCTGGCGAATGATGTCCGAGTGGTAGGTGACCACGCTCGGTTTATTCATGCCGCTGGCGAAATGCACCAGGTCCATGAACGGCCAGGGGAAGTGGTAGTTGACCACATCGGCTTCGGCGGCCAGCTCGCGAAACTGTTTGAACACACTCCAGGAGAACCCGGTGGAGGCGAACTGAATGTCGAGTCTGGCGCGGTGCACTTCGTGCTGGCCCAGTTGCACCACGGGTGGCGTCGGGTCGGCGCTGAGGGTCAGGACCTGGCCGTCGATGCCGTGATGCGCGCCGCTCTCGCACAGTTGGAAGATCACCTGCTCGATACCGCCGACCGAGTCAGGCAGGTAGGTTTTAAAAAAATGAAGAACTCGCATTCAGCCTCCCATGGCCTGGCGGTAGGCACCGGCCGTGGCCTGTGCGCAACGTTCCCAGGAAAAAAGCCGCGTCCGGTGCAATCCGGCTTCTCGGCAGGCCTGCCAGTGCGCTTGATCGTCGATCAGGCGATTGAGCGCATCGCGCAAGCCGTGTGCATTGTCAGGTTCAATGTAGTTGCCCGCCGGGCCGGCGACTTCCGGCATGGCTGAAGAGCCGGTGAGGATCACCGGAGTGCCGCTGGCCATGGCTTCCAGTACTGGCAGGCCGAAGCCTTCGTACAGCGACGGAAACACCAGTGCGCGGGCGCCGGCCAGCAGCTGCGCCACCTGTTCATCGGGCAGATAGCCGAGCAGGCACACGTGCCCTGACGCCAAGGCCTGACGCAGTTCGTCACTGAACTGCGTCTGTTGCCAGCCGGCCATGCCGACGATCAGCAGTGGAAAGCGCTGGCGCACGGCCTCTGGCAGCAAGGCATGGGCCCGCAGGGCCAGGCTCAGGTTCTTGCGCGGCTCCAGGGTGCCGACACACAGGAAATACTCGCGCGGGGCCACGGCGTGCGCCTTGAGCACGGTCTCGATGGTGTGCGGTTCCCGTGGGTGAAAACGCTCGGCCACACCCAGTGGCGCCACCACAAAACGCTCGGCGGGCAGGCCGAAATAGGCCTGGGCCTCGTCGGCAATCGCTTGCGAGTCGGTCAGAATCCGCTGCGCCTGTTGCACGCCAGCGGCCAGGCGCCGTTCGATTTCCTTGAGGCGCGCCGCCGGTTGGGTGTCGGGGAAATGCAGATGTGTCAGGTCGTGCAGGGTGATCACGGTCGGGCCATTGAAGGCCAGCGGCCACAGGCTCGGTTCGTGATACAGGTCGAGGTCTTGCGTGCGGCCCTGATCGAAGCGTTTCTGTTCCAGCCAGCGCCGTGCCTGATAGGCGCCGGGGATCTGCCGCAGCAGCGGCGTCAGCCGTGAGTAACCGGGCATGGCTGCCTCCGGCAGGGCCGAGCTCCAGCCCCAGCCGTGAAACAGCGCCACCTCGACATCGGTGCTGCTGCGCAAGGCGCGCACCAGTTCGGCGACGTAATGGCCGATGCCGGTGCGTGGCGCCTGAAGAATCCGCGCGTTAAGAGCAATGCGCATGCTGACTCTCGGGCGCGGGCAGTGAGCGGTTCAGGTTGCGCTCGATGCGCTGGACCAATTGCGCGCTGGCTTCGCGCCAGCTCAGCCAGCGCCATTGATCCAGGTTCATGGTCGCCGGAAACACCCCGGACTGTTCCAGTCCGATCACCAGATCAGTGAGGCTCTGCGGGTTGTCCAGAGCGAAGTACGCCATGTAATCGCCGCCGATTTCGCGGAACACCGGGATGTCGCTGGCCATCGCCGGCAGCCCGCGTTGCATGGCTTCCACCAGCGGCAGGCCGAAGCCTTCGACATGCGACGGGAACACCAGCGCCGTGGCGTGGGAGTAGGCGTGCTCGAGGCTTTTGTCCGAGAGCGTGTTGAACATGAACAAGCGGCGGTTCAGTTGCGGGTGCTGGCGGATCCGCTCGATGAGTGCTTCGCACTTCCAGCCGATTTTCCCGGCGATGCACAACCGTGCCTTGGAGCCAGCAGCCCAGGCCCGTTCGAAGGCATCGAGCAGATAGGCGTGGTTCTTGCGCGGCTCGATGGTGCTGACCATCAGGAACACCGGCTCCGGGCTCTTGAACATGTGCAGAAGGTTGCGATCGATTTCCGAGGCGGCATCGCTCAGGTCCAACTCGGAACCGAGGTGGAAATAGTCGAACCAGCGCTGCTGGACCTGTTGCGTGCCGATCCGGCGCACCATCTCCTGGCGCACCTGATCGCGGATGGTGGTCGAGATCGCGACATAGCCGTCCGCCGTGCGTGCGATCCAGTCGAACCAGTCGTTGAACACCTTGACCAGGCCCGCGTCGCAAAACTGCGGATGGGTCAGCGGGATCAGATCGTAGATCACCGAAACGATGCCCACGCCATCGCGTTTGAGCTGTTCGGCCAAGGGGAAAAAGTTGGCGTGCCAGGACGAGTCGAGCAGCACCAGTTGATCGCCGGCCCGGTGTTGCAACGGCACGCAGCGCTCGGGCACGGGTTTGCCCTTGAGCAGGCGCCCGAGCACGCGCATCGGCAGGCTGAAACAGGCGAACGCCGTCAGCCGACAGAGCACGTACAGCACCCGCCGGGCGAAATGCGACTGGCTGAACGGGCGGCGGCGTTCGAGCGCGCGATGGCGCAACCAGAAGTTGTTGGCCCACTGTTCCAGCTTCACCCGCAGGCTGGTCAGATTGATTTTTGGGGTTTTGATCGGTGCCAGGCTTTTCACCTGATACAGGGCGCCGTCGAGCATCACCACGGGGATGCATTCGCGCTCGGCGTCGGCGTCGGGCAACTGTTGAATGACGTTGCGCACCACCCGTTGAATCCCCGAGTTGGCGGACGGGTGTTCGAAGACGTATGTGCACTCCACCAACAGTCGTGTCATCGCGAGATCTCCTTGTCAGGCAATTGCTCTGTGCGTTCACTGGAGCGGCTGATCTCGGTCCGGGCTTGCAGCCACGAGCAGCCGACGAAGTCTTCCTGGCGATTGTTGATGACATGGAAGACCAGGCCGTAATCGCGCCATTCGAAATTGCGATCCAGGTGCGAATCCAGCCGCGACAGGCTCAGCGCCACCGAATAGCTGCCCTTGCCCAGGCGCATGTCGAAGGCGAAGCGGAAGGTCACTTGTTCACCGGCACTCAGGTCGTTGATTGCCTGATCCTGACGATGGGTATTGATCCCGTAGATCGCCTGGCCGAGGCGATCCTTGATCAGAAAGCCCAGCACCAGGCGCTCGATGTCCTCGCGGACTTCGGCCTGCACTTCCAGCACCACCGGCTGGCCGACTTCCGCCACTTCCAGACTGCGACCCTGAGCGTCGAGCAAACGCACGCTGACTATCCCCGCCTCACCGGTACCGGAAATGGTTTGCACCTGGCCGTTGGCGAGCATTTCCTGGCGCACGATCTGGCCTTCGCGCTGGGCGAGCATGGCGTTGTAGTAGTCCATGACTTCTTCGGGTTTGCCGCGCATGGCCAGGCGGCCGTTTTCCAGCAGGATCGCGGTGTCGCAGATCGACTGAATCGCCGAACGGTCATGGGACACGATCAGCAGGGTGGTGCCGGCCTTGCGGAAGTTGCGGATGCGCTCGAAGCTTTTGTGCTGGAAGTAGGCATCGCCCACTGACAGCGCTTCATCGACGATCAGGATGTCCGGGCGCCGGGCGGTGGCAACACTGAAGGCCAGGCGCATCTGCATGCCGCTGGAATAGGTGCGCACCGGGTGGTCGATGGCTTCGCCGATTTCGGCAAAGCTCTCGATTTGCGGCATCAGCGCTTCGATCTCTTCGACCTGCATGCCCAGCAACTGACCGGCCATGAAGGCGTTCTGGCGGCCGGTGAAGTCCGGGTGAAAACCCATGCCCAGTTCCAGCAGGGCGGCAACGCGACCTTGCAGTTGTATCTGCCCGCAACTCGGTTGCGTGGTGCCGGTGATCATCTTCAGCAGCGTGCTTTTACCCGCGCCGTTGACCCCGACGATGCCGACGGCTTCGCCGGGCTGAATCTCGAAATCGATGTCCTGCAGGACCCAGTGCAAGTGGTGCCGGGTGCCCGAAAACGGCACCAGCCACTCGAACAACCGGCTCCAGCGATTGGGGTATTGCTTGTAGGCCTTGCCCAGGCCGCTGACGCGTATATGTCCCATCAGAGTTCATCCACCATTTCGCCGACGCGTTGCCGGAACAGACGCAGGGCCATGGCGCAGAACAGCAGGCCGATGATCAGCAGTGGCATCAGCGACGGCCAGTTCGGCCACTGGTTGTAGAGGAACACGTTCTGGTAGCTGGTCATCAGCGGCGTCATCGGGTTGAGGCTGATCAGGTGCTGGATACCCGGCGGCAGGATCGACAGCGGGTAAACGATCGGCGTCAGCCAGAACCAGAACTGCAGGCAGATGCCGAACATCTGCCCGACATCGCGGAAGAACACGTTGAGGATGCCGAGGATCATCCCCAGCCCGGCGGCGAAGATCACCTGCACGATCAGCAGCGGAATCAGTGCCAGCAAGGCCATGCCGGGCAGGCGTCCGCTGATCAGCAGAAAACCGAAGAACAGCGCCAGGATGATCGCGAAGTTGATCCCGGCGTTGAGCAGCGCAATCACCGGCAGGCAGATGCGCGGGAAGCTGATTTTCTTCAGCAGGTTGGCGTTTTCCAGAAACATGCTCTGGCTGCGCGAGGTGATTTCCGCAAACAGCCCCCAGGTCAGCAGGCCCGCGCACAGGTAAACGCTGTAGGCCAGGCCATCATCCACACCCGGCAGGCGTGCGCGCATGATCTGGGAAAAGATCACCGTGTACACGACGATCATCGACAACGGATTGAGCACGGTCCACAGCGCGCCGAACAGCGAATTGCGATAACGCGCCTGAAACTCCCGCTTGACGCTGCCGAGGATGAATCCGCGGTAGCTGCGCAGCGAGCGGTACAGGGAAAGGAGCATCAAACCGTCCTGCCGTATTGGTCTTCAAACCGCACGATATCGTCTTCGCCCAGGTATTCACCGCTTTGCACCTCAATGATCACCAGATCGATCACGCCGGGGTTTTCCAGGCGATGCCGGTGGCCGGCGGCAATGAACGTCGATTCGTTCTTGGCCACCAGATGGGTACCGGTACCGTTGTTGGTGACCTTGGCCATGCCTTCGACCACCACCCAGTGTTCGTTGCGGTGATGGTGCATTTGCAGCGACAGCTTGCCGCCGGGCTTGACCACGATGCGCTTGATCTTGAAGCGCGGGCCTTCCTCGAGCACGGTGTAGGTGCCCCATGGGCGGCTGACCGTACGGTGCAGGCGATAGGCTTCGTGGGATGTGTCCTTGAGCTGTCTGGCGACGCGCCGCACATCCTGGGCGCGGTCGGCGTGGGCCACCAGCACCGCGTCGGCGGTGTCGACGATGATCAGGTTATCCACACCCACTGTGGCCACCAGCCGGCCTTCGCTCTGCACGAAGTTGTTGTGGCTGTCGATGAAGATCGCTTCGCCGCTGGCGCGATTGTTGTCGGCATCGGCCGGGACCAGCGCCGCCACGGCGCCCCACGAACCGATGTCGCTCCAGTCGAAACCGGCGGGCACCACCACGACTTTTTCCGAGCGTTCCATCAACGCGTAATCGATCGAGATATCGGTGATTTCAGCGAACAGTGCCGGCGACAGTTCCTGTTGCAGGCAACCGACAGTTTCGATCGGGGCGCTGGCGGCCATGCAGGCGCGGGTTTGCTCCAGCAGTTCAGGCGCGTGCAATTGCAACTCGGCAATCACCGTGGCGGTGGTGAAGCAGAACATGCCTGAATTCCACAGGAAATTGCCGCTTTCCAGATAATGCGTAGCGGTTTGCAGATCGGGCTTCTCGACGAAACGCTGTACTTTCGCCGCGCCTCTGGCGTCCAGCGGGGCACCGGTTTCGATGTAGCCGAAGCCGGTTTCCGGGGCGCTCGGCACCACGCCGAAGGTCACCAGGTAACCGTCCTTCGCCAGATTGACGGCGTGTTCAACGGCGCTCTTGAGTGCGTCCTGATTGACGATCAAATGGTCGGCGGGCATCACCACCATGATTGCCTCGTCACCGTGCAACGCCTGCAGCGACAGCGCGGCAGCAGCGATCGCCGGGGCGGTGTTGCGCCCGGTCGGCTCCAGCAGGAAGTGCCCGCGATGGCGCGACACGTGGGCCGCGCAATAGTGATCCTTGCTCTGGAAGTAGTACTCGCGGTTGGTCACCGTGACGATGTCGCCCCAGCCGTCCAGCAATGCGGCGGCACGCTGATAGGTCTTGCCGAGCAGCGACTGGCCGTCGGGCAGGCTCATGAACGGCTTGGGATGGCCCTCGCGGGACACTGGCCACAAACGAGTGCCGGCACCGCCGGACAGAATCACGGGGATCAGCATGACCTACTCCTTGGCGACGCGTTTCATGTCCGCATCCATCATCATGCGGATCAGGGTGTCGAGGTCGGTTTTCGGTTTCCAGCCCAGTACGCGCTGCGCCTTCGCCGGATTGCCGAGCAGCACTTCGACTTCGGCCGGGCGGAAGAACGCCGGGTCGATCTTCACGTAGTCGCGGTAGTTCAGGCCGACGTGATCGAAGGCGATACGGCACATCTCGCGCACGGTAGTGGTGACACCGGTGGCGACCACGAAATCGTCAGGTTTGTCCTGTTGCAGCATCAGCCACATGGCTTCGACGTAATCACCGGCAAAGCCCCAGTCGCGTTTCGCGTCGATGTTGCCCAGGGCCAGTTCCTGCTGCTTGCCCTGTTTGATGCGGGCGGCGGCGTCGGTGACCTTGCGGGTGACGAACTCGATGCCGCGCAGCGGTGATTCGTGGTTGAAGAGGATGCCGCTGCTGGCGTGCAGGTCGAAGCTTTCGCGGTAGTTGACGGTGATCCAGTGGCCATAGAGTTTGGCCACGCCGTAGGGGCTGCGTGGATAGAACGGGGTGTTCTCGTCTTGCTGTTCAGCCTGGATCAGGCCGAACATTTCGCTGGTGGACGCCTGATAGAAACGGGTGTGCGGGCTGAACTGGCGGATCGCTTCGAGCAGGTGGGTCACGCCCAGGCCATCGACGATACCGGTGGTCACTGGTTGATTCCAGGACGCGGCGACAAAGCTTTGCGCGGCCAGGTTGTAGACCTCGTCCGGCGCTGACTTGATCACCGCGCGCTGCACCGAGCAGGCATCGGCCATGTCACCGTCCAGGTAGACGATGTCGCCTTCGACGCCCATCTCGCGCAGACGCCAGCGCGAATCGCTGCTGCGCCGGGCGACCAGACCGTGAACCTTGTAGCCCTTGTCGAGCAGCAGTCGGGCCAGATAAGCGCCGTCCTGGCCGGTGATCCCTGTGATCAGTGCACTTTTCATTCTTGTCGTACTCGCTGCTCCCAGTCGGACAGGATCGCCCGCAGGGATTGTTGTGTTGTGATTTCAGGCGTCCATCCCGTGGTCTGGGCCAGCCTTGCGTGACTGCCGCAAACGCGACGCTGATCCGCGCGGCGCATGCGCGCCGGATCCTGGACCAGTTGCAGGTCGACCTCGGCGAGGTCACCCATCTGCTCGATCAAACTACGGATGCTTTGCTCACGGCCCGAGCAGATGTTGTAGACCCGCCCCGGCGTGCCTTTCTCCAGCAATGCGAAGTACGCCGAGATCACATCGCCGACATCGAGGAAGTCCCGCGTGACGTCAATGTCGCCGACCTCCAGTTGCGGAGCCTGCAGGCCTTGTTTGATGCGGTTGATCTGGCGCGCAGCACTGGCAATGACAAAGTTGTCTTTCTGCCCGCTGCCGATGTGGTTGAACGGTCGCGCCACCAGCACCGGCCAGCTTTCGCTCAGGCCCCACTGCAGGCTGAGAAATTCAGCCGACAGTTTGCTCACCGCGTACGGATTGCGCGGGCAGGGCGCTTGCTGTTCGGTGATGGGCAGGGCGCTTTCGTCGACCTGACCATAGACGTCGCCGGAGCTGACATACAGGAAGGTCCCCTGAAATCCGCGTGCCTTGAGGGCCTGCAGCAGGTTGAGGGTACCCATCAGATTGATTTCGAGAGTGCGGGCCGGATCGCGGAACGCTTCGGGAACGAAGGTCTGGCCGGCCAGATGAATCACCGCGTCGGGCAATTGCGGCCACAGGTCGACGAGGCTTGGTGCTGCCGTAAGATCGTAGGGTGCGGTGGCAGGCAGCAGCTCCCACGTCGAGTCAGGCTGAGCCAGACGTGACTGGAGATGTTGTCCCACGAATCCACTGAGGCCCGTGATGAACAGACGCTTTTTCAAACAGCGACCCCTTGGTCTTTAACGTTCGCCACTTTCCCACAGGCTTTGAGGAGAAGTCTGTCAGGCCGGATGAAAAAGACCGGCAAGACGACAGGCGAAGTCTTTGTTGTAGTTGTTTGTTACCAATCTGTGCCAAATGCGCAGCAATTTCAACAGCGCAAACCGTGACCGGTCAGTTCTCGTCAGCGTAGCCCGATTTATTCTCGTCGGGCGGTTCCCGGATTCGCGACGGATGTGTTTAGAATGGCCCTCGTCGCCATCTCCCAAGGTTCGCCGGGGATGTTGCGCAACAGGGTGAAACCAGCCACTAAAACAAGAACGAAGACGAGCTCCATGACGAAGGACGAGCAGCGGTGATCCCGACTCGATCCAGCGCTTGGCCGTCATAGCGTGAAACTGCCGGGATGGTGGTTTCACCGTGGGATGCCATGAATTTCATTCTTTACTCGGACGTCAACGACCGCTCCATCAGCCAGAGTCTGGGACGTGCGGAATACAGCTATTACTTCGTGCTCAAGGCCTACCGTCCCGTACTGGAAAGCCTTGGGCAAGTGCACGTGGTGTCGTCGGCGGCCGAAGTCGACCCGTTGTACCGGCAGTTGCAGCAGGCCGGTCAGGACAGCCTCTTCCTTTCGTTTGCCCCTCCGCATAAAACCCCGACCGATCTGCAATGCCCCGTGGTCTGCGTGATCGCGTGGGAGTACGACTCGATCCCGGTTGACCCTCGTGATAAAGACTCCCGCCACGACTGGAGTCAGGTACTGGCCCGTCATGGTCGGGCGATCACCTTGTCCAGCCACACGGCACAAGCCATTCGCCGGACCATGGGTAAAGACTTTCCTGTGCTGGTTCTGCCGACGCCGTTGTGGGAAGGCTTCACCGGGGTGCGTGAGCAATACCCTGCTTCGCCAGTGAACCCGGGCGCGCTGTTGCAGATCAAGGGCTGCATCATCGACAGCCGCACCCTCGGCCTGTCTGCTGACGGACTGATTGCCCCCACGCCCAATGAGCCAGTTTCGGAGCCCGACGAGCCGCTCGACGTCGCTGTGCCGTCCGAGCCTGCGCCGCCACCGGAACTGACCCTGCGCCGGCGTGCGTTCATCACCAAGCACTATTTGCGCGAAGGCTGGCGGGCAACCGCGACCCCCAACGAACACCGACCGCTGTTTCTGCTCAAACACAATCTGTTGCTGTGGTATCGCGAAGCGGTTCGCGATTTGCTGCCGATCGCCCTGCGCCGGCAGTTGTTCCGTTTGCGTGCACCTGCCGCCGCGCCCTTGCTGCCGGCCGACAGTGAGGCGCCAGCGGTGGCCGAGCATCCACAGGCCAGCCTGCCGGACACCAGTGCCACGGTGCAGGTCGAGGTCAGCGGCGTGGTGTATGTGAGCGTGTTCAACCCCGAAGACGGGCGCAAGAACTGGCATCACTTGATCACGGCCTTCTGCTGGGCCATGCGCGACGTCAAAGATGCCACGCTGGTGCTGAAGATGACGCAGAACGATCTGGCGACCTATTACGTGCACCTGATCACCCTGTTGTCGCAGCTTTCACCGTTCGCCTGCCGGGTGGTGGTCATGCACGGCTACTTGCAGGACGACGAGTTCGCCAGGCTTTACGGTGCTGCCAGTTTCTATGTCAACGCGTCCCGCTGCGAGGGCTTGTGCCTGCCGCTGATGGAGTTCATGTCCTGCGGCCGTCCGGTGATTGCGCCAGACCATACGGCGATGCACGACTACATCGATGAGCGTGTCGGCTTCATCGTCAAGTCCAGTCGTGAGCCGACGATCTGGCCGGATGACGTGCAGATCCTCTATCGCACCCTGCGCCATCGCCCGGATTGGGGCTCGTTGAAAACCGCCTACGAAAACAGTTACGCCATGGCCAAAAACGATCCGGCGGCCTACCAGGCCATGGCCCTGGCCGCCAATGAGCGCATGCGCGAGTACTGCAGTTTTGCCCCGGTACAGCTGCGCATGGCGCAATTTTTTCAGCTGACGCCGAGTGCAACCCCACAGCTGGTCGCCGAGGTCGGAACCGCATCATGCTGATCATCATTCATTCGGAAACCAACAAGAGCAACATCCAGCAGAACCTCGGACGCCCCGAGTACAGCTACTACTTTGTGCTCAAGGAATTCCGCCCGGTGCTCGAGCGCCTGGGGCAAGTGATTGAAGTGAGCAACCCCGACGAACTGGTCGATCGCCTGTACTTCGATTGCCTGAGTCGCGGCGAGGCGTGTGTGTTCCTGTCGTTCTCGCCGCCGCACCGCACGCCGATTCATTACGCCTGCCCGACCATCCCGGTGTTTGCCTGGGAGTTCAGCACCATTCCCACCGAGAGCTGGCACGGTGAGCCCCGTCATGACTGGCGCGTGGTGTTGAATGCCTGCGGCATGGCGATTACCCATTCGAGCTTCACGGTAAACGCCGTCTGCGACGTGATGGGCGCGGACTACCCGATCTGCGCGATTGCTGCACCGGTGTGGGATCGCTTCGCCGCACGCGGCGCGCAGTTGCGCAAGCAGCCAGTGGTCGAAGCGGTGCAGTTGAAGCTGCGCGGCCTGTTACTCGACAGCCGCACCGTAGACCTGCGCGCGTACGGTCCACCGGGGTTGTGCGAAGGCACGCCGCTGTCGTTTGCCGGGCCGCCGCAGGACTGCCGGTTGCAGCTGGACGGCGTGGTTTACACTTCGGTGTTCAACCCTTACGACGGGCGCAAGAACTGGCAGGACATGATCAGCGCATTCTGCACCACGTTCCGTGACGTCGCCGATGCCACCCTGGTGCTGAAACTCACGCACCATGACATCGCCAATGCCCTGAGCGACATGCTGCATCACCTGTACAAGAACCAGTCCTACCAGTGCCGGATCGTGCTGATCCATGGGTATCTGGCAGACGCCGATTACGAAGCGCTGGTGCAGGCCACCAGTTACGTGGTCAACAGTTCCTATGGCGAAGGGCAGTGTCTGCCGCTGATGGAATTCATGTCCTGTGGCAAACCGGCGATTGCGCCGTTGAACACGGCGATGGCCGACTACGTCGACAGCGATAACGCGTTCATCGTCGATTCCACCGATGAGCTCACGGCCTGGCCCCACGACCCGCGCGCGGCCTACCGCACCTTGCGCTACATGACCGATTGGGACTCGTTGTGCGCGGCGTATCGCGACAGTTACGAGGTGGCGAAAAACGATGTCGAACGCTATGCGCGGATGTCCGAGCATGCCGTGCACAACCTGCAGCGCTTCTGCAGTCAGGCGAGTGCAGAGGAACGCCTGCGGACGTTTTTTGCCCAGCGCGCAGAGGCCATCAAGCCGTTGTCCGTGGAAGCCTTGGGCGCATGATCCGGCGCCTGCTCGCACGCTTGCGCCCGGCACCGTTGCCTGTTGCACCTGCACCTGCACCGCCAAGCCAGGTTTCGCCACGGGACGTGGGTTTGCATGACGCGATTCTCGATGGCTGGTTCCTGCACGACAGTGGTGAGTTGCTCAAGGGCTTCGCCATCACGGCTGATGACACCTTGCTCGACGTCGGGTGCGGTGAAGGCGTGGCGACGCTGTTCGCCGTGCGGCAGGGTGCCTCGGTGATATTCACCGACAGCCAGCATGACAAGGTTCGCGAGCTGGACCGTCAGGTTCGAGCACAAAGCAGCCAACCGAGTCTGGGGCTGGTCAGCAACAGCCTGCCATTGCCGCTGGCCGCTGGTTGCGCCAGCAAAGTGGTGTGCATGGAAGTGCTGGAACACATCGATCAGCCGGAACCGTTCATGGCCGAACTGGTGCGCATGGGCCGCCCCGGCGCGCAGTATCTGCTGAGTGTCCCGGCACCGGTGGGCGAGCACCTGCAGCAGGGCATCGCCCCGGCCAGTTATTACCAGACGCCCAACCATGTGCAGATTTTCACCGAGCAGCGCTTTGCCGAGCTGGTGGAGAACGCCGGGCTGGTGATCGAGCATCGGCAGGCCACCGGGTTCTTCTGGGTGATGGGCATGATCTTCTTCTGGGCCAGTGAACGCGCCGCCGGCCGTGACCTCGGTGGTGCGGTGCGCGACCGGATTCAGGCCCCATACCCGCCACTGATGGAGAGCTGGGCGCGGACCTGGCAAGACCTGCTGGCGCAGCCCGACGGTCTGGCGATCAAGCAGATGCTCGACCGCTTCATGCCCAAGAGCCAGGTGATCATCGCCCGCAAGCCGCTGGCTGACGAAACATGCGCCGGGAGCCGGCCATGAGTGCCAAGCGGATCATGGACATCGAGGTGCTGCGTGCCATTGCCGTCCTCGGCGTGTTGTTCCATCACCTGCAGGGCAGCCTGTTCACCGACACGGTGCCGCTGCTGGAAAAAATCCACGCCTGGGCGCAACCGTGGTGGGGCGTCGATCTGTTTTTCGCGATCTCCGGTTTTGTCATCGCCCGCAGCCTGATCCCCGCATTGCATGGCTGCACCACGCGTCAGGAGTACTGGCAACAGACGCGCAATTTCTGGCTGCGTCGGGTGTTTCGCCTGTTACCCTCGGCCTGGTTATGGCTGGCGCTGATCCTGCTGGCGTGCGTGTTTCTCAACCGCTCCGGCGCCTTTGGCAGCTTGCACGCGAACCTGCAGGCGACGCTGGCGGGGGTGTTGCAATACGCCAATTTCCGCTTTGCCGACAGCTTCTTTCATTACGAGTACGGCAGCAGTTTCGTCTACTGGAGCCTGGCCCTGGAGGAGCAGTTTTACCTGCTGTTTCCGCTGCTGATTGTGTTGTGCCGCAAGCATTTGGTCTGGGCATTGCTGGCGCTGGTCGCGGTGCAACTGTTGACCCTGCGCACGCCGTTGCTGATGGTGGTGCGCACCGACGCTCTGGCGCTCGGCGTGCTGCTGGCGATGTGGAGTGCGCAACCTGCTTACTGGCGCTGGCAGCCGACGTTTCTGCGGCGTCCGTGGGCCGGCGTATCCGTGCTGATCGGTGTGGCACTGCTGATGAGCTTTGTGGCCACCGACCGTTTCACCTTCGCGCCTTACCGCATCGGTTCGATTGCCGTGCTCGGCGCGCTGCTGGTGTGGATTGCCTCGTACAACCGCGATTACTTGCTGCCGACGGGCCATTTGCAACGGCTGATGGCCTGGATCGGCAGTCGCTCCTACGGCATTTACCTGATTCACATCCCGGCCTATCTGCTGGTGCGTGAGCTGATTTTCCGTTTGCAGGCTGCCGGTTTGCCGAGTCCGGCGGGGCACCCGATTCTGACTTTGCTGATCGCTTTCGGCCTGATCGTGCTGCTCAGTGAGTTGAATTACCGTTTCATCGAAATGCCGATGCGCAATCGTGGTGCTGCCCTGGTGCGGCGCCTTGATACGTCCCGAACCGCCGTTTCAACCCCCGGAGCCACCTCATGCTGAGCCTATTGAAAAAACTCACGGCGGCGACGCCTGCACCGGCCCCCGCGCAACCCCTCGCGCCGGTGGCGGACAAGGTCGATCCGTACATGCTCGGCCTCTACGACGCCAAGCTCAGCGGCTGGTTCAACCAGGAGACCAACGAGCTGTTCAAGGGCTTCCCGGTGACCGCCGATGACACCTTGCTCGATGTTGGCTGTGGCGACGGTGGCAACGTGCACTTCTGCGGCATGCGCGGGGCGAAGATCATCATCGCCGACATCGACGGCGCCAAGGTCGAGGCCACCCGCCAGCGCCTGAGCGATACCCCGGCGCGCAGCGTCGAATGCCACGTTACCGACTGCAACCCGTTGCCGATTGCCGATGGCACCGCCACACGGGTGGTGTCCACCGAAGTCATCGAGCACGTCGACGACCCGGCGCAGTTCCTTGCCGAACTGGTGCGGGTCGGCCAGTCCGGTGCGCTGTACCTGCTGAGCGTGCCGCACCCCAGTTCCGAAGATTTGCAGAAGGACATTGCGGCGCCGGAGTATTTCCAGAAGCCCAACCACATTCGCATCATCAGCGAAGAACAGTTCAAGGCGATGGTCAGCGATGCGGGCCTTGAGATCATCAGCCACAGCCAGTACGGCTTTTACTGGTCGATGTGGATGTTGCTGTTCTGGGAAGCCAAGGTCGATTTCAGTAACCCGGATCACCCGTTGCTCAATCACTGGGCCGACACCTGGCAGGCTGTGCTCGATTCCCCTCGTGGCGCGCAGATCAAGCAGGCGCTGGATGCGGTGGTGGCGAAAAGTCAGGTGATCATTGCCCGCAAGCCATAAGTCGCTTTCCCTACAGGAGTGAGCCTGCTCGCGATAGCGCAGTTACAGTCGACGTCGATGTTGCCTGACACTCCGTTATCGCGAACAGGCTCACTCCTACAGGGATTTGTGTACCCTGACTGTTTGTATCAGTAGGGAATAGGCCTTTCATGCGGTTCGGCGTTTCGATTTTGATCGCGGCAATGGTGTTGCTCGCTGCTTGCGAGCGGCCTGATGCCCCCGCCCTCGATCAACAACTTTATATCTGGCAACGCCAGTGGACGCCGGCGCATGACGCCGCGTTGCGCGACAGCCGCGAGAGCTTTTCGACATTGCGCGTGCTGGCCTTGCAGGCGTTCCCCAATGACGGCTGGCACCGGGCGCGAATCGATGCGCCGTTGCTCGAGCACGATGGCCGGCCATTGATTGCGGTGATTCGCCTCGACGGCCAGCTCAAGGGGCTGGATCAGGCGCAGGTCATGGCGCAGATTCTTCAGGTTGTTGCCGACTGGCAGGCGCAGGGGCTGATCCTGCACGGCGTTGAGATCGACCATGACGCGGGTAACGCGCGCCTGCCGGAGTACACCGAGTTCCTGATGCATCTGCGTTCCGCATTGCCCGCCTCGTTGCCGCTGAGCATCACCGCGCTGCCGGCGTGGCTCGGCAGTCCACAACTGCCGATGTTGCTGGCCACGGTCGACAGCAGCGTGCTGCAGGTGCATGCCGTCAGTGATCCGCGACGCGGGTTGTTCGACCCCGAGCAGGCGCAACGCTGGGCAAGTGACTGGGGAAAAGTCAGCCGCAAGCCTTTCTATCTGGCGCTGCCGGCCTATGGTGTGGCGCTGCTGCCGGATGCCGGCGGTGCTCCAGTGGTGGAGAGTGAAGTGCCGGTCGAGCGCGATGGACAACGCCAGGAACTGCTCGCCGATCCGTTGCAACTGAGCTCGCTCGCAAAAGAGCTGCGCGAGGATCCGCCGGAGCATCTGGCGGGGCTGATCTGGTTTCGCCTGCCGTTGCCCAATGACCGTCGGGCCTGGAGCCTGACTACGTTGCGCGCCGTGGCCCGCGGCGATGCATTGAGCAGCCGGCTCGGCCTGACCTTCAGTGAGCGCGACGGCCTCTATGACATCCACCTCACCAACCCGGGGAATCTCGATGCGGCCTGGCCTGCGCACTTGCGCATCAAGGCGCGCGGCTGTGAAGGCGCCGATGCGCTCGCCGGTTACTCGTTGCAACAGAGCGCGGATCTGCTTACCTTCACCCGCCTGCGTGACGGCCGATTGCCGGCGGGCGGACAACGTGCCATCGGTTGGGCGCGCTGTGCATTTATTGATCAAGGAGGTTCGCATGTTGACCCGTAACTGGCCCCGCCATCTGCTTTGCCTGAGCCTCAGCCTGCCGCTGGGTTCGGCGTTGGCCTGTGGCCCGGACTTCCCGATGCGCCTGCTCGACAATCGTGGGCAAACCCTGTCCGAGCTGCCGGAGGGCAACTTCAACTTCGAGATCAGCCGTCTGGGCAAGACCATTGCCGGGCTGAAGAACGTCACCGCGGCGACGCACAACCCGAACGACTTTTACGCCGACCAGACCGAGGCGGCCGATCAGCGCGAGAAGGCTGAACAGGCCGGTCTGACAGCTGAGCAGCAGGCGCTGGTCAAGCAACTGCGCGGCCTGACCGATGCGCGTCAGGTCGAGGCGCAGGGCGCCAGTCTGCCGGCGGAAATCCGTCTGTACGTGGCCGGTGCGGTGGCGTTTGCCACAGGCGATCATCAACTGGCCGTCGAGTATTTCAACAAGGTGCTGGCGCTGCCGGCCGATCAGCGTCCGCTGCGCAGCACCTGGGCGGCATATTCTTTGGGGCGCACCTGGTTTGCCATGAGTGCCGAGGCCGGCGACGCCATCGAGGCACTGGAGGACGCGCGCGAAGCCTTCCGTCAGACTCGCCAGATGAGCATCGATGGCTTCAGCGATCCGCTGGAGCTCGGTGTGGCCAGCCTCGGTGAAGAGGCGCGGGTGCTGCGAACCGCCGGCGACTGGGACGATGCCATCGAGCTGTATGAAGCGCAGAACCTGCACGGCTCGGCCGTGGGTTATACCTCGCTGAAACAACTGATGAATGAACTGGCCGAGCTGCCTGAGCCGGAACTGGCCAAGCTGCTGAATCGAAAGGCCGTGCAGCAACTGGTCACTGCGTCGTTGATCAGCCGTATGGGCTGGTCATTCGACGAGCAGCCGCCGAACGAGAAGAAACTCATCAAACTGCTGCAGAACAGCACCCGTGGCAGCCTGGAAAACGCTGATCGACTGGCGGCGATGAATTACCAACAGGGCGATTACGCCAGCGCCAAAGCCTTCCTCGAGAACGCCGGTGACGGCGGACTGGCGTGGTGGCTGCGGGCCAAACTGGCGGTGCGTGACGGCGACAAAAATGCGGCCGCTGCCGCCTATTCCAAAGCCGCGCAGGCCTTCCCGCAGACCGAAGACTGGGGTTACCGGCGCACCCCGGACTGGGACTTCGAAACCCTGCAGCCCAAATGCCGGGTCGAGGGCGAGAGCGCGATCCTTGCACTGCAACGCGGCGAATACCTGCAAGCGTTCGTGCAGTTGTATCGCAGCAACAGCATCTACTGGTTCGACGCCGCGACGGTCGCCGAGCGCGTGCTGACGGTCGATGAGCTCAAGCGCTATGTCGATGACAACGTGCCGGCGCCTGCGGCGCTGACTCAGCAGGAACGCGACAACTACGTGCCGCTGCCGGTCGCTGCCAGCCTGCGCAACCTGTTGGGACGGCGCTTGCTGCGCGAAGGGCATTACGAGGAAGCGGTCGGCTATTTCGACAATCCCGATCTGCAGCACAAGGCCCGGCTCTACGGCGAACAACGGATGAAGGCCGACGCTGCCTGGTGGCCGACCAAACGCGCCAGCGCTTTGTACAACGCGGCGTGGACGGCGCGTGAATGGGGCATGGACATCCTCGGTTACGAGATGGCGCCGGACTACGCCACGTTAGGCGGCAACTACAGCCTGGAAAGCACCGAGCTGAAAGTCGGGCCACTGGTGGCCGAGGCCGAAGTGCAACGCCAGAAGGCCAGTCAGGCACAGCCGGATGAGCGTTATCACTACCGCTTTGTCGCCACCGCGCTGGCCGGCCGGGCTGCCGACAACTTGCCGCACAGCAGCCAGGCGTTTGCCGCTGTGCTGTGCAATGCCGCCGGTTTCAACAGCAGCCTGGAAGAGCAGAGCGCGCTGTATCGCCGTTACGTCAACGAAGGTCCGTACGTGCCTTGGGCGGTGGACTTCGGCAATCAATGCCCGTACCCGGATTTCGAAAACGCCGACAAGCGTTACGTGACCCAGGTCACCGATGCTGTGCGCAATACGTTGCGCCCGTACAAGTGGCCGGTGATCGGTGTCCTGGTGTTGTTCAGTGCTGGCGCGTTGGCGTTGATCAGTCGCCGGCGCAAGGCGCGCAAGCCCTAAGCCTGCTGGATAAACGTCAGGCGCACGGCGAAGCCGATCAACAGGCTGCCGAACAGCCATTGCTGGACTCGCTGGGCGGTTGGACTGTGTTGCAGCCAACGGCCTAGCGCGGCCCCGGTCAGGGCGTAGGCGCTGTCGAACAGCAGCCCGACGCCCACCAGCAACACGCCGAGGGTGGCAAATTGGGTCAGCACCGGTGCGCCGTCATTGACGATGAACTGCGGCAACAGCACCGAGCAGAACAGCAAGGCCTTGGGGTTGAGCAGATTGGTCAGCAAACCGCGACGTATCGCTTCGCGCCATTGTCCGTGAGCGTCGGTTTCAGGGGAGGCATTGAGGTTTGGCAGCAACGTGCTGCGCAGGCACTGAATACCGATCCACAGCAAATACGCCGCACCGGCCAGACGCACCACATCGAACGTCCACGGCGCCGCCTTGAACAGCGCTGCCAGGCCCAGCGCCGCCAATGCCACATGACAGCCCCGGGCAACCCCCAGCCCCACGGCGGTCGCCAGCGCCGCACCGCGACCCTGGCGGGCCCCGGTTTGCAGCAACAGGATCATGTCCGGGCCGGGCAACAGATAGACCACTGCCAATGCCAGAAAAAACAGCCAGAAACTCGCCATGCAGCAGCCCTTTCGTTGTCGATTCGGTGACCACAGTCTATGGCTGAAGGGTGGGGCAGGTGCTTGCGTAGTCAGCTTCAAAAACTCACTGGATTGGCATAATCTGCTTTCTTTTTGTGCCTTGACCATCAGGATCTGCCAACCATGAAACTTGACGCCTTTGATCGCAAGATTCTCGCCGCGCTGCAACGCAACGGACGGCTGAGCAATGTCGAGCTGGCGGACGAGATAGGGCTGTCGGCGTCACCTTGCCTGCGCCGGGTGCGGATGCTGGAAGAGGCCGGGGTGATTCGCGGCTATCAGGCCAACCTGGATCGCGATGAGGTGGGGCTGGGGCTGACGGTGTTTGTCGGGGTCAAGGTCGAGCGTCACAACGATGAACAGGCCGAGGCCTTTTATGCCGCGGTCACGGCGCTGCCGGAGGTGATCTCGGCGTTTCTGGTGTCGGGGGAGTCGGACTTTCTGTTGCAGGTGGTGGTGCCGGACTTGCGCGCGTATGACCGTTTTCTCAGCAGCTGCTTGCTGAAGTTGCCGGGGGTGAGTGACATTCGCAGCAATTTTGCGATTCACACGGTGAAGACCCCAGGGGCATTGCCGTTGGGGCATCTACCGGATTGAGATCGAGTTGCTCCTTTCGCGAGCAGGCTCGCTCCCACATTCGAATGCGATCAAATGTGGGAGCGGGCCTGCTCGCGAATAGGTCGCCCGGTCGATACTTACATCTGCGTCGCCATCCCCTCGACATTCATTGCCGCCTGCCGCAGCGCTTCTGAACGCGTCGGGTGCGGGTGGCAGGTCAGCGCGATGTCTTCGGCCGATGCGCTGAATTCCATGGCCACGCAGTATTCGCCGATCATTTCACTGACGCTCGGGCCGACCAGATGCACGCCGAGGATTTCGTCCGTGCGCTCGTCGGCGAGGACTTTGGCGAAGCCCTCGGTTTCGTGGTTGATCTTTGCCCGGCTGTTGGCGGTGAACGGGAATTTGCCGACTTTATAGGCGCGGCCTTCGGCCTTGAGCTGCTCTTCGGTCTTGCCGACGCTGGCCAGCTCCGGCCGGGTGTAGATGACGTTGGGAATCAAGTCGTAGTTGACCTCGCCGGCCTTGCCGACGATCTGTTCGACACAGGCCATCGCCTCGTCTTCGGCCTTGTGCGCGAGCATCGGCCCGGACGTCACGTCGCCGATCACCCAGACGCCAGGTGCTTCGGTGCGGTGCTGGCGGTTGGCGAGCATGCCGCGCTTGTCGGTGGTCAGGCCCACGTTCTCCAGACCCAGCCCTTGGGTGTATGGACGCCGGCCGATCGCGACCAGCACGTAGTCGGCTTCGAGCAACTCGGCGTTGCCACCGGCGGCGGGTTCGACGCTGAGCTGCACGCCGTTGGCCGAGGTCGTGGCGCTGGTGACCTTCGAACTCAACTTGAAGCTGATGCCTTGCTTGCTCAACGAACGCTGCAGGGTCTTGCCGGCCTCGCCATCGACGCCGGGGCAGATGCGGTCGAGGTATTCGACCACGGTCACCTGGGCCCCGAGGCGGCGCCATACCGAGCCCAGTTCGAGGCCGATCACTCCGGCACCAATCACCACCAGATGCTGGGGGACTTCACTGAGGGACAGCGCGCCGGTGGAGTCGAGGATGCGTTGGTTGTCGATCTCGACGCCGGGCAGGGGCGTGGGCTCGGAGCCGGTGGCGATGATGATGTCCTTGGCGCTCAGCTCGGTCTTGTTGCCTTGATCATCGGTCACGCTGACTTTGCCCGGGCCGTCGATATGGCCCCAGCCCTTGATCCAGTCGACCTTGTTCTTGCGAAACAGAAACTCGATGCCTTTGGTCAGGCCGCTCACGCTCTGGTCTTTCTGTTTCATCATTTGCGCGAGGTTGAGCGTGGGTTTGACCTCGATGCCGAGGTTGGCGAATTCCGCACCCATGGCCGCGTCGTATAGCTCCGAGGCATGCAGCAAGGCCTTGGACGGCATGCAGCCGACGTTCAGGCAGGTGCCGCCCAAGGTGGCGCGGCCTTCCACGCACGCGGCTTTCAGGCCCAGTTGGCCAGCGCGGATCGCCGCGTTATAACCACCGGGGCCGCCGCCCAGAATTACCACGTCGTAGTGACTCATGCGCTTGCTCCTCGTTGGGGATGCGGATCGCTAAAAGTAGTCGGCCGATAAAATTACGAACGTAATATGTGCGTTTCCGGACATTTCGGTCAAGGCTTCAGGCAAGCGACAGGTTGCGCATCTTTAGATAAGTGAATTTGTGTACGAATATTTCACGCTTTTCGTTATATCGTAACGATTAGACCGGTGAATCAATGGCTTTGGGGTGATATGCAAGTCGATCTGGATGTCGATGGCACGCAAGTGACCGGGTTGCCGCGCTTTCAACAAGCGGCCACGCAGGGGCGCCGTTTGCGCCGTCTGGCCATGGGTCTCGGCGGATTGGCCGGGGCAGGGTGGGTACTGGCGTCTTTTGTCGGGCTGTTTGCTGCACAGTCGTTGTGGCCGGCATTGCTGGTGAATCTGGGCGCGTCGTTGCTGGTGCTGGCCGCCGGCTTGCAGTCGGCGTGGTGGGTGACGCAGTGGCGCGCACGGGTGATAAACCCGCCGCCGCTGGTGGCGCTGACCGAGGAGGCCGAGCCAGCGGCGCCTGACGGCTGGTACGAACAGCTGCTGGAGCGCCTGAGTCAACGTGGAGTGCACCTGCTCGGGCAGATCGGCGCGGCCACGTTGTGGCTCGGCGGCTGGTCGGCGTTGGTGGTGCTGAGCATCGAGCAGGTGTGGAACCTTGCGTTGCCGGCCGGCGCGGTCGGGTTGTCTGCCACCGTCGGTGCGGTGCTGATGTTGCTGGTGGGTTTTGGCTTGCTGGTGCTGGAACGTCAGTTGGCCCAGGAAAACTCGGCGCAATGGCCGGAGGCCGGATCCCTCGCGCAATTGGCGCGGGTGGCGATCATCAGTCTGGTGCTCGGCGCCCTGTGTCTGTTATTTGCCAGCGACGCTTCGGTATGGCCGGTGCGACTCGCGGTGTTGATCGGGATCTTGCCGGGATTGGTTGCGATCGAGTTGCTATTGCGCGCGGTTCTGTCGATATTCAGCCCGCATCGGGAACAGCTCGAACCGACCCTGCTGGCGCGCAGTTTTATCGCCGACATGCTGCGTTGGCCGCCTCAACCGTTGCTCGCCTTGCAGCACGAATTGCACAACCGTTTCGGCATCGATCTGCGCCAGATCTGGGCCTTCAGCTACATGCGCCGGGCATTTCTGCCGGTGCTGGCGCTGGTTGCCGCAGTCGGCTGGGTGTTGACTGGCATCCATGAGATTCCGCTGCAAGGGCGCGGCATCTACGAGCGTTTCGGTAAACCGGTGCAAGTCTTTGGCCCTGGGTTGCACGCCGGTTTGCCATGGCCGCTGGGCCGCGTGTTGAACGTCGAGAATGGCGTGGTGCACGAGTTGGCGACCAGCGTCGGCGATAGCTCGGCACCGGCGCAAGCACCGACCCAGGCCGAGCCCGCCGAAGGTCCGGCCCCCATGACCGCCAACCGCTTGTGGGATGCCAGCCACGTCAACGACAAATCCCAGGTCATTGCCAGCAGCCGTGGCGATCAGCAGAGCTTTCAGATCGTCAACATGGACGTGCGTTTCGTCTATCGAATCGGCCTGCGTGATCAGGACGCCTTGGCCGCCACCTACAACAACGCTGATGTACCGACGCTGATTCGCAGCACCGCGAGCCGGATTCTGGTTCATGACTTTGCCTCGCGCACCCTCGACGGTCTGCTGGGGGCGGACAGGGTAGGGTTGGGCGAAGAAATCGGCCGTGCGGTGCAAGGCGATCTGCAGAAACTCGACAGCGGTGTGGAGATTCTCGCCACCGTGGTCGAGGCGATTCATCCACCCGCCGGCGCCGCCAATGCATATCACAGCGTGCAAGCGGCGCAGATCGGCGCGCAGGCGTTGATTTCCCGTGAGCGCGGGGCTGCGGCTGAGGCCAGTAACCAGGCGCAGTTGCAGGCGAGCCTTGCCCGGGATCAGGCCACTGCCAGCGCGCGTGAAGTCAACGCCACGGCGCAGGCAGCGGATCTGAAGTTCAAAGCCGAACAAAATGCTTATGCCAGCGCCGGTCAGGCGTTCGTGCTGGAGCAGTATTTCAGTCAGCTCAGTCAGGGCCTGAGCAAGGCCAGACTGCTGGTGCTCGACCACCGTTTAGGCGGCAGCAGCAATGCGCCGACCATCGACCTGCGTACGTTCACGCTGCCGGCTGACCCGACGCCTGCGCGCACCACCGCTCAACCAGGAGTTGCCCATTGAGCCAGTCGCACACTCACGATTCGCATGACCACAGCGGCCACAATCACGGCCACGCCGGGCATCACCATCATCATGGGCACCATCACCACGGTGCGCCGGAGGAGGTGGGACCGTTCCCGTGGCGGCGCATGGGCTGGGCGGTGTTGCTGGTGGCGTTTGCCATCGCGGCGGCGAGCCTGGTGCAAGTGCGTTCAGGGGAGGCTACGGTCATCACCCGTTTCGGCAATCCGTCGCGGGTGTTGCTTGAACCCGGTTTGAGCTGGCGTTGGCCGGCGCCGTTCGAAGCGGCGATCCCGGTGGACCTGCGCCTGCGCACCACCTCCAGCGGTTTGCAGGATGTCGGCACCCGCGACGGTTTGCGCATCATCGTTCAGGCCTATGTGGCGTGGCAGGTGCAGGGCGACCCGGACAACGTGCAGCGTTTCATGCGTGCAGTGCAGAACCAACCGGACGAAGCGGCACGGCAGATTCGTACCTTTGTCGGCTCGGCACTGGAAACCACCGCCAGCAGTTTCGACCTGGCGAATCTGGTGAACACCGATGCCAGTCAGGTGCGCATCGCTGACTTCGAAGCGCAATTGCGCAAGCAGATCGATCAGCAACTGCTCGCGACTTACGGCGTGCGCGTGGTGCAGGTTGGCATCGAACGGCTCACTTTGCCCTCGGTGACGCTCACGGCCACGGTCGATCGGATGCGTGCCGAGCGTGAAACAATCGCCACCGAACGCACGGCCATTGGCAAGCGTGAAGCTGCGCAAATTCGCTCGGCTGCCGAGCGCGATGCGCGAATTGTGCAGGCCGATGCCACGGTGAAAGCCGCAGAAATCGAAGCGCAGTCCCGGGTCGAAGCCGCTCAGATCTATGGTCGCGCCTATGCCGGTTCGCCGCAGCTGTACAACCTGCTGCGCTCACTCGATACCCTCGGCACCATCGTCACACCGGACACCAAGCTGATCCTGCGCACCGACGCCGCGCCATTCCGCGTGTTAGTAGACGGTCCGCCGACTGTTGATAACAAATCCGGATCGCAGCCATGAGTGATGAAGTTCCACGTGGAACACATTCGTTGAGCAGTCCGTGGATTCAGGCCGGACGCCTGGCGTTTTTCGCCTTGTATGCGGTGACCGTCCTGGCCGCGTTGGCGTGGGCATTTTCCAATGTGCGGCAGATCGATCCGCAAAATCGTGCCGTGGTTTTGCACTTTGGTGCACTGGATCGCATTCAGAATGCCGGTCTGTTGTTGGCATGGCCACAGCCGTTCGAACAGGTGGTGTTGCTGCCTGCAGCGGATCGGGTGATTGAGCGCCGAGTGGAAAATCTGCTGCGCAGCAGTGAGGCGATCAAGGCCGATCGTGTTGCGACCTTCGCCACACCGCTGAGCGATGCACTGGCCGGGTCCGGCTATTTGCTGACCGGCGACGCCGGTGTGGTGCAGCTGGATGTACGGGTGTTTTACAAAGTCACCGACCCGTACGACTTCGTGTTGCAGGGTGATCATGTATTGCCGGCCCTGGATCGGCTGGTCACGCGCAGCGCCGTGGCTTTGACCGCCGCCAGGGATCTGGACACGATTCTGGTCGCCCGACCGGAGTTGATCGGTGCTGATAACCAAGCGGCCGAACGCCGCGAACGTCTGCGCGGTGATCTGGTGCAAGGCATCAACAAGCGCCTGGCAGAACTGAAGGCGAGCGGGCAGGGCATCGGCATCGAAGTGGCGCGGGTCGACGTTCAGTCGAGTCTGCCGGACCCGGCCGTCAGTGCCTTCAACGCTGTTTTGACCGCCAGTCAGCAAGCCGACAAAGCGGTCGCCAACGCACGCACCGAGGCGGAGAAACTCACCCAGACCGCCAACGAACAAGCCGACCGCACCCTGCAAGTGGCCCATGCCCAGGCTGGCGAACGGTTGGCGAAAGCCTCCGCCGACACCGCCACAGTCCTGAGCCTGGCCAAGGCGCAGCAACAGGGCACCGACCCGCAGATGCTCCTGCGTCTGTACCGCGAACGCATGCCGAAGATTCTCGGCCAGGCCGGTTCCGTGACCACGGTCGATCCGAAAGACGATTCCCGCCTGATCATTCAGGGAGCCAGTAAATGACTGCGACCACTGCCGCACCGAGCCTGTTGTCCTCGGCTGAACAGCGCCGCGCCGCTCGGCAATTGACCTTGGCGATGCTCGCCCTTGGCTTGCTCGGCCTCGGTTTGATCTGGCGTTGGCTGGTGCCGGAGCAAACCGGTGTCAGTCAGTTGCTGCTGGGTTTTGCTTCTTTATTGGTGGCGGTGCCGGTGATGCGTTCGGCGTGGTACAGCCTGCGTTATCCGAGCCTGCACGGCATCACTGATCAACTGATTGCACTGGCGATGCTCGGCGCTTGGGCGACCGGCGATCTGCTGACCGCTGCGCTGCTGCCGATCATCATGATCTTCGGCCACGTGCTGGAAGAGCGCAGCGTGATCGGCTCGCAAGAGGCGATTCACGCCCTCGGCCAGTTGACCCGCAGCCACGCACGCAAGATTCAGGCGGACGGCTCGGTCATCGAAGTGGATAACGGCACGCTTAAACCCGGTGACACCGTAGAAGTGCGCGCCGGTGATCGGGTGCCGGCGGATGGTCGGGTGTTGTTCGGTCAGGCCAGCCTCGACACGGCATCGATCACTGGCGAGTCGGTCCCGGTTGAAACGGCAGCGGGCATGACGGTCTTCGGCGGTGCGATCAACCTCGACGGCTTGCTTCGTATTGAAGTGACCCGCACCGGCGACCAATCGACGCTGGGCAAGGTCATCGCACTGATGCAAAACGCCGAGCGTTCGAAGCCGCCGATCACCCGTCTGCTTGAGCGGTATGCCGGCAGCTACATGGTGCTGGTGTTGCTGCTGGCGGCGGTGACCTGGTTCGTGACCAACGATGCGCAAGCGATGCTCGCGGTGTTGGTCGCAGCGTGTCCTTGCGCCTTGGTGCTTTCGGCACCGGCCACGGCGATTGCCGGGGTGGCGGTGGCGGCGCGTCACGGCATTCTGATCCGCAGTTCGGCCTTCCTCGAAGAACTGGCGGACCTGACCTCACTGGTGGTCGACAAGACCGGCACCCTGACTTACGGCACCCTGCGTTTGCAATCGATCAGCAGCCCGCGACTGGATCAGGCCTCAGTGATGGCATTGGCGGCCAGTCTCGGCGCGGCCAGCAGTCACCCGGTCAGCCGTGCGTTGGCCGGCTTGGTCAGCCAGGAGCAAAGCCTGACACTGACTGATATTCATGAGCGCCAAGGCCTCGGCGTGGTTGCCATGACCGCGCAGGGCGAGGCGGCGTTGGGGCGGCCCGAGTTGTTCGCCCAATTGGGTATCGTCACCACGACCGTTCCCGAGCATGACGGTCCGATCGCCGGGTTGGCCTTGAACGGCGAATTTGTCGCCTGGATGTTGCTGGCCGACAGCGTCAAACCGGAAGCGCGCTTTGCCCTAGGCGAATTGCGCGAGCTGGGTCTGGGGCGCCAGTTGCTGCTGACCGGCGACCGCCAGAGTGTCGCGCAGACCCTGGCTCGCGAAGTGGGTCTACAAGAGGTACAAGCGCAGGCACTGCCCGAGGACAAACTCAACCGCGTGCTCAAGGAAATCGACAATGGCTTCCGGCCGATGGTGGTGGGCGACGGCATCAATGATTCGCTGGCGCTCAAGGCTGGTGTGGTTGGTGTGGCGATGGGCGCCGGCGGCGCCGACATTGCGCTGGCGTCGGCGGATATTGTGCTGATCGGCAGCGACCTGCGCCGCCTCGGCACTTGTGTGCGGCTCAGTCGCCAGTGCCGCCGGACCTTGCAGGTCAACGTCATCATCGGTCTGGGCTGGACACTGGCGATCGTGGTATTCGCAGCCTTTGGTTGGCTTGGGGCGGCGGGGGCGATGATTGCCGCGTTGCTGCATAACCTCAGCACGCTGCTGGTACTGGGCAATGCCGGGCGTTTGTTGCGGTTTCAGGAGCCGCTGCTCAAGCTCCAGGACGATTACTGAAATTATTTTTTGCACCTCTGTAACGCCGTCGGGGCAGCCCTCTCTAGTGCTATGTCGGGACTGAACAACCTTCCAGCCGACACCCCTGACGCTTACCGAGGATATAAAAAATGACCATCAAGACCGCTGCTGCTGGTGCCGCTCTCGCTTTGGCCGCTGCCACGATGTTTGCCGGTGTCGCTACCAACGCGATGGCTGCCGATGCCCAGGTTCACTGCTACGGCGTGAATGCCTGCAAAGGCCAGAACGACTGCAAGACCAAGGACCATGCGTGCAAAGGCATGGGTTCGTGCAAAGGCCAGGGCTTCAAGGCGATGACTCAGTCGGCTTGCGAAAAAGCCGGTGGCAAGGTCGGCGAGTAAGCCACCTGTGAGTGCTGCCGCAGCGGGTGATGCCGCTGCGGCCACTTTGCAAAGGAGTCCTGGCATGTCAGCTTCCGTTCCTTTCCTGGGTTATGGCCTGGGTTTGCGCAGCGCCTATTACCAACAGATCCTCGAACAGTCGCCGGCCGTGGACTGGTTCGAAGTGGTCTCCGAAAACTTCATGGTGCAAGGCGGCAAAGCCTTGTACTTCCTCGACGCCATCGCCGAGCGCTACCCCGTGGTGATGCATGGCGTGTCCCTGTCCATCGGTGGGCCGCATGCCCTCGATCCGGACTATCTCAAACAGCTCAAGCAACTGGCCGACCGGGTCAAACCGGCGTGGATCTCCGATCACCTGTGCTGGAGCCGTGGCAACGCCCATCAGTTGCATGACCTGCTGCCACTGCCGTACACCGAGGAAAGCCTTGCCTACATCGCCGGGCGAGTAGTGCAGGTGCAGGACGTGTTGCAGCGGCCGTTGGTGCTGGAGAACGTTTCCAGTTACGTGCGCGCAGCCACCGATGACTTCATCGAGTGGGAGTTTCTGCAGGCCCTGAGTCATGTCAGCGGCTGCGAGTTGCTGCTGGACGTCAACAACGTCTACGTCAGCTCGCGCAATCATGGCTTCGATCCGTGGACGTTCATTCAGAGCCTGCCCAAGGACAAGGTGCGCCAGCTGCATCTGGCCGGGCATAGCGATTATGGTGACTACGTAATCGACACCCACGATCATCCGGTCAGCGATCCTGTCTGGGCGTTGTATCAACGCACGCTGGAGCATTTCGGCCCGGTGGCGACGCTGCTGGAGCGTGATGATCACTTCCCGCCGTTCGCAGAGCTGCTCGACGAACTGCATAAGGCCCGCGAACTGGGTGACCTGGTTTTGGCCGGGAGACAGCAATGCGCCTGAACGAATGGCAACTGGCATTTGAGGCGTTTCTGCTGGAGGAGGCGAAGACCGCACCCCCGACCTTGAGTGCCAGCCTGATCGGTGGCCCGACGCTGGATGTGGGCACGGGGCTGGCGATCTATCACAACGCCTACAAGGCGCGGTTGCTGGAGGTGCTACGCAACGACTTCCCGGCTATCCATCACTGGTTGGGGGATGAGGAGTTCGATGGGCTCGCGAGTGCGTACATCCGCCGATACCCGTCTACGAACTACAGCCTGCGTTGGCTCGGTCGTGGTTTTACAGAGTTTATCCGCGAGTATCTGATGCCGCAGCAGAGCGCGCCGTTGAGTGAACTGGCGGCGCTGGAATGGGCATTCACTCTGGCGTTCGACGCGCCGTCTGGTTCGCCGTTGACGATTGAGGCGATGGCGGCGTTGTCCGCGCAGGAATGGCCCGCACTTCAGGTCAAACCGACACCCTCGGTGCAATGGCTGGAGCATCGATTCAACAGTCTGGCCCTGTGGCGTTCGGTCAAGCAAGCAACGGATTTCCCGGACAGCGAGGCACTTCAGACCCCGCAGTTGTGCCTGATCTGGCGCAATGATCTGCTGTGCAATTACCGCAGTCTGGATCCGGCCGAGGCCGATGCCCTGAATGGCATGATCAATCAGGGCTGGAATTTCGCCGAACTGTGCGCCGAGTTAGCAGTCATCTATGGTGAGGGCGCACCACTTCAGGCCGTTAGCTGGTTAAAGCAGTGGGTGCATGACGGCCTGCTGGAGCGCCTGGAACGATAGGCTCGGCTAATCAAATCGATAGCCTGCTATTTTTCAAGGATGGTCTACCCTCAGATCTGACGTCTGAAACAAGGGGGATTTTCCATGTTCGCGCAACTTCCACCGGCCTTACAGAAACTGCAGCTCCCGCTTCGCCTGCGGCTCTGGGACGGCCATGAGTTCAATCTGGGGCCGGCGCCCAGCGTCACCATCGTGGTCAAGGACCCGACGATGGTCACCCAGTTTACGCATCCGAGTCTCGACGCGCTGGGGGCGGCGTTTGTCGAAGGCAAGCTCGAACTGGAGGGCTCGATCAGCGAGGTCATCCGGGTCTGCGACGAATTGAGCAGTGCCTTGCTCGATGAAGACGACGACGCCCAGCCAGTGCGTGCGTTGCACGACAAGGAAACCGACGCCAAAGCCATTTCCTATCATTACGACCTGTCCAACGCGTTCTACCAGCTGTGGCTGGACAGTGACATGGCGTATTCCTGCGCGTATTTCGAAACCGGCAGTGAAACCCTGGAGCAGGCGCAACAAGCCAAATTCCGCCATCTGTGCCGCAAACTGCGCCTGCAGCCCGGTGACTATCTGCTGGATGTCGGTTGCGGCTGGGGTGGCCTGGCGCGTTATGCCGCGCGGGAATTCGGCGCCAAGGTGTTCGGTATCACCCTGAGCAAGGAGCAATTGGAGTTGGCCCGGGAGCGGGTCAAGGCTGAAGGCCTGGAAGACCAGATCGAACTGCAACTGCTCGACTACCGTGATCTGCCGCAGGACGGTCGCTTCGACAAGGTGGTCAGCGTCGGCATGTTCGAACACGTCGGCCATGCCAACCTCGCCGAATACTGCCAAGTCCTGTTCGGTGCGGTGAAGGAGGGAGGCCTGGTGATGAACCATGGCATCACCGCCAAACACACTGATGGCCGTCCGGTGGGACGCGGTGCTGGCGACTTCATCGAGAAGTACGTATTCCCCAACGGCGAGCTGCCGCATCTGTCGATGATCTCGGCCGAGATCAGCGAAGCCGGGTTGGAGATTGTCGATGTCGAAAGCCTGCGCCTGCATTACGCGCGCACGCTGGACCACTGGAGCGAGCGTCTGGAGGACAACCTCGAAGCCGCCGGGAAACTGGTACCGGATCAGGCGCTGCGCATCTGGCGGCTGTATCTGGCCGGGTGTGCCTACGCGTTCGCCCGTGGCTGGATCAATCTGCACCAGATTCTGGCGGTGAAAGCACATCCGGACGGCAGCCATGAACTGCCCTGGACCCGCGACGACATCTACCATCCTTGAGACCTGAACCATCCCCCTCTGTGGCAGAGGGGGATGTCCGTTCTAAAGAATCGGTGAAATAAGCCGGGCGATCCGCATGCCGAGCTGTTGCAGGCGGTGGACCTCCCGGCTTTCCTCTTTAGCGACTTCGTAAGCCTGTTCGAAGTCGTCGTTGAGCATCTGTTCCACGTTGGCGGCGAACTCGCTGTCGACCGTCAGCAGCATCACTTCGAAATTCAGCCGGAACGAGCGGTTATCCAGATTGGCGCTGCCGATGGCGCTGATTTCGCTGTCGATCAACACTACTTTCTGATGCAGGAACCCGGGTTCATAGCGGAATACCCGCACGCCGGCACGCACCGCTTCGAACGCATAAAGACTGGACGCTGCGTAAACAATGCGGTGATCGGGACGCGAGGGCAGCAGCAGGCGCACATCGACACCGCGCAGCACTGCCAGGCGCAATGCGGCGAATACCGCCTCATCGGGAATGAAATACGGGCTGGTGATCCACACCCGTTCCGTCGCCGCATGGATCGCTTCGACGAAGAACAGCGAGCAGGTTTCGTAGGCATCAGCCGGACCGCTCGCCAGCAGTTGGCAGAGCACGCCATCCTCCGGGTAGACATCCGGCAGGATCAGCGGCGGTAGCGTGCGTGCGGCCCAGAACCAGTCCTCGGCGAACGACTCCTGCATGCAGGCCACCACCGGGCCGCGGACTTGAACGTGGGTATCGCGCCATGGCGCCAGTGGCGGCTTCTCGCCCAGGTATTCATCGCCGACGTTATGCCCGCCGACAAAGCCGAGCACGCCGTCGACCACGACGATTTTGCGGTGGTTGCGGAAATTCACCTGAAAGCGATTGAGCCAGCCGCTGCGCGTGGCGAAGGCTTCGACCTCGACACCGCCGTCGCGCAACGCTTGCACGTAGCTGTGGGGCAGGGCGTGGCTGCCGATCCGGTCGTAGAGCAAATGAATCGCTACGCCTTCTGCGGCCTTCTTCAGCAACAGGTCGCGCAGGCTTTGCCCGAGGCGGTCGTCATGGATGATGAAGAACTGGATCAGCACAGCTTCGCGCGCCTGATCGATGGCCTGGAAAATCGCCGAAAACGTCGCGTGGCCATTCACCAGCAGCTGCACTTCGTTGTTCGCCAGACACGGCATGCGCCCCAGTTTGGGCATGGCGCGGAGCGAGGCGTAGGCATTCGAGGCGCGGGCGGTGAGGGCTTCTTCCACCCACGGTCGCCAGTTCAACTCGGAAATCGCCTGGCGCATCTGTTCGTTGGCCTGGCGCCGCGCCTTGATGTAACCGTCGAAGGTACTGCGGCCGAAAACCAGATAAGGGATGAGGGTCAGGTAGGGAATGAAAATAAGCGACAATGCCCAGGCGATCGAGCCTTGCGCGGTGCGTACGGTCAGCACCGCGTGAATGGCGGCGATCAAGCCGAGGCTATGTATGAGGGCGATCAGATAACCGAAAATGTGCGGTCCAAAATAATCCATGGGGCAGCCTTGCTCCTGAAGATTCAATGCGTAACAGACCATGTTCCGGCGCGATTGTCGCTATTTAATTGGCCCATGAACCGAAGCCATCGGCCGACGTCTAACGGCCACTACTGATCAGGAGTTTTTCGATGAACGTTCGTCTGCTGGGTTTGGCGCTGGGCCTGGGTTTGGCAATGCCGGTGATTGCACAGGCGCAAATGCTGCAGCCGGGGCTGTGGGAGATGACCTCAAGCAACGTCAAGGTCGATGACCAGCCAATGGATGTGCAATCGATCCTCGGCCAGCTTCAAGGCCAGATGACTCCACAACAGCGCGCGGCGCTGGAAAAGAACGGGATCAACATCGGCGGCAAGGGCATTCGTGCCTGCCTGACGCCGCAGCAGGTTGCGACCAACGATATACCGCTGGCCGATCCACAATCAGGCTGCAAACAGCAGATCACCGAGCGCACCGGTAACCAGTGGAAATTCCGTTTCAGTTGCCCGAAAGCGCAGGGCACTGGCGTTGCCACGTTCCTCAGTGATCGTGAATTCACCACCGTGGCCAACGGCACGTTCAATGCCATCGGGATCAACCAGAAGGGCAGTCTGGAAACCCGCGCGGTGTGGTTGGGTCAGGATTGCGGCGCTGTTAAGCCAAGAGCTTAAATGCTTCGCGAGCAGGCTCGCTCCCACAGGGAAATGCATTCCAACTTGTGGGAGCGAGCTTGCTCGCGAAAGCGTTTTGATGATCAGCGCATAAACCGCAACGGCAAGCCCTGACACCCCTCATTCACCCGTCCGCCATCCCACGCAATCTGCCCCGACACCAGTGTTGTACTCACCCGATGCCGAAAAGTCCTGTTGGCAAATGGCGTCCAGCCGCACTGCGACAGAATCGGTTGCCGGGACACTTCCAGAGCCGCTGGCTCAATCAGCACCAGATCCGCCCAATAGCCCTCACGCAAATAACCCCGATCCGGAATCGCAAACAGATCCGCCACCCGGTGACTGGTCTTCGCCACCAATGTGGTGATCGGCAGCACGCCGTCGGCCACCAGTTCCAGCAGCGCCGGCAACGCCTGCTGCACCAGCGGCAAACCGCTGGGCGCCTCGGCATAAGGGCGCTGCTTTTGCGCCCAGGTATGCGGTGCGTGATCGCTGCCGATCACATCCAGTCGATGGCTCAGTAACGCCGCGCGCAAAGCGTCACGGTCGGCCTGGGTCTTGATTGCCGGGTTGCATTTGATCAGGTTGCCGAGGGCTGGATAGTCGCGGTCATCGAACAGCAGGTGATGCAGACAAACCTCAGCCGTGATGTGTTTCTGTGCGAGCGGTTTGTCCTCGAACAACGCCAACTCGCGAGCGGTGGTCAGGTGCAGGACATGCAGGCGGGTGCCGTGCCGTTTCGCCAGTTCCACCGCCAGTGAAGAGGAGCGATAGCAAGCCTCGGCATCGCGGATCAGCGCATGGATATTCGCCGGCAAGTGTTCGCCCTGGCGCCCGTGCAGGCGGGCTGCGTTGGCCTCGATGCTGGGCGTGTGTTCGCAATGGGCCAACAGAATCGTCGGCACTTCGGCGAACAGGCGCTCGAGGATCTTCGGGTCATCCACCAGCATGTTGCCGGTGGAGGCGCCCATGAACACTTTGACCCCGGCGACTTCGCAGGGATTGAGCGCGGCGACGGTGTCGAGGTTGTCCTGGCTAACGCCGAAGTGGAAGCCGTAATTGGCCACGGAGCTGATCGCCGCCCGACGCTTTTTATCGGCCAGCGCTTCGAGGGTGAGGGTGGCCGGCTGGGTGTTGGGCATGTCCATGAAACTGGTGATGCCGCCCGCCACTGCCGCTCGAGACTCGGTGTGAATGCAGCCCTTGGCCGGCGCCCCCGGTTCGCGAAAATGCACCTGGTCATCGATCATCCCCGGCACCAGCCACTGGCCACGAGCGTCGATTTCCACCCGCGCATTTTCACCGTCGATGCTGCGCGCGATCTTGACGATGCGGCCATGGCTGACCAACAGATCGCCGTCGAATTCGCGTCCTTCGTTGACCAGTCTGGCGTTGCGAATCAGCACGCTGCTCATGGTTCAGAACTCGTTCTGCAGGGCTTTGTAACCGCGCACCAGATCGACGTTGGTGCGCGCCACGTCTTCGGAAAACTCCGAGGCGCTGACACTCACCGGCGGGAACTGCGAGAGGTCGGTGTTGGGGCCGATGCGGGTGGTGGAGGGCACGTAGAACGCGTCGGGCAAATCGCGGCCATCGACCACCGAGTTGTGCCGCACCACGCAGCCGTCACCGACCACGCAATTGAACAGCACACTGTTGAAGCCGATGAACACCCGGTCGCCGACCACGCATGGACCATGCACGATAGAACGGTGAGCGATCGAAGTGAATTCGCCGATGGTCACGGCGGCGCCGGATTTGGAGTGGATCACCACGCCATCCTGGATGTTCGAATTGGCGCCGATGGTGATCGGCTCCATCGCGCCTGAGGCGTCCACCTCATCCGCACGAATCACGGCGTAGGGCCCGACGAACACGTTTTCGCCGATGACCACCTTGCCGCAGATGATCGCGGTTTTGTCGACGTAGGCCGACTCGGCAATCTGCGGCAGATCGCCTGAAGGATTCTTGCGGATCATGGTTGGCTCAGCGCGTCGTAAAGGGTGTTGAGGTTGTATTCGAACAGCCCGGCAAAGGTACTGGCCGGACCACTGGCGGCGAGGGCATCGGAGTACAACGTGCCGCCGATGTGCGCGCCGCTTTCCTCGGCGATCTGCTTGAGCAGGCGCGCGTCCTTGATGTTTTCCATGAACACAGCTTTGACCTTGGCCTGACGGATCTGCTTGATCAGCGCGGCGACTTCGGCGGCTGACGGTTCGCGCTCGGTGGACAGACCTTGCGGCGCCATGAAGTCGATGCCGTAGGCCTGACCGAGATAACCGAAGGCATCGTGGCTGGTGACGATTTTGCGATTGCCCGGCGGTAGTGACCCGAGCTGGGCCTTGGCTTCGGCGAGCAGGGCGTAAATCTGTTTCAGGTAGGTCTGGCTGTTGCGTTGGTAATCGGCCTTGTTCGCCGGATCGGCAGCGATCAGCGCCTTGGTGATGTTGGCGATGTACAGCTCGGTGTTGGCCAGGTTATGCCAGGCGTGAGGGTCGGGAATGGTATCGCCGTCTTCATCGAGCGAGCGCGGAATCACACCGTGGCTGGCACTGATGAGCCGGGCTTGGGTGCCGGTGCTGGTCACCAGTCGATCGAGCCATGGTTCGAAACCGAGACCGTTCTTGATGATCAGTTTGGCTTTGAGCAATGCCTTGGCGTCGTCCGGCGTCGGCTCATAGGTGTGCGCATCAGCGTCCGGGCCGACCATGTTGGTGATCTGAATATGTTCGCCACCCACCTGATGCACCATGTCGGCGAGGATGCTGAAGCTGGTGACCACCGGCAATTTTTCCGCCGCCGACAACGACATCGACAGCAGCAGGCCGAACAACACGAGTAGAGCGCGCATCGGGAAACACCTCATTGGGATGTGAGCAAAGGCGGGCGGCGCAGCAAGCCGTGCACCGGCCCGAACACCACGGACAGCAGATAACCGATACCCGCGACCAGTACGATCGCCGGGCCGCTGGGCAGCGAGTAGTAGAACGAGATCAACAATCCGCACCACACCGACAGGCAGCCGATAAGCGCCGCAATGGCGATCAGCACCGGTAAGCGTCGGCTCCAGAAACGCGCAGCGGCGGCTGGCAATATCATCAGACCCACTACCATCAGCGCGCCGATGGCCTGGAAACCGATCACCAGATTCAGTACGACGAGGGTCAGGAATACGCCGTGGGCGAGTGGGCCGAGACGGCTGACGGTTTTCAGAAACAGTGGATCCAGCGTGTCGAGCAGCAGCGGTTTGTAGATCACCGTCATGGCGATCAGGCTGAATGCCGAGACCCATAACATGCCGTGAAGAGTAGGGCCGTCGACCGCCAGTGCCGAGCCGAACAACAGGTGCAGCAAATCGAGACGTTTGCCGGCGATGCCGAGAATCAACACACCGCTGGCGAGTGAGATCGGGTAGATCGCGGCGAGGCTGGCGTCTTCGCGCAGACCGGTGCGTCGGGTGATCCAGGCGGCCAGTCCGGCCATGCTCAGGCCGGCACCCAGACCACCGAGGGTCAACGCGGGCAGACTCAGACCGGCGAACCAGAATCCCAATGCGGCGCCGGGAAGAATGCCGTGGGCGACGGCGTCGCCGATCAGGCTCATGCGCCGCAGGATCAGGAACACGCCGAGTGGAGCTGTACTGCAAGCCAACAACAATCCACCTAATAGCGCTCGGCGCATGAACACGAATTCGTTGAACGGTTGCCAGAGGTGAACGACGGTGAGCATCAGGCTACCTGCGTATGCGGTGTTTGCTGGATGAGTTCACCGCTGGGGCCGAACACGCACTCGCTGTGTTTGATCAGCAGTGTTTGTGGAATGTGTTGGCGCACGGCGGCGAGATCGTGGCAAACCACCACCAGCGTCCGCCCTTGGTTGTGCCAGGCATGGATGTGTTGCCACAGCAGTTGCTGACCGTGTTCATCGAGCGCGGCGTGGGGTTCGTCGAGTAACAGCAACGGCGCGTCGGCCAGGCTCAACCGGGCGAGCAGGGCACGTTGCAGTTCGCCGCCAGAGAGGGCCATGAGAGGACGTTTTTCCAGGCCGCTCAGGTGCCAGTGCTCAAGGGCGTCGGCAAGGCGTTGCGTGCGCAATTGCGTGGAGAGCCGGCGTCCCCAGAATCCGGCGGCCACCAGTTCTTCGAGGCTGATGGGAAACTGACGATCAAGGTGCTGTTGCTGTGGAAGGAACGACAGTCCGCTTTGCCGTGGAACACTCAGCAGGGCTTTGCCAGACAAGGGCTTTTGTAGCCCGGCGATGACTTTCAGCAGACTGCTTTTGCCACAGCCATTGGCGCCGATGATGGCGGTCAGGCTGCCGCCGTCCAGCTCAAGATCCAGCGGTGATGTCAGGGGATAGCCGGGAGCGCCCCAGCTCAGGGCTTGGCAGCGAATCATGCAGGCTCCCGGGTCCAATGACTTTCAGCGACCGCGTCATGGGCGTGCAGGCTTTCAGCGTGAATCACCCGCAAGTGGAAGCCGCTGACACCTGGAGAGCGACGCAGTGCCAGGTTGAGTCGGCGGGCGGCGTCCTCGCAGAACATCAGGTTCTGTCCGTTGGCGAGGGCGAAGGCTTGTTCATCTGCGCGTTTTACTGCGGTTTGTACGGCGGTGCCGAGCGCGGTTTCAGCATCATTGATGATTGCGCTCAGTGGCAGTTCATCGATGAACTCGTCCAGATGCAGGTGTAACTGCGCAGTGCTGCGTTGGCTGTGAGGGGTAGCGACGATGCCTTGAGTTGAACCGAGCCAAGTCAGAACGTCGGCATGCAGCAGTGGTTTGTTGGCGAAGTCGTTGATGAATTGCTGCTGGATCAACTGTCTTGCCAACGCTGCAGAGCATGGGCAGGTCGAGGAATAGGGGAGTTCGATTTTTAGTTCCACGTGGAACATCTGATTTCTCAGACTGGCTTCGAGGGTCACTGGATAGGTTTTCCAGCCGGATAAAGGGCTGACCAGCGCCGGCCTTCTAAGCAGCAAATCGGTATGAATATTCAGGTAGGCGCTGTTGGACAGACCTTCATGGCTGTCCAGAAATCGCTGCAGTATCTGACGCAAAATTGCAGGAGAAAGGTGTTGCTGTTCGAGCTTATCCAGCGCCAGATACAGCCGCGACATGTGAATACCGCGTGTCTCGCCATCATCGAGACTCACGCCCGCATCAGCCTTCGCGTTCAGACGTTGCCCTTCCAGCAGAACGGGCAAAGCAACGCCGCGCATTCCCACCCACTCAAGCGGTAGAGCTTGGCGAGCGGCTTGAGTCGCGATATCCGGAAGTGTCAGCGAATTCATGTTCGGGACCATCGTGTTGAGTGAATTGAATGTTACATTATAACAATTCAAATCACGATGCCTTTTTCATGAACGGGTTTTCATATGCACAGACGCCACTTGCTCAATTTGTTCCTTGCTAGCGCAGCCTTCGCTTTGCCCTTCAGTGTTTCGGCCACGCAAGTGCGCAATGCGCGGCTCTGGCGTTCGGAGGAAAAGCTGCGGTTGGTCTTCGATTTGAGCGGACCAGTGCGCTACAAAACCTTCACTCTGAGTGCGCCAGAGCGCTTGATCATTGATCTTTCCGGGGCGAGTTTGAGTGGTGATTTCAGTCAATTGGCATTGGCGGATACGGTCATTCGCTCCATCCGCTCCGGACACTTTGGCCAAGGTGATACGCGGATCGTGCTCGATCTGAACAATCCGGTGCTATTGAACAGCTTTCTTTTGGCGCCCCAAGACGGTCAGGGACACCGCTTGGTGCTTGATTTGGTGAACGCCAAACAGGCACCGAATACGGCAATGGTTCCACGTGAAACACCCGCGAATAGTGTTCACGTCAAACGCGATATTATCGTCGTGGTTGATCCAGGACACGGCGGTAAGGACCCCGGCGCGGTCGGTGCCAAGGGCGAGCGGGAAAAAGATGTGGTGCTTTCCATCGCGCAATTGCTCGCCAAACGGCTGAAAAGGGAGAAGGGTTTCGACGTAAAACTGGTGCGCAATGATGACTTTTTTGTGCCCCTTCGCAAGCGTGTGGATATCGCTCGTCGGCACAAGGCCGACATGTTCATCTCGGTGCATGCCGATGCGGCACCGCGTCTGACCGCGTCTGGGGCTTCGGTGTATTGCCTGTCCGAAGGCGGTGCGACGTCAGCGACAGCGCGCTTTATGGCGCAACGTGAGAACGGTGCGGATCTGCTCGGCGCAACCAGTCTGCTCAACCTCAAGGACAAGGATCCGATGCTCGCCGGCGTGATCCTCGACATGTCGATGAACGCCACCATTGCCGCCAGTCTGCAACTGGGCAGCACCGTACTGGGTAGTCTGCAAGGCATTACCACGTTGCATCAGAAGCGCGTGGAGCAGGCGGGATTTGCGGTGTTGAAGTCACCGGATGTGCCATCGATTCTGGTGGAAACCGGCTTCATTTCCAACGCGCGTGACAGCCAGCGCCTGGTGACAACCCGACATCAGCAAGCTATCGCTAACGGTTTGTTCGAAGGATTGCAGCGTTATTTTCAGAAGAATCCGCCGATCGACAGCTACATCGCCTGGCAGCAGGAGCAGCAAAAAACTCAGGTTTAGCAGCCTGTGATCCGGCTGCAGGTGAATTTCGCGCTGCCGCCTCCTGAGCTGGAGAAACGATTGATCGTCGTCCAGCCGACCCGACGGGTATAGCCCACCCAGGCTTCCCCATCAGAGGCGATTCCGGTGAAGAGCGTCAGTTGGCCGAAACGGCTGTTGGTCTGCGCCCAGTATCGTTTGCCGTCCTTTTCAAAGCCCCGTAGGTAAATCGTGCTGCCCACTGTGTTCACGCTGTAGGCGTTGCCTTGTGCATCGATACAGGCCAGCAGATTGGCGCTGCGCGTGCAGTTGGCGAGCATTGGAGTCTGTCCCCAGGCGTCGATACCCGACAGCAACGCAAGGCTCAACAGCGAGCATTTCAGGGCATTTTTCATGATGGTTCCCGATGGGCAGATTGCGTGCAGCTTCCTGCTCTTTATCGGTTTGGGCAAGAGCGGGTCTGGCGTATTTATATTGTTATACTATAACATAAAATTGAATTGAGCCTGAGCTCGCCGATTTAAAGCGTCTGCTTCTGCCACAACGCTGTTTTGAAGCCAGAGAGCGCGGTGCGTTACGCCATGTCCCGGCATAAACGCCCATCGGCCACAACCTGATGAGGATTATCCAATGTCATCGCCACTTCCCGTGACCGTTCTTTCGGGCTTTCTCGGCGCCGGAAAAAGTACACTTTTGAATTACGTACTACGTAATCGAGATGGATTGCGCGTCGCTGTCATCGTTAACGATATGAGCGAAATCAATATTGATGGCAGCGAAGTTCAGCGCGATGTCAGCCTGAATCGTGCTGAGGAGAAACTGGTGGAGATGAGCAACGGTTGTATCTGCTGTACGTTACGCGAGGATCTGCTTGAAGAAGTCAGCAAGCTCGCCCGTGAGGGTCGTTTCGATTATCTGCTCATCGAGTCCACGGGGATCTCCGAACCGCTGCCAGTCGCCGAAACGTTTACCTTCCGCGATGAACAGGGCCAGAGCCTCGCCGACGTTGCGCGACTCGACACCATGGTTACAGTAGTCGACGGCATGAACTTTCTCCTCGACTATCAGGCCGCCGAGAGCCTCGCCTCCCGAGGCGAAACATTGGGCGAGGAAGACGAACGTTCGATCACCGACCTGTTGATCGAGCAAATCGAGTTCGCCGACGTACTGCTGATCAGCAAGATCGACCTCATCAGCCGCCAGGCGCGCGACGAGCTGACAGCAATCCTCAAGCGCCTCAACGCTCAGGCGCAAATCATCCCGATGGTGATGGGCGAGGTGCCGCTGGAGCAGATCCTCAACACCGGACGTTTCGATTTCGACAAAGCCGCCCAGGCCCCCGGCTGGTTACAGGAGTTGCGCGGTGAACATGTGCCGGAAACCACCGAGTACGGCATTGCCTCCACCGCTTACCGGGCGCGCCGCCCGTTTCATCCGCAGCGCTTCTACAACTTCATCGACCGTCCGTGGACGAACGGCAAATTGCTGCGTTCCAAAGGCTTCTTCTGGCTCGCCAGCAAAGCCACCGATGCGGGCAGTTGGTCACAGGCGGGCGGCCTGATGCGCCATGGTTTTGCCGGACGCTGGTGGCGTTTCGTCCCTGAAAACCAATGGCCGCAGGATCAGGAAAGCACCGCGGCAATCATGAAAAACTGGACGCCGAGTGTCGGCGATTGCCGTCAGGAGCTGGTATTCATTGGTCAGAACATCGATTTCTCGCAGCTCTCAGCTGAACTCGACGCCTGCTTGCTGACGGATCAGGAAATGGCCGCTGGCGCCGAAGGCTGGCGCATGCTGCCGGATCCGTTCGGCCCCTGGCACGATGAGGCTGCCTGATGCTTGCGCTCAAACTGCAACAAAACCGGGTACGCCAACAGCACCAAGGGGCGACGCCGGAAATACTCACGCGAATCCTCGAAGATGACGTCAATCTCGCGGTCTGGCAGCGCCAACTGCCGCTGCACATCGCCGATTTCGCAGCGTTGTTGCTGTCGCTAAACGAGCCTTTGGCAGAATCGCTTTGCCTGGAGTTGCCGGACGAAGACGCCGCCCCCGATCTCAGCGGACTGGCCGCCGGATTCCGTGATCTGGAAGGCTACGAAGGCTTTATCGCTGATCTGCAATGGCTGGTCAGTGCCTTCACCTGTCTGCTGGGTGCACGCCGTGTCGGCCTGCGCCTGCGGGTGTTGGACAAGGCCATGTGCCCGCGCTTTCATGTCGATCACGTGCCAGTGCGCTTGATCACCACATACGCGGGAATCGGCAGTCAGTGGCTCAAGGAAGGGGTGATGGATCGCGAGCAATTGGGCCAGGCAAACGCCGAGCCGCAGGACATGGCGCAGATCCAGCAACTGCAGAGCGCGGACGTGGCGCTATTGAAAGGCGAGAAATGGCACGGCAACGAAGGCTTCGGCCTGATTCACCGCTCCCCGCAACCAGCACCGGGTGAACGACGACTGCTGCTGACCCTCGACTGGCTCGGCTGACGGCTCAAGGCTTGAGCCACTTGCCCTGGCTCTGGCCTTCGCAGTACGGCTTTAAATACGCCGCGTCGGAGGCAACACCGTAATAGTGGATATCCTGGCGATAGGGCATATTGGCGACTTGCGCGTTGCTGCACACGCCGAATGCGCCGCTCGGGCATTGGTCGACGTACTGCACCTCGACGTTCTGCCCGGCGAGCGTCGGCTGGCAGAAACCGTCGTTGAACAACTTCTCGGGAATATTGCGGTTCTGCTGGCAGACCTTGACGTCGAGCCGCTCGCCCTGGCTGTGCACCACGCAGGCTTGAGCCAAGGCTTCGCTCGACACCAGCGTCAACAGCAACGACCATCCCATCCAACGCATATCCAATCCCCTCAGAAAACGCCCAGCCATGTTGCAGAACATTCCTACTCATGTCATCGCCGGCCCCTTGGGCGCCGGCAAGACCAGCCTGATTCGCCAGTTGATGATGCAACGGCCGGAAGGCGAGCGCTGGGCAGTGCTGATCAACGAGTTCGGCCAGATCGGTCTAGACGCCGCGCTGCTGACCCGCGACGCCGATGGTATCGCACTGGGCGAAGTCGCCGGGGGCTGTTTGTGTTGCGTCAATGGCGCGCCGTTTCAGATCGGCCTCGGTCGTTTACTGCGCAAGGCCAGGCCGGATCGGCTGTTCATCGAGCCGTCCGGGTTGGGCCATCCGGCGCAATTGCTCAAGCAGTTGAGCGCTGCACCATGGCTGGGTGTACTCGCGGTACAGCCCTGTGTGTTGGTGCTGGACGCACAGGCGCTTGCCGCCGGGAAAGCCCTGCCGAGCGCTCAGCAAGAGGCGCTCGCCAGCGCTGGTTTGCTGTTGCTGAACAAGGCCGAAAGTCTGGATGAGGCCGTGCGGCAGACCATTGCCGAGCGCTTGCCATCGGTCAGGCTGATCTGGACGCAGCAGGCGCAACTGCCTTTGCGCGAGCTACCGGGTGTGACTGCGCAAGCCGTAGCGGGTGTGGATAACTTCGCTGTGCCCAAGGGATCTGGGCCGATCCCGTCGCTCTGGAGCGATCCGACAGTGCCGATCTGCCTGAATCAGGCGCAGGAGGGTGGCTGGAGTATCGGCTGGCGTTGGCACCCGAGCCAGACGTTCGTTACGCAACGCGTGAGCGAATGGCTGAAGGCCCTGAATTGGCGGCGGGCCAAACTGGTTATCCACAGCGAGGAGGGCTGGGTGTCGGCCAATGCTCTGGATAACGCTGAGCTCAATTGGCAACTGAGCGAATGGCGCCGGGATTCGCGTATCGAACTGATCTTCGCCGATCCGCAGAATGTCGATGCTTTGCAGGCCGGCCTGGCGCGATGCCGGGTTCAGGCGGATTAGCTTACGGCTTCCACTTGTTGTGTTCCTGGCGCCACTGGCTCAGTTCGATCACTTCGGCCCGTGGGCGAGTGACTTCGACCACCGGTGGCGTGTCGTCGAACGGCGCCGGGTAGGGCGCCAGTTCGATCTGCGCGCTGTGCGCGCCAAACTGGGTGATGGTGCCGTTGTGCCGGGTTTCGCCGGTCACGGTGAATTCGAAGTTGTAGATCCGGGCCAGGCGCCGCCGACCGCTGGCATCTTTGATCAAACCGATTTTCTTCAACGCGACGTTGCCGTCCAGCAACTCGACGCCGACGTTGATGCAATGCTGCTTGACCCGCTCCAGCGCCCGTTCGCGCAAGCCGTGGTTGTGCCATAGCCATGCGCCGGCAGCGGCGAACAGCATCAGCACGAAGATGTTTTCGAGGGTCAGCATCAACAGGAAACTCCAAAAGATTGGCCCAGCTTAACTGCGTCGCCGGTCTGTCGTACAGGCTGTGTTTCGTCGCATACTGCGCGGCTTGAATTTCAATCGTTTTACGGAATAACCCGAATGAAACGTACGCCTCATCTGCTCGCCATTCAGTCCCATGTGGTCTTCGGCCACGCCGGCAACAGCGCTGCGGTTTTTCCGATGCAGCGGGTCGGGGTGAATGTCTGGCCGCTCAACACCGTGCAGTTTTCCAACCACACCCAGTACGGCCAATGGGCCGGTGAAGTGCTGGCGCCGCAGCAGATTCCGGAACTGGTCGAAGGCATCGCCGCCATCGGCGAGCTGGGCAACTGCGATGCGGTGCTCTCAGGTTATCTGGGCAGCGCGGCGCAGGGCCGGGCGATTCTCAGTGGCGTTGCGCGCATCAAGGCGGTCAATCCGAAGGCCCTGTACCTGTGCGACCCGGTAATGGGACATCCGGAGAAAGGCTGCAGTGTGCCAGCTGAAGTCAGTGACTTCCTGCTGGAGGAAGCGGCAGCGGTGGCAGACATCATGTGCCCGAACCAGTTGGAGCTGGACAGCTTCTTGGGGCGCAAGCCGCAGTCGCTGTTCGATTGCCTGGCGATGGCCCGGGCGCTGCTGGCGCGCGGGCCGAAAGCGGTGCTGGTCAAGCATCTGGATTATCCGGGCAAGCCGGCCGATGGTTTCGAGATGTTGTTGGTGACCGCTGACGAAAGCTGGCACCTGCGCCGTCCGCTGCTGGCGTTTCCGCGTCAGCCGGTGGGCGTGGGCGATCTGACGTCCGGCCTGTTCCTGGCGCGGGTGCTGCTGGGCGACAGCCTGGTGGCGGCGTTTGAATTCACCGCAGCGGCGGTGCATGAAGTGCTGCTGGAGACTCAGGCGTGTGCCAGCTATGAACTGCAACTGGTACGGGCGCAGGACCGGATTGCGCATCCGCGGGTGAAATTCGAGGCGACGGCGATCAGTCTGTAAGACCGCGTTACGCCCATTTGCGAGCAAGCCCGCTCCCACATTCGACCGCGTTCTCATGGGAGAACGGCGATTAAATGTGTGGGGCTTGCTCGCGAAGGCTATCTGTAAAACGACATCATTCCAAAGGGCCGATCAGGCGTCGCCCTTGATCTCCTGATAACGCTTCTCCAGCTCCTGGCGAATCTGCCGGCGCTGCTGGGCCTGCATGTAGCGGCGCTTGTCTTCGCTGTTCTGCGGTTGCAGCGGTGGCACCGAAGCCGGTTTGCGTTGGTCATCCACCGCGACCATGGTGAAGAAGCAGCTGTTGGTATGGCGCACCGAGCGCTCGCGGATGTTTTCGGTCACCACTTTGATGCCGACTTCCATCGAGGTGTTGCCGGTGTAGTTGACCGACGCGAGGAAGGTCACCAGTTCGCCGACATGGATCGGCTCGCGGAAAATCACCTGATCCACCGACAGCGTCACCACGTATCGGCCGGCATAGCGGCTCGCGCAGGCGTAGGCCACTTCGTCGAGGTATTTGAGCAGGGTACCGCCGTGGACATTGCCAGAGAAGTTGGCCATGTCGGGGGTCATCAGTACCGTCATCGACAGTTGGGCGTTTCCGGGTTCCATAACGTTCTCACGGATCAAGGCTGGATGGCTGGAAGCACCTCTGCGGGTGCCTGGTCGCTTTTTCAAAAGCACCGTTATCGGGACGCCAGGCGACTGGCTGCCGTCACGCCGGGATCGATCTGTTTCCTTATATTGCACCGCCTTTCAGCTGGAAGTCGCGGTGTTAACCTGCAAAAGGCCCTGCCCAAGGGCAATTCCCACACGAAAAGCGGATTTTTTACCTGGCGCGCTCAGACCTTTCTGATGTCTGACGGCGGGTCACGTCATACAAGGAGCCCACACCATGCATGCCATCAGCTTTATTCAGGACCTGGCAGTGATCATGTTGGTCGCAGGTGTGGTCACCGTGCTGTTTCACCGCTTCAAGCAGCCGGTGGTGCTCGGCTACATCGTCGCCGGTTTCATCATCGGCCCGCATACCCCGCCGTTCGGCCTGATCCACGACGAAGAAACCATCAAGACCCTCGCCGAGCTGGGGGTGATCTTCCTGATGTTCTGCCTCGGGCTGGAATTCAGCCTGCGCAAGTTGTTCAAGGTCGGCGCCACGGCGTTTATCGCGGCGTTCCTCGAAATTGTGCTGATGATCTGGATTGGGTACGAAATCGGCCGCTGGTTCGACTGGAACACCATGGATTCGCTGTTCCTCGGCGCGATCCTGGCCATTTCCTCGACCACCATCATCGTCAAGGCGCTCAACGACCTGAAGATGAAGAACGAACGCTTTGCCCAGCTGATCTTCGGCGTACTGATCGTCGAGGACATCCTCGGCATCGGCATCATCGCCTTGCTGTCGAGCATTGCCGTCAGCGGTACGGTCAGCTCGGGCGAAGTGTTTTCCACGGTTGGCAAGCTGTCGCTTTTCATGATCGTCGCGCTGGTGGTCGGCATTCTGCTGGTGCCGCGCCTGTTGGCGTACGTCGCCAAATTCGAAAGCAACGAAATGCTGCTGATCACCGTGCTGGGCCTGTGTTTCGGCTTCTGCCTGCTGGTGGTCAAGCTCGAGTACAGCATGGTGCTCGGCGCCTTCCTGATCGGCGCAATCATGGCCGAGTCGCGGCAATTGCTGAAAATCGAGCGCTTGATCGAGCCGGTTCGCGACCTGTTCAGTGCGATCTTCTTCGTAGCGATCGGCCTGATGCTCGATCCGATGATCCTGCTGCAATACGCATGGCCGATTGCCGTGATTACCGTGGCTGTGGTGCTCGGCAAGATGTTGTCCTGTGGCCTCGGTGCCTTTATCGCCGGCAATGACGGACGCACCTCATTGCGCGTCGGGATGGGGCTGTCACAAATTGGCGAATTTTCCTTCATCATCGCTGCGCTCGGGATGACGCTGCAGGTCACCAGTAACTTCCTGTATCCGGTGGCGGTGGCAGTTTCGGTGATCACCACGCTGCTGACGCCGTACCTGATTCGCGCGGCCGACCCCCTGTCGATCAAGCTCTCTGCCGCAGTGCCCAAGCGTCTCGGGCGGGTGTTCGGTATGTATGGCGAATGGCTGCGCAGCATCCAGCCGCAAGGCGAGGGCGCGATGCTGGCGGCGATGATCCGGCGGATCCTGCTGCAGGTCGGGGTCAACCTGGCGCTGGTGATCGCGATTTTCTTCAGCGGTGCGTTCTTTGCCGGACGGCTGTCGGTGTGGATGCAGAATTGGATCGGCGATCCGAGCTGGCAGAAGGCATTGATCTGGGGCGGGGCGTTGCTGCTGTCGTTGCCGTTTCTGATCGCCGCCTATCGCAAGCTCAAGGCACTGTCGATGCTGCTGGCGGAGATGGGCGTGAAGCCGGAGATGGCCGGGCGGCACACCCAGCGAGTGCGGCGGGTGATTTCCGAGGTGATCCCGATTCTCTCGCTGCTGGTGATCTTTCTGCTGTTGGCAGCCTTGTCGGCCAGTATTTTACCGACCAACAAGTTGCTGGTGCTGATCGCCGTGGTCGCGGCCGCCGTGGCGGCGCTGCTCTGGCGCTGGTTCATCCGGGTGCACACGCGGATGCAGGTGGCCCTGCTGGAAACTCTCGACAACCACAAGGAGTCGTCGGGGCACTGATGATTGCCCGGGGAGTCTGGCCGATCAGCTTTCCAGCCAGACGTCCCGCGCCCAGTGCCACACCGACTCCCAGGATTCTTCGGTGATCAGCTCTTCTTCGCCCGACCACAGCACCACGGTGCCGTCTTCTTCGACGCAGTAGTAGTTGTCGCCGTCCTGGCAAATCGGGATCAGGTCACGCGGTACGCCGATGTCCCACGCATTGGCTGCGACATCCGGCAAATAGGTGTGCGATTGCGGGTCGGTGACAGTCACCGGCTCGAGGCTGCCGTAAACCACGTCGCTGACGGTCAGCAGAAACTCTTTGAAGACGAACGGGATGTTGATGAAGAGTTCTTCTTCTACCTCCACCAACTGGTCTTCGTCAGGCAACTCCAGTGGAACCGGTACGGGTTCGTTGGCTTCGCGCAGTTGTTCGATGATTTCTTCCACGTCCGGGATCCTCTTGCTTGAATGGCGCGGTTTATATGGGCCGGTTTATACAGTAGCTCGCTATAGATGCAACTGCGAAATAGAAAACCCCAGCCGAGGCTGGGGTTTTTATTACCACATGCGTAGCGCCGAGGGATCAGCCGTTCTGGCGGATACCGGCCACCAGCCAAGGCTGGTTGTCGCCCTGCGGACGTTCCATGTTCCAGCTTTCGCTGAACACTTCGCCCTGGTCGAAACGCGAGGTCTTCGACACGCCGCTGAAGGTCAGGGTGGCGATGGTCTTGTCGGCACGATCATCCACGCCGTCCAGCTGCACTTGCAGGTTGTCGATGTAGGTCGACTGGAAGCCGTCGCCCAGGTCGGCACGCTCACGCTTGAGGAAGTCGAGCATCTGCGGGGTCACGAACTCGGCGATCTTGTCCATTTCGTTGGCGTCCCAGTGCTGCTGCAGCGACTGGAAGTGGCTGCGCGCGGCGGCAAGGAAGTTCTGTTCGTTGAACCAGGCTGGCGCGTTGATCACCGGACGAGCGGCAACCGGAGCGGCCGAACCACCGAAGATCGAACCCATGGCAGCAGGCTTCTGCTCGAACACCTCACGTTGCATCGGCGCGCCGGCCGGAGCCAGGTGCTCCTGCTGCTTGCGTCGACGAGCGGCGATGAAGCGGAAGATCACGAACGCGATCACGGCCATGATCAGGATGTCGAAGATCTGCATGCCCTGGAAGCCGCCGCCCATGAACATGGACGCGAGCAGGCCACCGGCGGCGATACCGGCCAGAGGGCCGAGCCATTTCGAAGCACCGCCGGCCTTGGCCGCAGCACCGGCAGCGCCGGCAGCACCAGCGGTCGCTGCAGCGCCGCCCATGCCTGGAGAAGAAGGAGCCATCTGGCTGGTCTGGTGCGTCGGCGCAGCGCCGGCGCTTTTGCCACCACCAAAGCGCTTGGCGTTGGCGTCGAGGCTCATCGTCAGGCCGATGCACAACGCCATGGCGATGCTAAGAAAACGTTTCATAAAGGGAATTCCCGTTTGTGGAGACACGCGCGCCATGTTGCACAGCTGAAGTGTTACTGGCTAGCGAGAGAGTGTTTCGGGCTTTTGCCTGACAGGTTACGTTCAGCTCGGTCGAGGCAATAGGGCCATGTACTTTTGTCTGTAGGAAAATTGGATAGGTTCAGTGAGAAATGGCTTAGCGACGAAACGCCAGCATCACCACACCGGCCGTGATCAGGCCGATGCCGCCCCATTGACGCAGGTCGAGTTTCTCATCCAGCAGAATCACGCCGAGCACCGCCACCAGTACCACGCTGAGCTTGTCCACTGGAGCGACCAGCGAGGCCGGGCCGACTTTCAGTGCGCGGAAGTAGCACAGCCACGATGCGCCGGTACCCAGGCCGGACAACAGCAGGAACAGATAGCTCTTGGCGGAAATCGATCCCAAGGACTGATATTGGCCCGTGGCGTACAAAATCAAGGCCAGGCTGACCAGTACCACGATGGTGCGCAGCAGGGTGGCGAAGTCGGAATTGACGTTTTCGATGCCGACTTTGGCGAAGATCGCGGTCAGCGCGGCGAAAGTCGCCGAGAGCAGGGCCCAAAATGTCCAGGAAGAAAAGAAGCCTGAGCCCATGAATTGCTCCTGTGTCGAATCGAGGTTTACACAAAACCCTGTGGGAGCGAGCCTGCTCGCGAAAGCTTCACTGCGGTTTATCAGATAAGCCGTGGTGATTTCATTCGCGAGCAGGCTCGCTCCCACAGAAACGCAAAACCAGTATTTAGATCGCTTCCAGCTTGGCGTAACCCAGCATCAGCCACTTGCTGCCTTCGCCGAAATTCACCTGCACCCGTGCCTGCGCGCCAGCACCTTCGAAGTTCAGGATCACGCCATCACCAAAGATCGAATGACGCACGGTCTGGCCAAGGCTGAAGCCAGTTTCCGGAATTTCGCTGCCGCTGAACAGGTTGCTGCCGCTCATCGACTGGTTGCCGCCGAACGGTCGGCTGACGCTGTTCGACAGGCGCACTTCCTGAATCAAGCCCTTCGGCACTTCACGTACGAAACGCGAGACCTTGTTGTAAGTTTCGCTGCCGTACAGGCGTCGGGTTTCAGCATAGGTCATCACCAGATTCTGCATCGCCCGGGTAATGCCGACATAAGCCAGACGCCGTTCTTCTTCGAGACGTCCCGGCTCTTCCAGGCTCATCTTGTGCGGGAACAGGCCTTCTTCCATGCCCACCAGGAACACGTAAGGGAATTCCAGGCCTTTGGCGCTGTGCAGGGTCATCAGCTGAATGCTGTCTTCGTGCTCATCGGCCTGCGTGTCGCCAGCTTCCAGCGAAGCGTGGCCGAGGAACGCCGCCAGTGGCGTCAGCTCTTCGTCTTCTTCAGTGTGCTCGAAGTTGCGCGCGGCGCTGACCAGTTCCTCAAGGTTTTCTACCCGGGCCTGGCCTTTCTCGCCTTTTTCCGCTTCGTGATAAGCGATCAAACCGGACTGCTCGATGACAGTTTGCGTCATCAAGTGCAGCGGCATTTCCATGCACTTGGCGGCGAGGTTTTCGATCAGTTCGATAAATGCACCCAAGGCACCTGCCGCGCGACCGGTCAGGCCTTTGTTGGCGACCAGTTGGCGCATCGCTTCCCACATCGACACATCGCTGTGGCGTGCATGGTCGCGGATCGCTTCGACGGTTTTCTCGCCAATGCCACGGGCCGGCACGTTGATCACCCGCTCCAGCGCCGCATCGTTGCCGCGACCTTCGAGCAAGCGCAGGTAGGCCATGGCGTTCTTGATTTCCGCGCGCTCGAAGAAGCGCTGGCCGCCATAGATGCGGTACGGAATGCGCTCGCGCAGCAAGGCTTCTTCGAGAACGCGCGATTGGGCGTTGGAGCGGTACAAAATCGCGATATCGCTGCGAGCGAGGCCGGTTTTCAGCGCGCTTTCGATGGTTTCGACAACGTAGCGTGCTTCGTCGTGTTCGTTGAACGCGGCATAGAGGTTGATCGCTTCGCCATCGCCGCCGTCGGTCCACAGCTCTTTACCCAGACGCCCGGTGTTGTTGGCGATCAGGGCGTTGGCGGCCTTGAGGATGCCGGCGGTGGAGCGGTAGTTCTGCTCCAGACGAATGGTCACCGAATCCGGGAAGTCGGACGAGTACTGATGAATGTTTTCGATTTTCGCGCCACGCCAGCCGTAAATCGACTGGTCGTCGTCGCCGACCACCATCAGGCTGTCGCCGCCCTTGCCCAGCAGACGCAACCAGGCGTACTGCACGGCGTTGGTGTCCTGGAACTCGTCCACCAGGATGTGTCGGAAGCGCTTCTGATAGTGCGCCAGCAGGCCTGGGTGATCGCGCCATAGATCGAGGGCGCGCAGCAGCAGCTCGGAAAAGTCGATGACGCCGGCGCGCTGGCAAGCGGCCTCGTAGGCCTCATAGATGCCGCGCATGGTGGCCAGGTACAAATCGCCGCTGGCCTGAATGTGTTGCGGACGCAGACCTTCGTCTTTCTGCCCGTTGATGAACCACTGGGCCTGACGGGCCGGCCAGCGTTGTTCGTCCAGCCCCAGCTCGCGGATCACCCGCTTGACCAGTCGTTGCTGGTCGTCGCTGTCGAGAATCTGGAACGTCTGGCTCAAGCCGGCTTCCTGCCAGTGCGCCCGCAGCAAGCGGTGCGCCAGGCCGTGGAAGGTGCCGACCCACATGCCGGCCGGGTTGATACCCAGCAACTGCTCGATGCGATGACGCATCTCGGCAGCGGCCTTGTTGGTGAAGGTCACCGACAGAATGGAGTGGGGCGAGGCGTTTTCGACCTGGATCAACCAGGCGATACGGTGCACCAGCACTCGGGTTTTACCGGAACCGGCACCGGCCAGGACCAACTGACGGCCAACGGGGGCTGCTACGGCCTGGCGTTGGGCATCGTTGAGGGAGTTCAGCAGAAGGGAGAGATCATCGCGCATCGGGGCATTCTAGGGTGCGCCGCAGGCCCGGGCAAACCGAGCTTTGCATTAGCCGATGAAAGTGCCGCCGATGACGACCGGTCGGTCACTGGCTACAGGCTTTGGCCCGCTTCGCTTTGCGGGTTTTGCCGGTGATCGTGCGGGGAAAAGTTTCGTTCAAATTATGATCTGGAGCAGTTTGGCAACAGGGTCGGCTTGTGTATGCTCCGTCCACGTTTCGGGCCCATGCTCACTCTTATAAGAACAAAAACATTGCAAAAGACCCTCAGCTCAGACCTGTCGGGCCCCTCTGTGGAACCCCGGGTCATCCGCAAGCATTACGCCACCGAAATGGCGGTTGAACGCACGCGCCTGCTGTATCAGGGCTCGCTGCTGCCCACGTTGTTCATGTTGGTCAATGGTCTGGTCTGCGCCGGTTTGCTCTGGAGTCCGCAGCGCTATTTCGTGGTCAGCATCTGGCTGATCTGGTTGTTGTCGCTGGTGGCGCTGCGGGTGATTCAGGTCGCCGCGTTCGATTCGGCGATCCCGGACCGTCAGGCCCAGCCGATCTGGTTCCGCATGTTCCTGCTCGGCTCGACCATGACCGGTCTGACTCTGGCCGGCGCCGGCATCGCGCTGGTGCCCGCCGACAACTTCATGCAGCAAGCCTGGGTGTTCGGCCTGATCGGCGCCGCGACCTTGTCCGCCAGCGTTGCGTACGCCGTCAGTCTGCCGGCGTTTCTGTCCTTTACCTTGCCGTGCCTGCTGCCGGCAATCGGTTACCTGTTCTGGGGCGGCGATGAACAGGCGCGGGGCTGGGGCTGGCTGGGGCTGATCCTGCTCGGCTCGCTGAGTGTGGTGGCGTGGCAGGTCAACCGGCTGATCGATCGCGGGCTGCTGCGGCGCTTCCAGAATCAGCACCTGATCGAGCATTTGCAGCAGGCGCAGAGCCGCAGCGAGCAGCTCAATCAGGCACTGGGCAAGGAGGTCGAGCAACGGCGCTGTGCCGAAGGTGCATTGCGTGAGGCGCAGGTTGAACTGGAGGACCGCGTGGCGCAGCGCAGCCGCGAACTGGACGTGGCCAATCAGGCGCTGAGCAAAAGCGAAGCCCGGCTGGCTCTGGCTTTGAAGGCCAGCGAGCTGGGACTGTGGGACTGGAACCTGCAAACCGACGAAGTCCATCACACGCAGATCCAGGAACTGTTCGGCCTCGCTCCGGAATACGTCACGGCGATCCTGCGCGACCTCAAGCCACGCCTGCACCCCGATGACGTGCCGTCGCTCAAGCAGGCGCTGATCGAGCACCTGAAGGGGCGCAGCGAGGACTATCAGATCGAATACCGCGTGCGTCATGGTGACGGCCATTGGGTGTGGATCGAGGACCGGGGGCGTGCAGTGGAGCGCAGTGACAGTGGGCGGGTGATCCGCATGGTCGGCACCCGGCGCGACATCAGCGCCAGCAAAAGCCTCGAGGAGCAGCAGCGTCTGGCCGCCACGGTGTTCGAAGCAGCCAGCGAAGGCATCGTTATTCTCGACCCGAACTATGCGCTGATCGCGATCAATCAGGCGTTCAGCCGTGTCACCGGTTATGACATCGAAGACATGCTCGGGCGCAATATCGTCGAACTGCCGTGCAGTCGTGACGCGCGGCGCCATTACGTCGCGATTCGTCACGCGCTGGAGCAGCACGGAAGCTGGCAAGGCGAGTTGGTGGAGGCCCGCAAGAACGGCGAGCTGTATCCGCAATGGCTGCAACTCAACGCGGTGCGCGACAGCCAGGGAAACGTCAGCCATATCGTCGGCTTCTTCGCCGACCTTTCGGCGCGGCGCGAATCAGAAGAGCGCATGCGCTTCCTGACGCACTACGATGAACTGACTGGGTTGGCCAACCGCTCGCTGTTCCGCGAGCGCCTGCACGAAGCTCATCAGCGTGTGCGTCAGGGCGGACGCCGCAGCCTGGCGTTGCTGCACATCAATCTGGATCGCTTCAAGTTGCTCAACGACAGCCTCGGCCACGAGGTGGCGGACCAACTGCTGCAGAAAATGGCCCGACGGCTGATCAACGCCTTGCCGGAAGCCGACACCATCGCCCGCCTGTCTGGCGATGAATTTGCCGTGCTGTTCGATGCCTATGGCAACCTGTCGAGTCTGGCGCGGGTCGCCACGCGGCTGTCGAGCAAGCTGCGCCTGCCGTTGATGGTCGAGGGGCATGAACTGGTAGTCAGCGCCTCAATGGGCATCAGCATGCTGCCGGACAACGCCCGGGAAATTTCCGCGCTGGTCAGCCAGTCGAACATGGCCATGCAACATGCCAAGCATTTGGGCGGCAACAATTTCCAGTTCTATACCGACAGCCTGCAGGCCAGCACCCTTGAGCGTTTGCAGTTGGAAAACCAGCTGCGCAAGGCCATCGAAGACAAGCAGCTGAAAGTGTTCTATCAACCAAAACTGTGCCTGCAAACCGGGCGCCTGAATGCGGCGGAAGCGCTGGTGCGCTGGGATCATCCGAGCATGGGCCGGGTGCCTCCGGGGGATTTTATTGGCCTGGCCGAGGAAACCGGACTGATTGGGCCGATCGGCGAATTCGTCCTGCGCCAGGCCTGTTGGCAGGCGTGTGAATGGCAGCGCCAGGGCCTGGCGCCAATCCGCGTGTCGGTGAACCTCTCGGTGCATCAACTGCGTCAGGGCAAACTGGTCAGCCTGGTGCGGCAGGTGCTGGACGAAACCGGGCTGGCCCCGCACTACCTGGAACTGGAACTCACCGAAAGCCAGTTGCTCGACAGCGTCGAACACATCATCGCCACCTTCCAGCAACTGCGCGATCTGGGGGTGAAGCTGGCGATCGACGATTTCGGTACCGGCTATTCGTCGCTGAGTTACCTCAAACGGATTCCGGTGGATTACGTGAAGATCGATCAGGCGTTCATTCGTGGACTGGGGCAGGGCAGTGAAGATGCGGCGATCACCCGGGCGATCATTGCCATGGCCCACGGGCTGTCATTGAAAGTGGTGGCCGAGGGGGTCGAGCGGCAGGAACAGCTGGAGTTTTTACGCGTCGAGCATTGCGATGAAGTGCAGGGCTATCTGATCAGTCGCCCCGTGGAGGCTGCCGCTCTGGCCGGGCTATTGCGCGAACAGGAAAAACCGTTTTAGGGGCTACATGCACCCCATCGCGCCTGATATGGGGACATGGAGTTACGCATTGAGCAGGCAAAAAGCCAATTCATGTAGTATAACTACAAGCGTGCTACATCCTTGCCCATAAGAAGAGTCCAGCCCCTTGAATCTGCTGCAACACATCGCCCAGTCACGTCACCTGTTACGCAAGTCGGAGCTCAAGGTCGCCGACCACGTGCTGCTTGACCCTGCGGCGGTGATGCACAGTTCCATGGCCGACCTGGCCCACAGCGTCGGCATCAGTGAGCCGACCATCGTGCGTTTTTGCCGGGCCATCGGCTGTTCCGGCTTTCAGGATCTCAAGCTCAAACTGGCGCAGAGCCTGGCCGCCGGTGCCAGCTTCGGCCAGTTCGCGATCCACGAAGACGACTCGGTCGCCGACTACAGCCTGAAGATATTCGACACCACGTTGCACACCTTGATGGAGGTTCGCGAGAAGCTCGACCCGGTGGAACTGCAGCGGGCGGTGACGCTGATGTCGCAGGCGCAGCGCGTCGAGTTCTACGGTTTCGGCGCGTCGGGCGCGGTGGCAGCGGATGCGCAGCACAAGTTCTTCCGTTTGCTGCTGACCGCGGCGGCCTACTCTGATCCGCACATGCAGGCGATGTCGGCGGTGACCTTGAAGCCGACCGACGTGGCGATCTGCATTTCCCAGTCCGGGCGCTCCAAGGATCTGCTGATCACCGCCAACCTCGTTCGCGAGAGCGGCGCTTCGCTGATCACTCTGTGCCCGAGCCAGACACCCTTGGCTGAACTGTCGACCGTCAATCTGGCAATCGATGTGCACGAAGACACCGAAATCTATACGCCGCTGACCTCGCGTATTGCGCATCTGGTGGTAATCGATGTGCTGGCGATGGGCGTGGCGATGGCGCGCGGGCCGAGTCTGGTCAATCACCTGAAAAGCGTGAAGCGCAGTTTGCGCAGCTTGCGGCTGTCGCCCAAGGCCGTGAAAGCCCTGGATGACTGAAGTCATCTAAGGTCGTTCCGACCTTAATCGCGAGCAGGCTCGCTCCCACAGTGGATCTTCTGTGAACACAAATTTTGTGTCACACCGAGATCAAATGTGGGAGCGAGCCTGCTCGCGAAGGCGTCCACAATGACCCGCACCATCCGCAAGTTTCATCGCACTGTCATCCCCGCGCAGCTAAACCGTCATCCCTTACGCCTATCGTGAAACTCCCGTACTCGCCTTGGGAGACTCGAAATGGCTCAGCCCTACGAAGAACGCAACAGCGCCGCGAAAACCCGTCGTCAACAGGAAGACCAGCGCCGCATGGAATTCCGTCGCGCGATCGAAGATCGCTTCGAACTCCGTCAGCTTCAGAGCGAAATCAGCGATTTCCCCGAGGACCTCGAACTCAACTACTGGCAAGCCGCTCCGGCAGCTTCCCGTCGAAGCGCTCAACCAGCGCGCTGATCTGCACTCGCTCGCTGCGGATAAACGCCAGGAAGGCGTGCGCCACCGGTGACAGCCGTTTGGCCTTGGCTTGCACCAGGCACCAACTGCGAAACAGCGGCAACTCCTCGACCGGCAGCTCGACCAGGCCGCCGGTCGCCAGCTCCAGGTTCAGGGCGTGGCGCGTCAACAGCGCCAGGCCCAGACCCGCCGCCACGCATTCGCGCTGAGCTTCGGCTGAGGCAACTTCCTGAGTCTGAGTGAAGTGCACGCGTTTCTCTTTGAAGTATTCCTCACAGGCCAGTCGCGTGCCCGAACCCGGTTCGCGGATCAGCAGCGTGTAGGGCTCAAGATCCTGCAGGCGCAGTGGCCCCATGTGCGCCAACGGATGATCCGGGCGCGCCACGGCGACAATCGGATTATTGAGAAATGGCAAAAACTCCAGGCCCATGTCCTGCGGCACCATCGACATGATCACCAGGTCGTCGCGGTTGTCCGAGAGCCGGCGAATCACCTGGCCACGGTTAACCACGGTCAGTTGCAGGTTGACTTCCGGGTGCTGGCGCTTGAAGGCGGCGAACAGGTGCGGCACGAAGTATTTGGCGCTGGACTCCACCGCCAGTTTCAATTGGCCTTGCAGCGAGCCCTGCATGTCCGACAGCTGCATGTCGAGGTTTTCCAGGCGGCCGAAGATGTCCCGGCTGGCCCGCTGGAGGGCTTCAGCAGCCTCGGTCATGTAGAGTTTTTTGCCGACGTAATCGAATAATGGCTGGCCGATCAGCTCTTCAAGCTGACGAATCTGTAGGCTGACGGCCGGTTGTGTGAGAGACATTTCGTCGGCTGCGCGGCTGTAGGAGCGCAAATCACACACTTCGTTGAAGATCTGCAATTGGCGTAATGTCATACGCATCAAGGACTTACGCATTTTTATGGGCTCTGACGGCGGGCTGATGGTTTAACTATAAGTCTTTGCTTATGCCTGACCCAATTTTTATTCATTTTTGTTAATCCCTTGCGAGGGCTAGTGTGGGGTCGCGACCAGATTGAAACATTTGGTCACGCGTCGACCTGGGTCTAGCAGGTCGTGGTGCCACCGGCTCAAGGGAATTTCCAAGTGATAAAAAAGATCCTGATCGCCAACCGTGGTGAGATTGCCGTACGAATCGTGCGGGCCTGCGCCGAGATGGGCATTCGCTCGGTTGCGATTTTTTCCGACGCCGACCGCCATGCCTTGCATGTGAAGCGTGCGGACGAAGCCCACAGCATCGGTGCCGAGCCACTGGCCGGTTACCTGAACCCGCGCAAGCTGGTGAACCTTGCGGTGGAAACCGGTTGCGATGCACTGCACCCAGGTTACGGCTTCCTTTCGGAAAACGCTGAGCTGGCAGACATCTGCGCCGAACGTGGCATCAAGTTCATCGGCCCGTCGGCAGAAGTCATTCGCCGCATGGGCGACAAGACCGAAGCCCGGCGCAGCATGATCAAGGCCGGCGTACCGGTCACCCCGGGCACCGAAGGCAACGTGTCGGGCATCGAAGAAGCACTGACCGAAGGCGACCGCATCGGTTACCCGGTCATGCTCAAGGCCACCTCCGGCGGTGGCGGTCGCGGCATCCGTCGTTGCAACAGCCGCGAAGAGCTCGAACAGAATTTCCCTCGGGTGATTTCCGAAGCGACCAAGGCTTTCGGTTCGGCCGAAGTGTTCCTGGAAAAATGCATCGTCAACCCGAAACACATCGAAGCGCAGATCCTCGGCGACAGCTTTGGCAACGTTGTGCACCTGTTCGAGCGTGACTGCTCGATCCAGCGTCGCAACCAGAAGCTGATCGAGATCGCCCCGAGCCCGCAACTGACCCCGGAACAGCGCGCCTACATCGGCGACCTGTCGGTGCGTGCGGCCAAGGCCGTGGGTTACGAGAACGCCGGCACCGTGGAGTTCCTGCTCGCCGAGGGCGAGGTGTACTTCATGGAGATGAACACCCGGGTGCAGGTGGAACACACCATCACCGAAGAAATCACCGGGATCGACATCGTTCGCGAACAGATCCGTATCGCCTCCGGCCTGCCGCTGTCGGTCAAACAGGAAGACATTCAGCACCGTGGTTTCGCGTTGCAGTTCCGCATCAACGCCGAAGACCCGAAGAACAACTTCCTGCCGAGCTTCGGCAAGATCACCCGTTACTACGCCCCCGGCGGTCCGGGCGTGCGCACCGACACGGCGATCTACACCGGTTACACGATTCCGCCGTTCTACGACTCGATGTGCCTGAAGCTGGTGGTCTGGGCGCTGACTTGGGAGGAAGCGATGGACCGTGGCCTGCGCGCCCTCGACGACATGCGTCTGCAAGGCGTGAAGACCACCGCCGCGTATTACCAGGAAATCCTGCGCAATCCGGAATTCCGTAGCGGCCAGTTCAATACCAGCTTCGTTGAAAGCCACCCAGAACTGACCAACTACTCGATCAAGCGCAAACCCGAAGAGCTGGCCCTGGCCATCGCCGCCGCCATCGCCGCCCACGCAGGCCTGTGAGGAATACAACAATGTCCAAGAAGATCTTCGTTACCGATACCATCCTGCGCGACGCTCACCAATCGCTGCTCGCCACCCGCATGCGCACCGAAGACATGCTGCCGATCTGCGACAAGCTCGACAAAGTCGGCTACTGGTCGCTGGAGTGCTGGGGCGGCGCGACGTTCGATGCCTGTGTGCGCTTTCTGAAAGAAGACCCGTGGGAGCGTTTGCGCCAACTGCGCGCGGCGTTGCCTAACACCCGTCTGCAAATGCTTCTGCGCGGGCAGAACCTGCTGGGCTACCGCCACTACAGCGACGACGTGGTCAAAGCTTTCGTCGCCAAGGCTGCGGTGAATGGTATCGACGTGTTCCGCATCTTCGACGCAATGAATGATGTGCGTAACCTGCGCGTAGCGATCGAAGCGGTGAAGGCTGCCGGCAAACATGCTCAGGGCACCATCGCCTACACCACCAGCCCGGTGCACACCATCGACGCTTTCGTCACCCAGGCCAAGCAAATGGAAGCCATGGGTTGCGACTCGGTGGCAATCAAGGACATGGCCGGTCTGCTGACCCCGTACGCCACCGGTGAACTGGTTCGCGCACTGAAAGCCGAGCAGTCGCTGCCGGTGTTCATCCATTCGCACGACACTGCCGGTCTGGCGAGCATGTGCCAGCTCAAGGCCATCGAAAACGGCGCCGACCACATTGACACCGCGATCTCCAGCTTCGCTTCGGGCACCAGCCATCCGGGCACCGAGTCGATGGTCGCTGCGCTCAAGGGCACCGAGTACGACACCGGTCTGAACCTCGAACTGCTGCAGGAAATCGGCCTGTACTTCTACGCCGTGCGCAAGAAGTATCACCAGTTCGAAAGCGAATTCACTGCCGTCGACACCCGCGTGCAAGTCAACCAGGTGCCGGGCGGGATGATCTCCAACCTCGCCAACCAGTTGAAAGAGCAGGGCGCGTTGAACCGCATGGGCGAAGTGCTGGCGGAAATCCCGCGGGTGCGTGAAGACCTTGGTTTCCCGCCGTTGGTGACCCCGACTTCGCAGATCGTCGGCACTCAGGCGTTCTTCAACGTGCTGGCCGGCGAACGCTACAAGACCATCACCAACGAGGTGAAGCTGTACCTGCAGGGCGGTTACGGCAAGGCGCCGGGCGTGGTCAACGAGAAGCTGCGTCGTCAGGCGATCGGCAGCGAAGAAGTCATCGACGTGCGGCCAGCCGATCTGCTCAAGCCGGAAATGACCAAGCTGCGTACCGACATCGGCGCATTGGCCAAGTCGGAAGAAGACGTGCTGACCTTCGCGATGTTCCCGGATATTGGTCGCAAGTTCCTCGAAGAGCGTGCCGCCGGCACTCTCGTGCCGGAAGTGTTGCTGCCGATTCCTGAAGCGGGTGGTGTGACGAAGGCGGGCGGCGAAGGCGTGCCGACCGAGTTTGTCATCGACGTCCACGGCGAAACCTACCGCGTCGACATCACCGGTGTCGGTGTGAAGGCCGAAGGCAAGCGTCACTTCTACCTGTCCATCGACGGCATGCCGGAAGAAGTGGTGTTCGAGCCGCTCAACGAATTCGTCAGCGGTGGCAGCAGCAAACGCAAGCAAGCGTCGGCACCGGGCCATGTCAGCACCACCATGCCAGGCAACATCGTCGATGTGCTGGTCAAGGAAGGCGACACCGTCAAGGCCGGTCAGGCCGTGCTGATCACCGAAGCGATGAAGATGGAAACCGAAGTCCAGGCAGCGATTGCCGGCAAGGTCACTGCCATCCACGTCGCCAAGGGTGACCGGGTGAATCCGGGTGAAATCCTGATCGAGATCGAAGGCTGAGATAACCGCCGCGATCCAACGTTTTAAACCTCGGGGGGGCATGTGCTCCCCTTTTTTTCGCCTGCAATTTACCTGCGAGGCCCTCTGTAGGAGTGAGCATGCTCGCGATAGCGGTAGATCAGTCGACATATGCAGAGACCGATACCCTCTATCGCGAGCAGGCGCACTCCAACAGGGGGGCTCAACTCATCAGAACGCCATACGCCATTGACCCATCACGCCGTAGCTGCGGCTGTCGCTGCCGGCCTCGCCAGTGATGCCGACTCCCAGGGTGTGGCGCGCGGACAGGCTCAGGTCGAGACCGGCATCGAGCAGCGCGCTATTGCGATCCATCTCGGCACCGATCACCTCAAAGCTTTTTCCGCCCTTCACCAGTTGCTGACGTGTTGTGTTGTCCACCTCGCCGTAGGTGTGTTTGACGCTGGCGCTGAGACGCGGCGTCAGTTGCATGCCGTTGGCCAAGTGACTGGTTTTCGCCAGGCGCAGGCCAACGCTGCTGCTCGGATTCGCCCGGGTCTGGCCCTCGACGTGCAGCGCCGCATCGCCACCTTTCTCGGTGTATCCGTCTCGCTGGTAACGCTGATAACCAACGCTGGCGAACGGTTCGATGCTGACGTTGCCATGGCCCAGGTTGTAGCCGACTTCGGCAAACAGCTGCTGGGTATTGGCGTCGTAGCTGCTCTTGAGCCGGTCGCTGAAACCATTGAAGGTGACATGCCGTTTGCCGCTGCCATCGTGCCTGCCATAAGAAGCGCCCAACCGCAGGGCGAACGGCCCATCCTGGCGCAGGGCGTAGGCACCGAGGTGCCAGCTGTCGAGATCGCCATCGAACAGCCGGGCATCGAACCGGGTTTGCGCTTTTGCGCCCATCAGGCCGACATGCCACTGCTCGTCGAGTTGCCAGTCGGCACCCAGAACCAGACCTTGGGTGGAGTGTTTCAACGTACTGTCGAAGTCACGATCAACCTTGCCTCCGTGCCCCAGCGCTTGCAGCCAGACCCGCCCGGTACCTTCATCGCCCGCCGCCAGGCGCGGCGCATTTCCCGTCCCCTGCGCAGCCGTGCGCTTGTCCAGCTGCTGCATCGCCGAGAGCATGCTGGCGCTGACCGGATTGACGCTGCTCAACGTGGCTTTGGCGAGGTTGGCGTTGCTACCGGCGGCCAACTGTTCCAGCGCCACGTTGGCCGTTGGCTTGTCGGCACCCAGCAGGGCAGTGACAACCATGCTGGGTGCAGCGGACGCAATAATGGCTTTCGCAGACTCACCAGAGGCCTCAGGCTTTTGAGGTTGCTGAGGTTGCTGAGGTTGCTGAGGTTGCTGAGGTTGCTGAGGTTGCTGAGGTTGCTGAGGTTGCTGAGGTTGCTGAGGTTGCTGAGGTTGCTGAGGTTGCTGAGGTTGCTGAGGTTGCTGAGGTTGCTGAGGTTGCTGAGGTTGCTGAGGCGAGGAAGAGGGCTCGTTGATGCTTTGAGCGAGCGCCTGGCTATTCTCCGTGGTCGCAAGATTTTCAAGTGGTATGTCGTTACGGGTGTAGAGCAAGCCTACGCGTTGTGCTTCGTAATGCAGTGTGGGAGTCATGAACGCCAGATCGTTTTCGACGGTGCCGAACTGCCCTTCAACCTTTCCCGCCTCAAGAATGGTGTGTTGACTGCTTTGCGGATAATCGCCGGCGGTCACCAGCTTCAGGGTGGCGTCGCCCAGATGGGCAGTGCCTTTGACGAACACGGTCGGGCTATTACCGGAGGCTTCCACGGCATAAGCCAGTACGGCGGTGCGGGAAAGACTCAGGTCTCCCGCGACTTTGGGCGCGCCGTATACATCGTCGACGCTCATGCGTCCGTATACGTTCAAATGGTTCACCGCGCCACTGCCGGCAAAGTGGCCGTTCTCATGGACATTCACAATGCCGTCAATGAGGCCCTGATTGGTCAGGTCTCCTCCTGACTCGACAGCAGCGCCGCCGCTGATCGCACCTTTGTTGATCAGGATGCCCTCGGTCATTGCCGTGCCGAGAATATGCCCGTCGTTGACCAGCAAGGCCCTCGGATGAACCAGTACCCCTAGGCTGAAATCACCTGGTCCGTTGCGTGTCCAGCTCCCGCGCCTGACCTCCAACCCGCTGAAGTTACGGGTTTCACCCAGCGTGCCTTTCTTGTTCGCGTCGAGTTGCAGCAGGTTTTCGCCTCCGCCACCATCGACCAGTCCGGCGAAACTGCCACGTGATTGCACTGTGACAAGGTCGTTGCGCCCATCGAGTGCCAGAGCCACACCATCCTGCGCCGTATAGGCTTTGCTGACCTTCAGTTGAACGGTGTCTGGATGATGGGTGAAAGCATCGATCGCTGACTTGAGTGCTTCTGGAGGGGCGGACGAGGTGTCTTGAATGTCGAGCGGTGCCTCCTGAGCCATGGATAGATCAGTGCATCCCAGTGCCAGGGCAATGGCCAGTGTCAGGTGTGTAGGTCGATAGTGGAATTGAACGGGCATCGAGTTCAGCCTCTCGTGGAAGGAGGCCAAACTCTAAGTTGGCGCCGGCAGACGCCGATGTCAGCTGGTTCGCACGGTGCTGCGGGCTGCGTCGGTTTGATCTGCGGAAAAGGGCAGCCCGGCGCAGAATTTCCGATCACATCTTCCCGATCCGTCGTCCTTTCCTACAGGTTGTGTCGCCGCTAGCCGCTGGTAATGATCAGAAACTCATCTGCCACTGTCCGATCAGCCCGTGATTGCGGCTGTTGCTGCGGATCTCGCCGTAGGTGTGTTTCCAGCCAACCGTCATGCCTGGCACCAGGCTCATGCCGTTGCTCAGGCTGCTGTCGGATCTACTCAGCTGCGACGCACGTAAGCCTTGCCGTAATGGCGCTCCATCCGTGCCTGGATCAATTCCAGACCGATCGACATCAGCCAGTAAATGAGCGCCGCTGTGGTCAGCATCTCGATGTAGCGGTAGCTCGAGCGCCCGTAGGACTGGGCCAGGAACATCACTTCCCACACACCCATCACCGAGATCAGTGACGAGTCCTTGAGCATCGAGATGAACTGGTTGGTGGTCGGTGGGATGATGGTGCGCATGGCCTGGGGCAGGGTGATGCGCCAGAAGATCACGCTCTCGCGCATGCCCAGCGCCAACGAGGCTTCGCGCTGACCATAGGGCACGCCGAGGATGCCGGCGCGGAAGATCTCACTGAGGTACGCGCCATAGTTCAGCGACAGGGCAATGATCCCGGCCACCACCGCGCCGGGCACCACGCCCAGTTGTGGCAGACCGAGGTAGATCAGCAGGATCTGGATCAGCAACGGCGTGCCGCGAAAGAACGAGGTGTAGAAGCTGGCAATGCCGAATGCCACGGCGCTTTTCGACAGGCGTGCCAGAGCGGTGACGAAGCCCAGCAATGACGAGGCGACGATGGCGCAGGCACACAGAAACAAGGTCAGCGCTGCGCCCTGCAAAAAGCCGTTGGGTGCCAGGTGCACGCCAAGCAGGTTCGGCAATTTGTCGAGGATGATCGAGAGCTTCAGGTCGAAGCTCAGGAAAAAACCGGCAAACAGGCTGAACATCGCCGCCCACGTCAGGTACAGGCGCGTGCGGAAACCGAACAGCCGTTGCAGGCGCGATTCAGCCACCGGTTGTGGCGGCTGTGGAGGGGTCGGGAAGGCAGTCATTGGCTGATATCGGCGCCGATCCATTTCTGCGACAGCTTGCTCAGCGTGCCGTCCTGTTTCAGTTGCGCAAACACCTCGCGCACCTTGGCGTCCCATTGCGCGTCACCCTTTTCAATGGCGACCGAGTTGGGTTCCGAGTACAGCGGCGCGCCGGCCAGTTTGAAACGCTGGTCCTGATTCAGGCGCGGCTGCGCGGTCACCAGGTTGGTGAGGATTGCATCCAGGCGCACACCGGCACCCAGGCCCAGATCCTGAAAGGCAACGTTGTCGGTATCGTACGGGGCGATCTGCACATCCTCGAACGGGTATTGCAGACGCGTGTCTTCGGCGCCTTCGATGATCAGGTTCTTGTTCAGGTAACTTTCGTAGCTGGAGGCGCTGGTCAGGCCGACTTTCTTGCCGCTCAGGTCCTTGGCGCCGTGGATGCGATCGTCCTTGGCGTTGACCACGATCACTGCCGGTGAGGCGTAATACTCGACCGGGAAGTCGAACACTTCGGCGCGGGCCTTGCTCGGGGTCATGGAGCAGATGCAGATGTCATAGCGCCCGCTCCAGCGGCCGGCGGCAATAACGTCCCAGGACGGTGTTTCCAGGCGCAGCTTGACCCCGAGTTTATCCGCCACGGCTTTGGCGACGTCCACATCGAAACCGTCGAGCTGATTCTGGTCATTGAGGAACGAGAAGGGCGGGTAGCTTTCCATCAGCACGCCGACCAGTTGTTTTTTCTGTTCGACGCGGTCGAGTGTGGCGCCGCCGAAGGCTTGAGTGGAGGCGGCCAGAATCGTCAGGCCCAGGGCCAGTAGCGGTTGAAGTTTCACAGTCGACACCTGAAAAAAAGGGGTTGTTATTAACCGAATGGTGCGTATTAAATAGTTATAAGAACTACTCTGGTAGTGAGCAATTTTCATAAGCTTATGAGTGAAACGCATATGGGCACAGCAAGCGCGGTAATTCTTGATGGCGGCATGGGCCGTGAGTTGCAGCGCGCCGGCGCACCGTTCAGGCAGCCCGAGTGGTCGGCGCTGGCTTTGATCGAGGCGCCGCAAGCGGTTGAAGCAGTACACGCCGCCTACATCGCCAGTGGCGCCAACGTGATCACCAGCAACAGTTATGCAGTGGTGCCGTTTCACATTGGCGAAGCGCGGTTTGCTGCTGAAGGTGAGGCACTGGCGGCGTTGGCCGGTGAGTTGGCGCAGCGTGCGGTGCAGGCATCGGGCAAAGCGGTGCGAGTGGCAGGTTCGTTGCCGCCGCTGTTCGGGTCTTATCGTCCGGACCTGTTCGAGGCGTCGCGGGTGAACGAGTTGCTGGCGCCACTGGTGAACGGCCTGGCGCCCCATGTCGACCTGTGGCTGGCGGAAACCCAGAGTTCGATCATCGAGGCGCGATCGATCCGTGCCGGTCTGCCGAAGGACGGCAAGCCGTTCTGGCTGTCGTTTACGCTGAAGGACGAAGATACCGATGAGGTGCCGCGTCTGCGTTCCGGTGAACCGGTGGCCGAAGCAGCGGCGGTGGCGGCGGAGTTGGGCGTGGAGACGCTGCTGTTCAACTGCAGCCAGCCGGAAGTGATCGGCGCGGCGATTGATGCGGCGCGCGACACCTTCGAACGTTTGGGCGTGCAGATTCACATTGGCGCGTATGCCAATGCGTTTCCGCCACAACCGAAGGAGGCGACGGCCAACGACGGCCTCGACCCGTTGCGTGAGGATCTGGATCCGCCGGGGTATCTGCATTGGGCGCAGGACTGGCAGCAGCGCGGCGCCAGCCATTTGGGCGGCTGCTGCGGGATCGGTCCGGAACACATTGCGGTGCTTGCGCAAAAGCTCGCTTGAACAAAAATCAAAGGATCGCAGCCTGCGATCCTTTGATTACAGACTCAGGAACGGCACTCGACCAACCCTTTCACCTGCCCGGTCGGCGTCTGGTTTTCATCACTCAACCAGCGTTCGAACCCTGCCGCAATCGCTGGCCACTCCGAATCCAGAATCGAGAACCACGCGGTATCGCGGTTCTGGCCCTTGACTACCATGTGCTGGCGGAACACGCCTTCGAAGCTGAAGCCCAGGCGCTCGGCGGCGTATTTGGAGCGGGCGTTGCCGTTGTTACATTTCCATTCCAGGCGACGGTAACCCAAGGCGAACGCATATTTGGCGAGCAGGTATACCGCCTCGGTGCTTTTCGGTGAACGCTGCATCGGTGCACCAAAGGTGACGTGGCCGATTTCGATGCGGCCCTGGGCCGGGACAATCGACATCAGGCTCAGAATGCCTTGCACCTGACCCGTGGTGCGGTCGACGACGCTGAAGAAATACGGATCGCTGCTGGCCGCATGGTTGTTCAGCCAGTCATTGAAAACGCTGCGTTGCGGAAACGGTCCGTAGGGCAAATAGTCCCAGAGCTTCGGGTCGGCACCGGGGCCTTCGAGGGCGTTGAACAGCTCGTCCTCGTGGCACGCCGGGTCGAGTCGTTCGAGGCGAATGAAGCGTCCTTCAAGCAGGGTGGCGGTGGGGGCGGGGACGCCTTTCCAGTCGGCCGGTGAAATGCTCATGCGTGCGTCTCCTTAAATGGCTTTGCGAAACTGGATGAATCCCGGGCGCTCGGCGATGCGCTCGTAGAGCTGGATCGCAGTGGCGTTGGTTTCGTGGGTCAGCCAGTGCACTTTGCAGCAGCCGTCAGCCTTGGCCGTGGCGTAAACGTGTTCGATCAGCAGACGGCCGACGCCGGTTCCACGGGTTTGCTCGGCCACCAGCAAGTCCTGCAAGTAGCAGGAGTTTTCGATGCTCCAGTTCGAGCGATGATAGATGTAATGCACCATGCCGACCGCTTTGCCATCGGCCCAGGCCAATGCTGCGTGAGTCGGTTCGCTCGGATCGAGGAAGCGCTGCCAGGTGCTGTCGGTCACCGCGTCCGGCAGTTCGCCGTTGTAGAAACTCAGGTAGGCCTGCCACAACGGCAGCCATGCGGCGTGGTCGGCGGCGCTGACCTGGCGGATGTCGATCTGACTCATGGTGATTTCCTTAGCGCATCAGTTGGGCGAGGGTTTGATCATTGATTTCAGGGCTGGCGGCCAGGCCTTCGCGCACCCCGGCAATGTCTGCGGCGCTGCGGTTCTGGCTGAGTTTGCGCTTGCCTTCGAGACGGTCGATGGGAATGGCAAAACCGACAATCGCTTTAAGCATGCCGTCGATGTAATCGGCGGGCGCGTCATTGACTGACCACGGCTGGGCGCGGCCGGCTTCGTGTCGGTCAGTGAGGGTGCTGACGATGTCGAGCAGGCGTCCGCCGTCGCTGAAGGTTTCGGCGTGGCCATAGGCGTGCACCGCGATGTAGTTCCAGGTCGGCACGACTTTGCCGTGTTCGGCTTTGCTCGGGTAGAAGCCCGGGCTGACGTAGGCATCGGCGCCGGCAAAAATCAGCATGGCCTCGGCACCGTCGCGCAGGTCTTTCCACTGCGGGTTGGCGCGGGCCAGGTGTCCGTACAGCGTGCCGTACTCGCCTTGCTCGCAATGCAGCAGCACCGGCACATGGCTAGCTTGCAGGCCGTTTTCGCCGTGGGTGACCAGAATGGCGAGGCGGCTGGCGAGGATCAGTTCGTGCAGTTGGGACAGTTCTTCGATGGCGAAGGCGCGCGGCGTGTACATGGACAGATTTTCCTTGGCGAATGCCTGCATCCTAGGCAGGCTATTGGTCTGTTGTAAGAGCCATTGATGGCCAATTTCATAGGTCCATTGCCATGCCTGAGCAAACTACCCTGTCGATGCCGTTCAATCCGGCCGGCATTGAACTCGATCGCCGTCAGGGTTTGAGTCGTCAGCTCTACCAGGCTTTGCGTCTGCGCGTACTGGATGGACGTCTGGCCAGCGGCACGCGATTGCCGGCCAGTCGCGATCTGGCGACGGCATTGGCCATCTCTCGCAATAGCGTGGTGCGCGCCTACGATCAGCTGTATGCCGAGGGGTTCATCGAAGGGCGAGTAGGGGACGGCACTTACGTTGCGCAATTACCCCAAGCGCCCAGCTCGCCGAAAAAACTATCCACAAAAGTATCCACAGGGTTTTCAACAGGCTTACCCACAACCTTATCCACAAATTGGCTGGATTTACCTGTAGTTTCATCCAGTAAAGTTATCCACAGCGATACGTTTGCGCGTATCGAAAAGAACCATTTGGCCCTGCCTCCGAGTGGTCCGCCGCGTGCTTTTCGAGTCGGTGTGCCAGCCTTTGATCTGTTTCCTTTTGAGGTCTGGGCCAAGCTCAATGCGGCTTTCTGGCGAAAACCGGATTTACAGCAACTGTGCTACGGCGATCCGGCAGGCGACGCGCGACTGCGCGGCATGATCGCCGCCTACTTGCGCAGTTCGCGCGGCATGCAGTGTTCTGCTGAGCAAATTGTGATCACCAGTGGTGCGCAACAGGGTATTAGCCTTTGTGCACAGCTGCTGGTGGCTCCGGGCGATGCGGTCGGGATAGAAAATCCGGGATACCGGGCCGCCGGCCACGCCTTCGCAGTGGCTGGCGGTCGTTTGCACGGCGTGCCGGTGGATGACGAGGGCATCGATTGTCGGGCATTGGCTGAAGTTGCCGACTGCCGGCTGGCCTATGTCACCCCCTCTCACCAGTACCCGACCGGGGTGGTCATGAGCCTGGCGCGCAGGCTGGAACTGCTGGCCTGGGCTGAGCGAAGTCAGGGCTGGATCATCGAAGACGACTACGACGGCGAGTATCGCTACAGCGGTGCACCACTGGCCCCGCTGGCGGCGCTGGATCGGCAAGGCCGTGTGCTTTACGTCGGGACCTTCGGCAAGGTGGCGTTCCCGGCATTGCGCCTGGGGTATCTGGTGTTGCCGGCCGGGCTGGTCGAAGCTTTCGCAAGGCGGCGAGCGGTGGACGTGCGTCATTCCGAAGTGAGCACTCAGGCGGTGATGGCTGAATTCATGGCCGCTGGGCATTTTCAGCGACACATCCGACGCATGCGCCGTGCCGCCCTGAGCCGGCGCAACTGCCTGTTGGCGCATTGGCCGGGAAATATCGCCGGCGTTGGCAGCTTGCCGGCGGTGGCCGCAGGCTTGCACCTGACGGTGCCGGTGGCAAGCGTTGCCCGCGAACGCGAGCTGATTGCCCAGGCCGAACAGGTGGGCGTCGAGGTCAACGGCCTGAGCAGCTATTGGTTACCCGACTCGCCTCGGCCAGCGCAGCAGTGCGCCGGGTTGGTACTGGGCTTCGCCGCTGTGCCGGAGCCGCAAATTGAAGCGGCTCTGGCACGCTTGCGCAGTGTCTGGTGTGAGTGATCGCGTCGGCGTTTTTATACTACTGCGGGGCCAGCATGTTGCGGATGGAGAAACAGATCCCGTACCGCTGGAGTGACGATCCGGCGCAGCAGATTATCCACCGCATCGAAGTGCTCCAGGTCTTGACGCGATTTGCTCGACAGATTTTGCAGATAACTGTCGGCAAATTTCAGATGCGCGGCAGTGAACTGCTCATCCGGATCAGCCAGATTGTTGTAATGGAAGTGCGCGACCCATAGGGTTTTGTTCTGGCGGCTGACGTCGAGGACCCGATACTCCTGAAAAAAATCTTTGCGTTGTTTCGTGCGAATGCGGCCACGTTCGTCTCTGACGATCTGCACCAGATTGTGTTCGTGCAACCATTGCAGATAGCTTTCTCGCGGACGGCGTCCGGTTAGCATACTGCCGTAGACACTGATGCCTTCGCGGCGCAAACGTGTCGCTGCTGTGCGCAGTTCGGCACTCAGGGTTGCAATCGGAAAATCGGCACGTCTGCGCGCGAATATTTCATCAACACTCAGCGCCGCCTGATCGAGGCGAGTGGCCTGTTGATCGAACAGATCCTTCATGTCGGCCGGAATTCGCGAGGGTCGTTGCGCATCGATGCGCAGGCGTTTGATGAACGCTTCAAGCCCGGCGATCATCGACATGGCGTTGTCAACCAGCGGTTCGTCGCCCAGAGCCGCTACGGGTAACAGGCGCCTGGCCGCAGCACGCACGATGGGCATTTGCTCGGCCACCGGTGGTGGCTCGGGAGCCGCCCTGCGAGGTTCGATGACCTGTGGCCGTGCGCGGTTGACCCGACCGACCGCACGTGAAGCCGAGGGGGCCGGTTCGAGTCTGGCCATCGCCGCCACCGGAAGCTCTTCCGGTTCCGGCAATGCCTGGAGCAGGCGCTCACGGGCCAATTCGTGAAACTCGTTCACCAACTGCTGAACCCGCTGGAAACGTTGAGTTTCCAGGTGCGCTGCGGAACTGTCAAAGACCTCTTGCAGGCGCCGCTTGGCATCTGCCAGACGGTCGACCAATGCACTGAGCCTCACCACAGCCAGTGCTTGTGTCTCGGCGGGTTGCGCCGTGTTGCGTCGTTCGATCAAAGCATGTCCGGCGTCGGCCGCGCCCTCGAAAGCCGGCACAATCAACAACCGCAGCGGATCCAGAACGCTGTCCGGTGCCTCGCGCAATGACAGTTCGATGGACATGCCGATTTCATTGGCGTGCAGGTCTCTACGCGAGAAAGAAGGCAGCAGCCTCCTGAGGTCGCCAGCGACTTTCTGAGTGACGCCGGAGTGATGATTCAACCTTTCGATCGAAGCGTGCAGTCGATCGAGGCGCTCGACCATTTCGTCGCTCACGGCGATGGCGTTGCGCGCCGCCGTCATCTGGACCTGGCGTGAACGGGTTTGCGCTGGCTCTGCCGTGTTGAGCTGTGGCAAGACGATTTTTACGTATTCGCGCAGCTTCATGCGCAGCCAGCCGCTGAGGAAGCGGTGCTGTTCGACTGTCATGCGCATCAGTTGCGACTGATAAAACACCCCGGCACCGCCGGCTTCACGCCACTGCTCCAGAGTTGCCAGCGCCCCGGTGTAGGAACTGGCGAGTTCATCGGCCTTGGTGATGTAGAGCGTGATTTCAGCATCGGACATGGGTGTTTGCTCGTCAGCCTCTTCCAGAGGCTTCAAGGCATCGCTCAGGTTGGCCTTGCGGCCGGCTTCCTGTTCGATGAACCGATGCAGTTCTTTCCACGTGTCAGCCTTGCGTTTGGCCTTTTCGCGGCGCAGTGCTTCGATACGTCCGGTCGGCCCACCGCCGCGCAGGCGCAACCGGAGTTCCCAGTGCCAGCGAGCGCCTTTGGTGTCGAAACGGATGCTCAGACCCGGGTGAGCAGGGTCGGCCGGATCAAGCGCGAATACCGGTTCGTCGACTTGTGCGCTGACTTGAAACCAGCGCTCGCCTACCTGGGCGTACAGCTTGCCTGCGGACTCGTAGAGATGCTCGGCATTGGGGCGCGCGCCTTTGGGCAGGGAGGGCTTGGTCACCTTCATATGATCGATGGTTTTCAAAAAAGCGCTTTGCGAGTCGATGCGCGTCAGTGTCGCTGGCGCCAGCAAAGAAAGGTGAGCCTTGGGCAATGGTGTAGTGATGGGCGTGTTGTCATGCGTAATTTTCGGCTCCTTGCGCAGCAGCGGCGCAGGCCGGGGCAATTCGGTGCCAGACGCATGCTTGAGCGCTTTGCTTTCACGCCACGGGTTGAAAAGCCGAAGCCGACGAACAGCGATGCGCTGCCCAAGCAGAATGCCCAGCGTCAGCAGAACATCACCGATCGATGACCATTCAGCGGACGTATCCCCCTGGTCGCGGGCATCCAGCGCCTGCTGGATCTGGCTGATGGTTTGCCAGACCCAGACAGCGGTGCCGGCCGGACCGCTGAGAAAATTGGCCGCGACGCCGAATATCGCCCAGCCGCTGTCTGCCAGGATCGCCCAGCGGCGCTCGGCATTGGAGGTCGACTGGCGATCGGCAAGATCAGCCAGTGCCTGGCTGTGGCTGGTGAACAGGGTCTTGTAGATGTCGCCGCTCATTGGTGTGTCGGCGAGAGTCACGGCCGCCGTCAGGTCAAGGTGGATGAAAGGTTCGAAAGCCAGTTCGGTGATGGTCCAGGGCGAGGGCAGCCCGCTGGAAAAAACGTATTGGGCGTAGTCGAAACTCAAGGATCGGTTGGGCAGCCAGGCCAGTACCGAGTCACGCAGTTCGCCGGATTGGTAGAACGCATACAGCATGTTCTGCGCGGAGGGAAACTGCCGCAACGGTTGATCGAGTAGTGGCCGATAAAGCAGGCAGGGGCCGTCCTTACCCGCAGGTGGCCCGATGATGTACATGTTCGCAACGGTGTCGGGAGTGCTGCCCGGGCGAAAGCGCGGCATAAACGCCAAGGGACGGATTTGCACCGGCCAGTCAGCGACGGCGCGGTTGTCGGCAATCGATTTGATCAACTGGCGAACCTGGCGATAACCCTGCTCGTCGACATCGCCCTGGCGCTTGAGTTTGCATTCCAGCGCCAGCAGCGGCAGCAACAGGGGTAACTGTTGGCAGTAGCGGGTCTGGTAAAGCCGCGCCTGAGACGCATCGTCGATCAAGCTGGTCTTGATCAGTTTCGGATAGTTTTTGCCGATGTCGACCTCGCCTGCCAGGCGCACCAGCAGATCCAGGGTCAGCCAGCCCGGCGTGGGCGCCGCGTCAGCGTAGGCGACCTTGGCGAGGTAGGGTCGGGTGTTATGCAGAGCGAATTCGCCAAGTGTCTGCACGCGAGTGCTGAAAGGATCGGGCAAGGTCAATCCGCCGGCCTCGAAGCTCTGGGTGACGGTGATCCGTAGTTGATCCGGACGCAGTAGCGCAGGCTCTTTGGCGGGCTTGGCGGCGATAATGGCGTCGCGCATTTGCTGCTGGGCATAGTCGGCGATAAGCGCAATCTTGTTGACGTCGAAGGCATCGCTGTCGGCGTCTCTCAGCCTGCCCAGTTCTGTCAGGTAACCGCTGTAGGCCTGGATATCGTCCAGTGATCCGGTAATCAGCCAGTCGGGGATGGCCTCGTCGAGAACCCCGGCACGCGGATCATTGGCTATTTCTTCATGACCGCCGTGCTCTTGGGGGGAAATGAACCTTATCAGCGGCGAGCGGCTCATCGGGTCAAGCGCGTCGATCGAATCGATCTGGCAGCTCACCAGTGCCCGGACCAACGCGTCAAAGATATTGCCATCGGGTTCATACAATCGCCATTTCAAGGTCTGACCACTCAGATCCATGTCGATTCGTTCAGGCAGGGTGGCGCCCAGTTCCGCCAGGGAGCTGAACGATTCAAAGCCTTCATCGATGGTGTACATCGTGACCAGTTCCCGGCTGCCCAGCTTCGCCGTCAACACCAGTGCGCCGGCGACCATCAGGTGGCGGGTCTGATTGCCTTCCGCCAACTCGAAGGCGAAGTCGAGATCGATCAGGCTGGCGCGCACATCCGACAGACCTGCATGCGTTGTTGCGCGCGAAGCCTTGTCCGGAAATGCCGAGACATGACGTGCCAGGCTGCATTCGTTGGCATCCCAGCCTGCGATTGACTGCACATTCAGCGTTGCTTTCAGGGTGTCAGCCAAGTGTTGCCAGCGCGGTACTTGTTCTTCGGTGGCATTCCAGTAGTCCAACTGGCTTTGAGCGAAAGCGAGAAACAATGCCGGCGCGTTTTCATTGAGCATTGTACTGATTGCATCCATACCGACGGGTAAATGGACCGGGTCTTCCATCTCGGGTGCCACCGTCAGAAAGTGTTCGCCTTCTATGTAGTTGGCGGTCTCGCCGGTAAACGCCAGGCGCGCCAGTACGTGGGGCAGTGATTCGAATTGGCTGCTGTGACTGAGCAGTTTTTGCCCTTGCTGATACCAGACAGGCGTCATCAACATGATGTCGTCCGGATCGATCTGCAATTGCGCAAGGGTGGTCTTCAGGGCCTTGCGCAGCATCTCTACAGCAGCCTCTTGCAAGGTCGGCCCGCTGCTGGTCTGTTCCACCAGTCGGCTTTTTTTGAGCAGCGGCGGGGCGATGATCGTTCGGTTGGTTTCACTCATTGGTCAGGCACCGGTTAGAAGGTGGACGGTCGGCAAATGCCGCCTGCCACGGACATTAGCGAGGCGTCCAATAGCGCGGGTGGTAGATATATATAGGATGAAAAAAAGCCCGCACATGGCGGGCGATTGATCCGGTTGAGTGATCAGGAAAAGAACAATGTAGCGGCCTGGGTATGGCTTATGGCGCTGCGGTGGATGGCGATCAATTCCTGATTACTGCGGCCCTCACGCTCGACAAAGGCACCGCCCAGCCGGCGCTGCTCGACGGTTTTCAAATGCGCGGCGGTGAATGACGGCAACGGATCGTCAAGGTTGGCGTAGTGAAAGTGGGCGTACCACAGGACTTTACCGCTCTGTTTGTCGAGAATCGGGTATTCGAGCAGGTAGTCTTTGCGCGGGCCTTTGAGCCGGCGGCGTTCGGTGGATCGAGTAATCGTCACCTCCTGCTTGCTGTACAACCATTCGACTCGCGCAGCAGTCGGCGCCTGTTGTTTGGTGATTTCGATCCGGGCCGCTCGACCTCTGGCATAAAGTGCCGTGGCTTCGCTTTCGAGTTGCTGGCGCACTTCGGTAGCGGAAGCGGTTTTGCTTTCGACGTGATTGCCTGAGGTGAGTGCCTTGTCGATCTTATCCATGGCATCGCGCAGGCGCGTGGCGTGCAGGTAATAGATCTCCTCGATCTCAATGGGATTGCGTTGCGCCCGTGCGATGTGTGACTGGGTGCGCTGCCTGAAGGCTGGCAGTTCGTCGAGTAATTCCCTGGCGCCCTGCAGGCTCTTAGAGAGCCCAGGACCTGGCTTTGGTAATGCGACCGGTTTGGCGGGAACTCTCTCGACCCAGTTGCCCGGGGTTTTCTCGTGAAAGGTAGCAATCACTTTACCGGTCAATGGCGCCACGACGTCGACCAGATCGCCATCCTGCCCACCACCACTGCGCCTGGGCTGACCGACCAGTGTGCCTTTGTAGCGAGTCTTGATGATTTTACGCACCGGCGGCGTCGACGATTTTGATGGCCCGGCAACGGGCTCTACCAGGCGTTGTTCGCGCAACAGGTTGGAAAGCTGCTGTACGGCATCCTGTTGAAATCCGCCGACGTGGCGTTTTACCTGCTCGAGGCGTTCGCTGACCAGATACTGCGGATATTCACTGACAAGGTCGCCAAACCGCTGGTCGATGACGTCGAACTGTTCCACCAGATTGTTCATCGCTTCCACGCGCTCACCGAGCTGGTTGAAACTTTCTTCGGCGCTCAAGTCGAGCACGCTCTGAATGTTCAGAGAGGCATCCTCGACGAGATTTTCCAGGGCGGTACGTGCTGCTTCGCGAGATTCTCCCTCAGCGGCCGACAGACATAGCTCCTGACCCAGAGTGATTTGCAGCAGCTTCAAGTCTTCCAGCGAGAACTTCGGCAGCCTGGCTTTGTAGTGTCGGGCGACATCAACGGCTTCTTTGCCAAGCAGGTTCAACTCGGCGAAACGGGTATGGGCAAATTCGATTTTGTCGATGATGCCCTGCGTCAGGTCAGACATCTTTTCGAAAGGTTCGGAACGGTCTTCTGTGGCTTCGATGGGGTCCTCGTCAAGCAGCTCGAGCGTCTGTGCCAGATTCTCGCGAAAGGCTACGTAGGTCTCATCGATCCAGTTCTGCATGAGGAACAATTGCGAGGAAAGTCGTTCGAGCATTGCGCTGCGATAGTTGGGTACCGCTTCGAGAAGATTCAGTGCCTTCAGGCTGTCGATATGGGGGCTGTACTCCTTTACCTGAGTATCAAGCGTGTCGAGAAACGCCTGACGGGCGCCTTCAGCATCTGGTGCGGTAGCCTCCAGCATGGCTTGTCTTGCGTTGACCATCTCGCTGTGCTTGCCGGCCAGGCCTGCATCGAATACAGCAATGTCGCGTTTTATCTGCCGCAATTGTTCGGCGTTCTGCTTGCGCAGTTTTGCGCGTTGACTGTTGAGGCCGCCGGCGCGCAGACGCAAGCGTAAATCGACAAACCATTGCCCTCGCGCATTGGCGATCAACAGCGGCCCGGTGCGCGTCGGTTGCTGGCGCGTGTCGATGATCTGCACATCTTCATTGTCATTAAGAGCAACTTCGAACCAGCGTTCGCCGACCTCGGCGTACCACTTTTGCCCGGCACTGCAAAGGTGACGGTATGCGCCCTCGGTCGCTGCTGCTGCCAAGGGTTCCGGTCGGCTTACTTTCAGGCTGTCGAGTATCGTGCCCAGGCTCGAGGCTGATTGTTCCAGTGCACCCAGCACGTGCAGCGACAACTCGTGATTGCCTGGCAGTTCAGCGCCACTGATATCCGCGAGGCGACTGAAGCGAATGCTGGCGGGCGCGACAGGTTTACTGCCGGAGGGGATTTTCTCTGGTAGGGCGACAGATGAGGCTCGTTGCGGTTGCTCGCGTGTCGCCGCTCGATGCGCGAGCGCCATACCCAGCGACAGCAGGATGTCGGTCAGTGCGGTCCATGCCACGGGTTGCTGCTGGTTTTGCGCATCGGTGACTTCTTGCAGGTCGTCCATGATTTGCCAGATCCACGCCGCAGTGCCGACGCTACGCCCCAGAAATGGCAGCGCCGCATTGAACAACGCCCAGCCGCCGCGCTTGAGCGTCGCCCAGCGTGCCTCGACATTCGACACGGACACGCGATCGGCCAAGGTGATCAGTGCGTCGGCGTTGGCTTTGAACAGATTTGCCAGTACGTCCGGCTCGATCACGCGGTTACCCAGTGTCACGCCTGCCCGGTTATCTGAAGCCGAACCGGGGTCAATCAACAGTTGCGGCAGGGTCCAGACCGAAGGCAGGCTTCCGGGAAAAACGTATTGCGAATAATCGAAGCGTACGCTGTCCGGCAACCAGGCCAGTACCGACTGGCGCAGAGTGTTCGAATGCTTGAGCGCATACAGCAGATTTGCCTTTGAAGGGTATTGCAGCAGCGGTGCATCGAACAACGGACGATAGAGCAGGCACGGACCCTTGTGCGCATCGCGTGGGCCGATCACGAACATGTTGAGCACGTCGTCCGGGCTCTTGCCGGCCTTGTCGCCGGTGATGAATGCCAGCGGGCGCACGACGATGTCCTCGCCGTCTACGCGTCTGTCTGCCGACTCTGTGGCCAGCGCCGCCACGACGTAGCGATAACCTTGCTCATCAACGCCTGCTTCGCCGCGGATCTTGTGTTGCAGCGCCAGCAACGACAACTCAACGGGCAATTGTCGACTGTAAAGCTGCTGCAGGCGTGCAGCCTGGGTCTTGTCTTTGACCAGGCGTTGCTCAAGCAACTGCGGATAGGTCTTGCCGATATCGACCGCAGTGACCAGGTTTTTCAGGTACGTGGCGGTCATCCATACAGGCACCGGTGTCTTGCTGTTGCGATAGCCCACCGACAGGTCACCGAGTGGCAAACCGGCCAGATTCTGCAGCGCCAGATCGACCACGGACAAGGTCAGGGTCTGCGGCTGCTGCGGTGCGACAAACGTGCCCCAGACCACCACGCTGGTATCGGTTATTTCCACATCCTGCAGCTTGAAGCTCTGGGTCGGAGCTCGGTTGATCGCCTTTCTCAGCTGGTCCAGGGTAAATGTCTGAATGTCGGGAATTTCATTTTGAAACGTCTTCCCCGAACTCTGCTGCTGCACGGCGACCAGATCCAGCAGGTGCCGGCTGTAGCGGGTCTGGTCTGCGGCGCAGGCATTGTCCAGCCAGGACGGCAGGGCGTGTTCGGTGTGGGTGAAGCGGCGGGAAAGGTTTGATTCGCCGGCGGCCGGACTGGCGCCGCTGCCCAGATGGGCGAGAGCAATCGAATCATTACGGCGCTTGAAAAAATCGACCTCACCGATTGCCTGGGCTTCCAGCGCAATCAGTGCGCAGGCTTGTTGATCGAAAAAATTACCTGTTGGCTCGAACAGCCGCCATTGCACGTGGATCGTCTCGGCGCCCGGTTCCAAAGGCCACTGCAACGACTTTTCCAGGTCGGTGAAACTGTCGAAGCATTGGAAACCCTGAGGGACCGAATGCGTGAGGATAATTGTCCGCGCGCCTTTGCTGCCGATCAGAACGGCTGTGTCGAGGACATTGAGATGGGTACGGTCGGTGGTTTCGCCCAGATCAAGATCGATCAGGCAGGTGCGGGTCTGATAGATGTCCTTGAGCGCCCGTGCGGTTTTATCCGGGTTGTTGAAAACGCCAAGCGCCATTGCTCGTTGATCGGCATCCCAACCGTTGTCGGCGCTGACGTTCCACACCTGCTGCAAGGTCTCTGAAAGTTGGTGCCAGCGCGGTACGGAAGGGCTGATGGTTTCGTTCCAGTAGTCGATCTGCTGCTCTTCCAGCGCCGTGAGCAGCAGCGGAGCGAGTTCGTTGAGCAAGGCGCCAATCGCTTTGATGTCTACGGGTAACTGGACGCAAGGCATGACGTCCGGTTGTTCGGTGAGAAAATGTTCGCCGTCCATGAGTGTGATCGCGGTGCCAGACAGGGTCAGCCGCACCAGTGCATCGGTGAGCGACTCGAAATGGTAGGGGCCCGCCACGACTTTGTGTCCGTCGGACCGCCAGGTCGGCGTGGCAATCATTGCCAATGCCGGATCGATGTCCTGTCGCGGGTACGACTTTGCAAGGGCAGGGTGCAAGGCATTCGCGGCCACCTCACTGAGCGAGGGGCCGCTCACCAGTTGGCTGAGTACATCAATGGCGCTGGGCGCCGGTTTTTCTGGCATGACCGTATCCTTGTCTGACGTTAGCGGCCGCTGCGATGGACAGCGCCGGACGACAGCAAGTTATGGCCGTGGCGATGGCGGCAGGTGGTACATAGTTATCGCCGGAAAAAAAAGACCCGCAGGGCGCGGGTCTTGATTTACCTGATGGGCTCAGGTGCCTGATTTGATCTTGGTCCAGGCCCGTGTGCGTGCCCGTTCGGCCTCACGCGGCAGTGGTTGCAGGGTATAGAGCGTGCTCATCGCCGCGTCGGTCGGGTACAGGTTGGGGTTGTTGCGGATCGCCGGATCAACCAGTCCGGTGGCGTCCTTGTTCGGGTTCGGGTAGCCGACGAAGTCGCTGACCGGGGCAATCACTGCCGGTTGCAGCAAGTAGTTGATGAAGGTGTAGGCGTCCTCGGTGTTCTTCGCACCCTTGGGAACCGCGAGCATGTCGAACCAGATGGGTGCGCCTTCCTTGGGCAGGCGCATGTCGACCACCACGCCGTTTTTCGCCTCTTTGGCGCGGTTGGCCGCTTGCGAGAAGCTGCCGGAATAGCCGACCGCGACGCAGATGTCGCCGTTGGCGATATCGGCCATGTACTTGGACGAGTGGAAGTAGGTGATGTACGGGCGGATCTTCATCAGCAGCGCTTCGGCTTTTGCGTAGTCCGCCGGGTTCTTGCTGTTGGGATCCAGACCCAGGTGTTGCAAGGCCAGCGGCAGGATCTCCGACGGCGAGTCGAGCAGGGCGACGCCGCACTGCTTGAGCTTGCTGATGTTTTCTTCCTTGAAGATCAGGTCCCAGCTGTCCACCGGCGCGTTGTCACCCAGCGCGGCCTTGACCTTGGCCGGGTTGAAGCCGATCAGAATGGTCCCGTACATGTACGGCACGGCGAACTGGTTGCCCGGGTCGTTGGCCTCGATCAGCTTCATCAGTTTCGGATCGAGGTGGTTCCAGTTCGGCAACTTGCTGCGATCCAGCGGCTGGAACACCCCGGCCTCGATCTGCTTGGCGAGGAACACGTTGGACGGCACCACCACGTCATAACCGGAGTTACCGGTCAGCAGCTTGGCTTCCAGGGCTTCGTTGGTGTCGAAGATGTCGTAGACCAGTTTGGTCTGGGTGTTCTGCGCCTTGAAGTCTTCCAGCGCCTTGGGCGTGATGTAGTCGAACCAGTTGTAGACGCGCAGAGTGCGTTCTTCGGCGTCGGCAGCGCTGCTCAGCAGCGCCGCGCACAGGGCTGGCGCGATCAATTGCTTGAAGCGGTTCATTGTTCAAACCCTTCCAGCACGTTCACCGCGTTGATGCCGATTTCTTCCACCGCGTAACCGCCTTCCATGACGAACAGGGTTGGCTTGCCAAGCGCGGCAATGCGCTTGCCCATGGCCAGATAATCCGGGCTGTCGAGTTTGAATTGCGAGATCGGATCGTCCTTGAAGGTGTCGACGCCCAGCGACACGACAATGATGTCGGCGTCGTAGCTGTCGATCTCGTTGCAGGCCTGCTCCAGCGCCGCACTCCACACGTCCCAGCCGGAGCCGGCGGGCAGCGGGTAGTTGAAGTTGAAGCCAACACCGGCGCCTTCGCCGCGTTCATCGTCGTAGCCGAGGAAGAACGGAAATTCCGCTTCCGGGTGGCCGTGGATCGAGGTGAACAGCACGTCGCTGCGCGCATAGAAAATCGACTGCGTGCCGTTGCCGTGGTGATAGTCGACGTCGAGGATCGCGACTTTCTTGTGGCCCTGGTCAAGGAATGCCTGAGCGGCGATGGCGGCGTTGTTGAGGTAGCAATAACCGCCCATCAAGTCGCTGGCGGCGTGGTGTCCCGGTGGACGGCACAGGGCGAAGGCACTGGGTGCACCGCGCTGGATTTCTGCCTGGGCGGTCAGCGCCACTTGCGCCGCGCTGTAGGCTGCTTGCCAGGTGCCGGCGGTGATCGGTGCGCCACCATCGAAGCTGTAATAGCCGAGCTGGCCGTGCAGGCTGGTCGGTTTGATCTGTCGCAGGGTACGTGCCGGCCAGGTGTAGGGCAGCAGGTCGCCGTCGGTGTTGAATTCGGTCCAGCGCTGCCATGCGCCTTTGAAGAAGTCGAGGTAGTCGCGGCTGTGGATCCGTGCGATCGGCTCCAGGCCGAAATCCTTTGGTGCCTCGACTGCGCCGAGGCTCTGGTTCTTGACCCGTTGCAGCACGTGGTCGGCGCGCGAAGGCATCTCGAAACATGGCTTGAGCTGGCCGTCGATGAGTTCGCAGCGGCCATGGTGCAGGTGGTGATCGTCTGAGTAGATCGTCAGCATTTGTTGTTCTCCGCGGGGCTGATTCGGTTGCCTCCAGTGTTGCGGCGCGCGATGAATCGGAGAACGGCAGGAAAGGCCAAAAGGGGATCGATATGGCCAAAAGATCTGACCGTAATTCGCCCCCACCCCCCCCTCAATGCAGCCATGTCTCGATTCGAGGCATGGAATGCGTCCCCTGTGGGAGCGGGCTTGCTCGCGAATACGGTGTGTCAGATGCATTGATGGCGACTGACACTCCGCATTCGCGAGCAAGCCCGCACACACACACTGGAACATCAATGCGGACGGAACTGGCTCGGCGCCACACCGCTCCAGCGCACGAACGCATGGCGGAAACTCGCGGTCTCGCTGAAACCCAGCGTCTCGGCGATGCGGTAGATCGGCAACTGATCCTCACACAGCATCTGCTTGGCGCGCTCGAAACGCAGTTCGTCGAGCAGTTCCTGATAGCTGCTGCCCATGTCCTTGAGGTGGCGGCGCAAGGTGCGCGGCGAGCATTTCATCTGCTGGGCCAGGCCCTCCAGACCTGGCGCGGCGTTCAACTGGGCGCTGAGCAACTGGCGGATGCGTCCAAGCCAGGCCTGGCGGCCGGTGAATTCGAGGTTCTGTTTGCGGCAGCGCTCGGCCATGGCCTGATGGGTGATGGCGTCGGCCAGCGGCAACGGCTGCTCGAGCCAGCGGCGGTCGAAGGCGAACGCGTTGTTCCGGGCGGCAAAGTGCAGCGGGCTGTCGAAGTGCTCGGCGTAGCTGTCGCGGTAATCCGGTGCCGCGTGCTCGAACCGCGTGGCGAGCAACGGCAGGGGGTGGCCGAGCAGGTCGTCGCAAATCACTTTTAGTGACACCAGACAGAACTCGGCGTTGAACACCGCCATCGCCGGGCTTTCACGATAGTCGGCGGCGACGAACCAGATGCGCTCGCCATCGTCTTCCAGGCTCAGTTCGAAAAGTGTTCCCAACAGCGCCGGATAATGGAGCGCCAGACGCAAAGCGTCACCGAAGGTGGCACAGGTCAGCAGCGCGTAACCAAGGATGCCGTAGCAGGACACATGCATGCGTCGGCCCAGTTCGAGTCCGATGTCGTGCTTGAGCGCGACCGCGTTGGCGCAGACCTGCATTTCCTGATTGGTGGTGATGCGTGTGTCGGCGCGGTTCAGGTCCGCGGCACTGATGCCGCTGCCGGCCAGCAACGCATCACCGGGAAGGCCCTCGGTCTTGAAGGTGTTGAGGATCAGCGAGACCGCGTTGAGGGTGGTGAGGTGGGAGTGCAGCATAAGATCTTCCAGCCTGGGGATGGCTGGAGCGCAGCAAGTTGCATGCCGGACGCAAATCAAACTGTGGGAGCGGGCTTGCTCCCACAGGGGTATTGCATGGTGTCAGATCAGTTCGCCACACAGGTCGAGTTCGATCAGCCGGCGCACTTCAGCCGATTCCAGGCCCGCGCCAAGCAACGCCTGCAACTTGCCGAACGCCGCCTCGCGGGTCATGCCGCCACCGGACAACACACCAGCTCCACGCAGCCGGCTGCCGGCTTCGTAAACGTCCAGCTCCACGCCGCCCTCATGGCACTGCGTGACCGCAACCACCACCACGCCGTTGTCCCGGGCACGGCCGAGGCTGGCGAGAAACTGCGGGTTGTCGCTCGGTCCGGTGCCGCTGCCGTAGCACTCCAGCACCAGGCCCTGGATGCCGCCGTCGAGCAGGCCGTCGACAATCCCGGCACTGATGCCGGGGAACAGCGGCAGCACCGCGACATTCGCCAGTTGCTTGGGTTGGTTGTAGTTCAATGCGGCGGGGATCGACGTGGCTTTCACGCCGCCACCCTGACGCTCAAGGCGTTTGAACGGATGGCGTCCGAAGCTGCGTACTTTCGCGCAGCGGGTCGGGTCCAGCAGTTCGCCGTGGAAGTACAGGTGCACACCCGGTGCCAGGCCCTGGCCGAGGGCAACCAGTGCGCCGCCGAGGTTTTCCCAGGCATCGCTGTCGGTGACGCCCGCCGGCAGCATGGAACCGGTGAAGCACACACGGGCATGCAGGCCGAGCAACTGGAAACTCATCGCGGCGGCGCTGTAGGCCAGCGTGTCGGTGCCGTGCAGGATCAACACGCTGTCGCAGCCTTGCACGTCCACGGCATCGACCACCGCTTCACGCAGTTGCTGCCAATAGGCCGGGGTCATGTTGGCGCTGTCGATCAGCGGCGACATTTCCCGGAAGCGCCACTGCGGCACCACCCGCTCAGGCTGGCTGTGCAGGTAATCGCGCATGCGGGCTTCGAAGCCGGACGCCGGGGCCAGGCCGTTGGCACTGGCCTGCATGCCGATGGTGCCACCGGTGTAGAGCACCATGACGTGTTGGGCGGCGGGGAAGGAATTGGAAATCATCTGAAGGTCTCCACAAGAGATGACATGTGGGAGCGGGCTTGCTCGCGAATGCGGTGGGTCAGCTAAAGATATTTGACTGATTCACCGCATTCGCGAGCGAGCCCGCTCCTACAGGTAATGCATTGCACTGTAACTGACGGGCGCAGGGGATGCGCCCGTCATTCACCTGTCAGCGTTGCGCTGCAGGGACGCCTTGCGGCTCGGCTTCGGTCTTGCCGGCAGCTTGCGGGCTGTTCGGCCAGGCTTTCAGGTCCAGGTCCAGATCGGCAAATTTGCTGGAGTCGAACACTGGTTGCTTGACGCCGGCGCGGCGCTGCTCGTCGTAGTCGCGCATCACGCGCATGCCGACCTTGAACAGCAAGGCCAGGGCCATCAGGTTGACGAAGGCCAGGCAGGTCATGGTGATGTCGGCGAAGGCGAACACGGTCGACAGGTCCTGCATCGAACCCCATACCACCAGCGCTAGCACCAGGCCGCGGAAAATCATCAGCGCGGCGCGGTTGCGGGTGAGGAACTGCAGGCTGTTCTCGCCCAGGTAGTAGTTGTAGAGGATGCAGGTGAAGACGAACAGCGACAGCGCGACGCTGACGAACATGCGACCCCAGTCACCGACCACGGCGGCCAGCGAGTTCTGGGTCAGGACGATGCCGTCGCCTTCGAAGCCCGGGGTGTAGAAGCCCGACAGCAGGATCAGCAGCGCGGTGCAGGTGCAGATCACAAAGGTGTCGAGGAACACGCTGAAGGCCTGGACCACGCCCTGGGCGCCCGGGTGCTTCACGGCGGCTACTGCGGCGACGTTCGGCGCACTGCCCAGGCCCGCTTCGTTGGCGAACACGCCACGCTTCACGCCCATGACGATGGCGCTGCCGAGCAGGCCGCCAAAGGCCGGGTCGAGGCCGAAGGCGCTCTTGAAGATCGTTTCCAGCATGGCTGGCACGTGTTCGATCTGGGTACCGATCACGTACAGGGTCACGCCGATATAGGCCAGGGTCTTGATCGGTACCAGCAGGTCGGACACCGAGGCGATGCGCTTGATGCCGCCGAGGAAGGTGATGGCCAGCAGCACAGCCAGGACGATACCGGTGTGTTGTGGGTTGAATTCAAAGGCGTTCTGCAGCGAGTGAGTCACGGTGTAGGACTGCAGGCCAATGAAGGCGAAGCCGTAGGTGACCAGCAACAGGACGGAAAACACCACCGCCATGCCTTTGAGCTTCAGGCCGTGCTGGATGTAGTAGGCCGGACCGCCACGATACAGACCGTCACCATCGGCGCGCTTGTAGACCTGAGCGAGGGTGCATTCGAAGAAGCTGCTGGACATTCCGACCAGTGCTGTCACCCACATCCAGAACACCGCGCCCGGACCACCGAGGGTCACGGCGATGCCGACACCGGCGATGTTGCCTGCACCGACACGGCCGGCAAGGCTGAGCATCAGGGCCTGGAACGAGCTGAGTTGCCCGGCGCTGCCTTTGAGGCTGTCGCGGAACACCGCGAACATGTGGAAGAAGTGACGCAATTGAACGAAACGCGAGCGAATCGTGAAGTAGCTACCGAGCCCGACAATGAGCACGATCAGTACTTTCCCTGAGAGGAAGTCGTTGATGACTTCGAGCATGGATTTTTCCTCGCTGTTTTTTGTGTGAGCAAATGCTGGACGGTCAGAAACATCGTGTTACTCCGGTGTGCGCGCGGCACGACAGGAGAGGCGAAGGTTTCGTCCCGGAGCTATTTCGCGGGTTTGTTATTAGTTCGGGTTTCGCATGGGTTATGGCCTCGTTACCGACGACCTCTCACGCGAAGAGGGGCGGCACTATACCGATCAGTGACGCGCCCGTCTGCACGGTTGTGGTGCAAGCGACGAAACGAGGCTTTGAAACACCCGGCGTTACCGGCGCCGGGCTTGTACAGGAACTGCTCTTTTGTAGGAGCTGGCTTGTGTGGCGAGGGGATTTATCCCCGATGGGTCGCATAGCGGCCCCAAAGCCTGCAATCGCGATGTATCAGGTACACCGCGCGCGGTGACTATGCGACTGCTTCGCAGCCGATCGGGGATAAATCCCTTCGCCACAACAAGCCCATTCCCATTTGAAGCAATCCCCAGACATATGGGTCTCAGGGTCAGAAAGTTAAAAAAAAGGGCTTGAGGACAAATCCCCAAGCCCTCAAAAGGTGAGAGGTGTCTAGTCCCTCAACCTGGTGAGCGGTGCTACAAGTCACGCGTCGGCTCAGGCTTTGAGCGGAACCAGACGCGGCGCAATCATGTTTTCCGGGCGCAGGATGTCGGCGAGCATGGCTTCGTCGAGCAGACCTTCTTCGCGCACCAGTTCCAGCACGCCGCGGCCGCTTTCAAGGGCGATACGGGCGATGCGGGTGGCGTTTTTGTAGCCGATGTACGGGTTCAGCGCGGTAACCAGACCAATCGAGTGTTCGACCAGTTCGCGGCAGCGGGCTTCGTTGGCGGTGATGCCGACGATGCAGTGCTCGCGCAGCATGTCCATGGCGCGTTGCAGCAGGCGGATCGAGTCGAGGATCTTGAACGCGATCAGCGGCTCCATCACGTTCAGTTGCAGCTGGCCGCCTTCGGCTGCCATGGTCAGCGCCAGATCGTTACCGATGACCTGGAAGGCCACCTGGTTAACGGCTTCCGGAATAACCGGGTTGACCTTGCCGGGCATGATCGAGCTGCCTGGCTGACGCGCTGGCAGGTTGATTTCGTTGATGCCGGTGCGTGGGCCGCTGGACAGCAGGCGCAAGTCGTTGCAGATCTTCGACAGCTTGACCGCGGTGCGCTTGAGCATGCCGGAGAACAGCACGAAGGCGCCCATGTCGGAGGTCGCTTCGATCAGGTCGGCGGCTGGAACCAGCGGTTGACCGCTGATCAGTGCCAGACGCTGGACGGCCAGCGCCTGATAGCGCGGGTCGGCGTTGATGCCGGTACCGATCGCGGTGCCGCCCAGGTTCACTTCAGTCAGCAGTTCCGGGGCCAGCGTCTTCAGACGGGCCAGGTCTTCGCCCATGGTGGTGGCGAATGCACGGAACTCTTGACCCAAGGTCATCGGCACGGCGTCTTGCAGCTGGGTACGACCCATCTTCAGGACGTGGTTGAATTCTTGACCCTTGGCGGCGAAGGCCTGAATCAGGCTGTCGAGGCTGGCCAGCAGCGCGTCGTGACCCAGCAGCAGACCCAGGCGGATCGCGGTCGGGTAAGCGTCGTTGGTCGACTGCGCCATGTTGACGTCGTCGTTCGGGTGCAGGTACTGGTACTCGCCTTTCTCGTGACCCATTGCTTCGAGCGCAATGTTGGCGATCACTTCGTTGGCGTTCATGTTGGTGGAAGTACCGGCGCCACCTTGAATCATGTCGACCACGAACTCTTCGTGGAAATCACCGCGGATCAATCTGGCACAGGCTTCGCTGATGGCAGCGTGCTTGGCTTCGCTCAGGTGCCCCAACTCACGGTTGGCGTCAGCGGCGGCCTGTTTGACCATCGCCAGACCCACAACCAGCTTCGGGTAATGCGAAATCGGAACGCCGGAGAGACGGAAGTTGTTCACCGCTCGCAGGGTCTGGATGCCGTAATACGCTTGAGCCGGTACTTCGAGGGCGCCAAGCAGGTCGTTTTCTGTGCGGAAAGATGCAGCGGAGGACATGATAGAAATCATCTCGATATGGACCCGGTCTATGCCGGAACGCTGCGAATGCTAGGCTTGTGGGATTTTTTGGGCCAATGCTGTTAAACACTGGCCTATGCACATTCGGCATAATGCCCGTGTGACGCCGCGTGCGCGGCAGACGTGTGACCTGTTTTGGTGCGTTCCCGGGAGGGCGTGATGAATCTGGAAAGCAAATGGCTCGAGGACTTCAGTGCTCTGGCCGCCACTCGCAGCTTCTCGCAGGCGGCTGAACGGCGCTTCGTGACCCAGCCAGCGTTCAGTCGGCGGATCCGCAGCCTCGAAGCGGCGCTCGGGCTGACGCTGGTCAACCGCTCGCGCACGCCGATCGAGCTGACGGCCGCCGGGCAGCTGTTTCTGGTGACTGCGCGCACCGTGGTCGAACAGCTCGGTGAAGTGCTGCGTCATCTGCATCACCTGGAAGGCGGGCAGGGCGAAGTGATGCAAGTCGCCGCCGCGCACTCGCTGGCGCTGGGATTTTTCCCGCGCTGGATCGCGCAACTGCGCAACGAAGGGCTGAACATCGCCACGCGGCTGGTGGCGACCAACGTCGGCGACGCGGTGCATGCGCTACGCGAAGGCGGCTGCGACCTGATGCTGGCGTTCTACGACCCGGACGCGGCAATGCAGATGGACCCGGAAATCTTCCCGTCACTGCACCTGGGCCAGACCGAGATGCTCCCGGTGTGCGCGGCGGATGACGATGGCAAGCCGCTGTTCGATCTGGAAGGCGAGGCCAGCGTGCCGTTGCTGGCCTACAGCGCCGGGGCGTTTCTCGGGCGTTCGGTGAACGGTTTGTTGCGCCAGCGTCAGCTGCGTTTCACCACCATCTACGAAACCGCGATGGCCGACAGCCTGAAGAGCATGGCCCTGGAAGGCCTTGGCATCGCGTGGGTCCCGCAGTTGAGCGTGCGTGCCGAACTGGCCCGTGGCGAACTGGTCGTCTGCGGCGGCCCGCAATGGCACGTGCCGCTGGAAATTCGTCTGTATCGCTGCGCACTGGTGCGCAAGGCCAACGTTCGGTTGCTCTGGCGCAAGCTCGAAGGCGGCGCCGCCCAAGCTTCCTGAGCCTACGCGGACCCCTTGTAGGAGTGAGCCTGCTCGCGATAGCGTCTGCACATTCAACGATGATGTGACTGATACACCGCCATCGCGAGCAGGCTCACTCCTACAGGGGATTTGCGGTGTTCTGTCGCTGACCTTCAAGTCAATAAAACCGGGCATTTGCGGCAGATGACAGATGGTCGTGCGGGGGGCTGTTTATTGCTTTCTTTGCGGTATACTGCGCGGCCTTCGGCCGGCACGACCGGCCATTTTTCGTACAATCAAGCCACGCAACCTGCGTGGCTTGTTGTTTTATGACGCGCCTGCGGGCGCTCCTGAGAGAAGAGGCGCGACGATGAGTGCACTGGTTGGCGTGATCATGGGCTCCAAGTCCGATTGGTCCACCCTTAGCCACACCGCCGATATGCTGGAAAAGCTCGGCATCCCGTACGAGGTCAAGGTGGTTTCTGCCCACCGTACCCCGGATCTGCTGTTCCAGTACGCCGAAGAGGCTGAGGGCCGCGGCATCGAGGTGATCATCGCCGGTGCCGGTGGCGCAGCCCACCTGCCAGGCATGTGTGCGGCCAAGACCCACCTGCCGGTGCTGGGCGTTCCGGTGCAGTCGTCGATGCTCTCGGGCGTCGATTCGCTGCTGTCTATCGTGCAGATGCCGGCCGGCATTCCGGTCGCCACCCTGGCCATCGGCAAGGCAGGTGCAATCAACGCCGCGCTGCTCTCGGCGAGCATCCTGGGCGCCAAGCATCCACAGTTCCACGCGGTACTGAAAACCTTCCGTGCCGAGCAGACAGACAGCGTCCTGGACAATCCAGACCCACGTATTGCCTGAGGTTGTTGAGATGAAGATCGGTGTAATCGGTGGCGGCCAGTTGGGCCGCATGTTGGCGCTGGCGGGGACTCCGCTGGGCATGAACTTCGCTTTCCTCGACCCTGCGCCGGACGCTTGCGCCGCGGCACTGGGCGAACACCTGCGGGCCGATTACGGCGATCAGGATCACCTGCGCCAACTGGCTGACGAAGTCGACCTGGTGACCTTCGAGTTCGAAAGCGTCCCGGCCGAAACCGTGGCGTTCCTCTCGCAATTCGTGCCGGTGTACCCGAGCGCTGAAGCCCTGCGCATCGCTCGCGACCGCTGGTTCGAGAAGAGCATGTTCAAGGACCTGGGGATTCCGACCCCGGCCTTCGCCGACATTCAGTCGCAAGCCGACCTGGATGCCGCCGTCGCTTCGATCGGTCTGCCGGCCGTGCTGAAAACCCGCACCCTGGGTTACGACGGCAAGGGCCAGAAAGTCCTGCGCAAGCCAGAAGACGTGGTCGGCACGTTCGCCGAACTGGGCAGCGTTGCCTGCCTGCTGGAAGGCTTCGTGCCGTTCACCGGCGAAGTCTCGCTGATCGCCGTGCGTGCCCGCGATGGCGAAACCCGGTTCTACCCACTGGTGCACAACACCCACGACAGCGGCATCCTCAAACTGTCGGTCGCCAGCACCGATCACCCGTTGCAGGCCTTGGCCGAAGACTACTCCAGCCGTGTACTCAAGCAGCTCGATTATGTGGGCGTGATGGCGTTCGAGTTCTTTGAAGTCGACGGTGGCCTCAAAGCCAACGAAATCGCCCCGCGTGTGCACAACTCCGGGCACTGGACCACCGAAGGCGCCGAGTGCAGCCAGTTCGAAAACCACCTGCGCGCCGTTGCCGGCCTGCCGCTGGGTTCGACGGCCAAGGTCGGTGAGAGCGCCATGCTCAACTTCATCGGCGTGGTTCCGCCGGTCGAGAAAGTCATCGCCATCGAAGATTGCCATCTGCATCACTACGGCAAAGCCTTCAAGGCCGGGCGCAAGGTCGGTCACGCCAACCTGCGCTGCGCCGACATGGCTACGCTGCAGGCGCAGATCGTCAAGGTCGAAGCGCTGATCGCCGAGTAACGACAGTTTCATCTGGCAGCGGCGGAACCTTCGGGAGCCGCCGTTCTCTGATGGCAGGATGCCAAAGTCTGTCTAGGCTATAGCCAATCAATCAGAGGGAAATGCCATGGGAATTATCGGAACCATCTTTATCGGCTTGATCGTCGGCCTGCTGGCTCGCTTCCTCAAACCGGGCGATGACAGCATGGGCTGGATCATGACCATCCTGCTCGGTATCGGCGGTTCACTGGCAGCCACTTACGGCGGCCAGGCCCTGGGTATCTATCAGGCAGGTCAAGGCGCAGGCTTCATCGGCGCCCTGGTCGGCGCGATCGTGCTGCTGGTGATCTACGGCCTGATCAAAAAGAACTGATCCAAGCGACCAAGCCCTCTCTGCCAACGCGGCGGGGAGGGCTGGAATGCTCGGCGATTCAACGTCCTTCCTTTATCCGAGCATCTTTTACCGAGCACCTCCATGCGCCGTCTTTTGTTGACTCTCCTTTTGCTGGGCAGCGGTCTGGCCCACGCCGGTGATCTGCCGGAAACCGACTGGCTGGAACTGATGCCCAAGTCGGACCAGAAAGCCCTCGAGGCCATGCCCGAAATCGATCACAACTCCCCGGAAGCCACCGGCACCTTCACCGAGAAGGGCGGGATGAAACAGGCCAAGGGCCTGCCGGCGGTGATGTATTCGACCAAGACCGTGGCGTCGATGAACGACAAGCACATCCGCATCGGGGGTTACCCGGTGCCGCTGGAGTCCGATGCCAAGGGCCGCAGCACGCTGTTCTTCCTCGTGCCGTACCCCGGCGCCTGCATCCACGTACCGCCACCGCCGCCGAATCAACTGGTGCTGGTGCGTTATCCCAAGGGTTTGAAGCTGGATGACATTTACACACCGCTGTGGGTAACCGGCACGCTGAAGATCGAGAAGGTCAGCAACGACCTGGCCGACGCGGCGTATGCGCTGGAAGCGGACAAGGTGCGGGTGGTGCAGGAGTCCGATCTCTGACACCTGCACAATTGTAGCGAGGGGATTCATCCCCGATGGGTTGCGAAGCGACCCCCGCTTTTGAATCAAGAGCAGGGGCCAGCTCTGCAGGCCATCGGGGATAAATCCCCTCACCACAAAGGCTCACGCCTACATTGGTTTTGCGGTGTTGGTCAGAGTGGCTTGCTGGCGACGCTGACGCCCATGGTGTGGCTCGCGCCCGAAGCCAGGTTCACCACATCACCCATCACATTCGCCGTCTCGATGCACAGCATGCGTTGCCAGCCATCGTTGTCCATGTCGCTGAACGCGGCGGCGCGGTCGATCCACGGGTTCCAGATCACCGCTGTGCGCGAGCCGGTCGCGGTCAGCACGATACGCCGTTCCCACTCCGGATCGACAATGCTCAGCTGCGGCGGGGCATTGACATAGATGCGGTCAGTCTCACCGGCAAAGCGCAGTTCGCCTTTCTGGCTGTGGGTGTTCCAGTTGTCCAGCGTCTCGATGTAATCCAGACCGTCCACGCCGTCGACGTGCACATTACGCACATCGCTGACCGCGAAATACGTGTGCAGCGCCTGACTGATGCTGACGTCTTCGGCACCACGGTTGTGGCTGGTCAGGCTGATGTGCAACTGATCATTCAGATGCAACGTCAGGGTCAGATCAACCTCATGCGGCCAGCCCGGAAACCCGCCCTCGGGGTAAGGCAGCTTGAATTCAACCTTCACGCCATGGTCTTCGGCTTCGATGCCGCCCAATTCCCAATCCATCGCCCGTACAAAACCGTGAGCCTGCGCCGGCTCGTCGCTGTCGCGCATGGCTTTGATGCTCTGCGGATTGCGCTCGAAGACGCCGAACCACGGCCAGCACACCGGCACGCCGGCGCGGATGCTCTTGCCGGCCTTGAACACGGCCTTGTCGTTCAGCCAGATGATCGGCGGCTGGCCGTCGATCTGATAACTGAGGATGTGCGCGCCTTGCTGGGCCACCAGCACTTCGGCCTGACCGTGGCGGATGCGCCAGCAGTTCAGTTCATCCAGTTTCACGGCTTCAACGTTGGGCGTGTTCATGGGACAGCTCTCGATCAGACACTTGGGACGACTATCGACCGCAAAACCGCGGCGAGGTTTAACGCGCGCGCGGTGGCACCGAACGGGTGCGACCGCTGCCGTCGATGGCGACGAAGACGAATACCGCTTCGGTCACTTTACGCCACTCGCTGGACAGCGGATCGTCGCTCCACACCTCGACCATCATCTGGATCGAGCTGCGGCCGATTTCCAGGGTCTGGGTGTAAAAGGACAATTGCGCGCCGACAGCGACCGGCACCAGAAATGCCATGCGGTCGATGGCCACGGTCGCCACACGGCCACCGGCAACACGGCTGGCCATTGCGGTGCCCGCCAGGTCCATCTGCGCCACCAGCCAGCCGCCGAAAATATCGCCAAAGCCGTTGGTTTCGCGGGGGAGTGCGGTAATTTGCAGGGCCAGGTCGCCTTGCGGGATCGGATCTTCTTGTTCGAGCTCTATCATGCCGGGGGTGCCTCTGACCCGTGACTCTTCGTTGGTATTGCTGGTGGTAGCCGTCTTCAGGAAAAACGATTCAGCACCGAACATACTGCGTTCGTCACGTTTTCCATAGGCGTCTAAAGGGAAACTCTGCGAAAGCGGCTGGATCCACGCACCAGGGCGACCAACGACGTTTTCGCACAGCAACCCCCTACAAACCGGAGCAAGGTTGCGAGTATATCGGTCGGTAGACTCCGCGACGACCATCCGGTTCTGATTTTGACCGTCAAATACGCGCCTCTATGTGCTTTTTCGAACAATTTGCTATGGTGCCGAACCTGCCCGAGCCACAGCCAGCGTTGTTGTGGCGGTAGATCCGACTATAAGAGAAGCCCTTGCCATGACCACAGCGCCTTCGAGCCTCGCGCAGCCCGAGCAACCTGCACGCCCCCTGACCCGCAATGACTACAAGACTCTGTCGCTCTCGGCCCTGGGCGGTGCGCTGGAGTTTTACGACTTCATCATCTTCGTGTTCTTCGCCACCGTGGTCGGCAAGCTGTTCTTCCCGGCCGACATGCCCGAGTGGCTGCGCCTGATGCAGACCTTTGGCATCTTTGCCGCCGGTTACCTGGCACGGCCACTGGGCGGCATCGTCATGGCGCACTTCGGCGACCTGCTGGGGCGCAAGAAAATGTTCACCCTGAGCATTTTCATGATGGCTGTGCCGACCCTGATCATGGGTCTGCTGCCGACTTACGCGCAGATCGGCATGTGGGCACCGATTCTGCTGTTGCTGATGCGGGTGATCCAGGGCGCGGCGATTGGCGGTGAAGTGCCGGGGGCGTGGGTCTTCGTTTCCGAACACGTGCCGCAAAAGCACATTGGCTATGCCTGCGGCACACTCACCAGCGGCCTGACCGCCGGCATTCTGCTTGGCTCGTTGGTCGCCACCGCGATCAACAGCATATATACGCCAGCCGAGGTGTCCGATTACGCGTGGCGGATCCCGTTCCTGCTCGGCGGCGTGTTTGGTCTGTTCTCGGTCTACCTGCGCCGCTGGCTGCACGAGACCCCGGTGTTTGCCGAGCTGCAACTGCGCAAGGCCCTGGCCGAAGAAGTGCCGCTACGCGCGGTGCTGCGTGACCATCGCGGGGCGATTGCGATCTCGATGCTGCTGACCTGGCTGCTGTCGGCCGGGATCGTCGTGGTGATTCTGATGACTCCGACTGTACTGCAAACGGTCTATCACTTCTCGCCGACGGTGGCGTTGCAATCGAACAGCCTGGCGATCGTGTTCCTGAGCGTTGGTTGCATCATCTCCGGCGCCCTGGCGGATCGTTTTGGCGCCGGCCGGGTGTTTGTCTTCGGTAGCCTGGGGCTGCTGATCAGCTCCTGGACCTTCTATCACAGCCTCGCCGATCACCCGAACTGGCTGTTCCCGCTGTATGCGCTGACCGGTTTTCTGGTCGGCACGATTGGTGCGGTGCCGTATGTGATGGTGAAAGCGTTTCCGCCGGTGGTGCGGTTCAGCGGGTTGTCGTTCTCGTACAACGTCGCTTACGCGATCTTTGGTGGTTTGACGCCGATGGTGGTGAGCTTACTGCTGAAAGAAAGCGCGATGGGGCCTGCCTACTATGTGGCGGTGCTGTGCGCGATGGGGATTCTGGTGGGAGCATGGCTCTGGAAGAAGGGGCGCTGATTTCCCCTGCCGCCTGATCGTTCCCACGCTCCGCGTGGGAATGCATCCTGTGACGCTCCGCGTCACCTCTCAAATGCGGACGCAGAGCGTCCATGGCGGCGTTCCCACGCAGAGCGTCGGAACGATCTGTCGCGACATGCTGGCCTTTCATCCAATTGTCATATTTCAGCCATAGAGTGTTCACACGGCCTGCTGATACTTGGCCCCGACTTAACACACCCTATCTGCTAGGAGTAAGGCATGAAACTGAAGCGTTTGATGGCGGCAATGACTTTTGTCGCCGCTGGCGTTGCGACTGCCCACGCGGTAGCCGCTGGCGTTGACCCGGCAATTCCGGCTTACACCAAGGTCACCGGTGTATCGGGCAACTTGTCCAGCGTTGGTTCCGACACTCTGGCCAACCTCATGACCCTGTGGGCTGAGAACTACAAAAAAGAATACCCGAACGTAAACATCCAGATTCAGGCCGCTGGCTCCGCCACTGCGCCACCTGCGCTGACTGAAGGCACCTCCAACCTGGGCCCGATGAGCCGCAAGATGAAGGACACCGAACTGGCGGCCTTCGAGCAGAAGTATGGCTACAAGCCGACCGCTATCCCGGTTGCCGTGGACGCCCTGGCTGTGTTCGTGCACAAGGACAACCCGATCCAGCACCTGACCATGGAGCAGGTTGACGCGATCTTCTCGTCCACCCGTCTGTGCGGCGCCAAGGCCGAAGTCAAAACCTGGGGCGACCTGGGCGTGACCGGCGACCTGGCCAACAAGCCGGTGCAACTGTTCGGCCGTAACTCGGTATCCGGCACCTACGGCTACTTCAAGGAAGAAGCCTTGTGCAAAGGCGACTACAAACCCAACGTCAACGAACAACCAGGTTCGGCGTCGGTGGTGCAGTCGATCAGCTCCTCGTTGAACGGCATCGGTTACTCGGGCATCGGTTACAAGACTGCCAGCGTGAAAACCGTTGCGCTGTCGAAGAAAGGCAGCACCGAGTTCATCGAAGACTCCGAAGAAAACGCACTGAACGGCAAGTACCCGCTGTCGCGCTTCCTCTACGTTTACGTGAACAAGGCCCCGAACAAGCCTCTGGCCCCGCTGGAAGCCGAGTTCGTAAAACTGGTTCTGTCCAAACAGGGTCAGGAAGTTGTGGTGAAAGACGGCTACATCCCACTGCCAGCCAAAGTTGCTGCAAAAGCACTGGCTGACCTGGGTCTGCAGGAAGGCGGCGCTGAAGTCGCAAAAAAGTAACAAACTGAGTCCGGGATGAACCCCGCCGGACTCATGTAAAAGGCCGGATCTGCCAGCAGACCGGCCTTTTACACACCTCAAATTTTCGATCCTCTGCCAGTCCCGCTGGCGGTGGATTTGCTGCGTCACTGCACTGTCATCTTTCTGTCATACAGGATCGCTAGGGTGAGCGCATGAATGATCTGGCCAATTCCCCAATGACTACGACTTCCCCTCCCAAGCGCATTGATTTCAATACGCCTGAGCTGCAACGCAAGCGCCGCATTCGCGCGCTCAAGGATCGCTTCACCCGTTGGTACGTCCTCGTTGGCGGGCTGGCGGTGCTGGCAGCCATCACCCTGATCTTCTTCTTTCTCGCCTACGTCGTTGCGCCATTGTTCCAGGGTGCGAGCCTGACCGCGAAAGATGCCATTACCCCGGCCTGGATGCAGGACGCCGGCAAGCCGCTGATGATTTCGCTCGAAGAGCAGAATCAGGTGGCGATGCGCGTTTCCGATAAAGGCCAGGCACTGTTCTTTGACATCGACAGTGGCGCTGAATTGACGCGCGTCGATCTGCCAGTGCCCGCGGGCGCCAGCGTGACGTCCATCGGTGAAGATCAGCCAGGTCATCCACTGGTGGCCGTGGGCCTGTCCAATGGCCAGGCACTGGTGTTCCGTCACACCTATAAAGTCAGCTACCCCGACGGCAAGAAAACCATCACCCCGGCCATCGAATACCCGTACGGCAACACGCCGATCGCGGTGAATGAAAGTGGCGGGGCGCTGGAGCACGTGAGCCTCAATGCTACCGATTCGACCCTGATGCTGGTGGGCTCGACTGGCTCGCAACTCAACGTGTTGTCGCTGACCAGCGAAGAAAACATGATGACCGGCGAAGTTACCTCCGAGCAGAAGCGTATCGATCTGCCGCAGATGACTGAGCCGGTGAAAAACATTTTCGTCGACCCGCGCCAGCAATGGCTGTACGTGGTCAACGGGCGTGCCCAGGCCGACGTGTTCAGCCTGCGCGACAAGAGCCTCAACGGTCGCTACAAACTGCTGGAAAACGCCGACGCCGAAGTCACCGCGACCACACAACTGGTCGGTGGTATCTCGCTGATCGTCGGCGACTCCAAGGGTGGTCTGGCCCAATGGTTCATGGCCCGAGACACCGATGGCGAGCTACGCCTGAAGCAGATTCGTACCTTCCAGATGGGTACCACGCCGATCGTTGAAATCAGCGCCGAAGAGCGTCGCAAAGGCTTCCTCGCCCTCGATGCCAGCGGCAAGCTCGGCGTGTTCCACAGCACCGCGCACCGTACCTTGCTGGTCGATCAAGTGGTAGAAGGCCAAGGCCTGTTCGGTCTTTCGCCACGCGCCAACCGTGTGATCGTCGAAGCCGACGGCAAGCTGCAACCGTTGCTGCTCGACAACCCGCACCCGGAAGTATCCTGGAGCGCGCTGTGGAGCAAGGTCTGGTACGAGAACTACGACGAGCCTAAATACGTCTGGCAATCGACTGCGGCCAACACCGACTTCGAACCGAAACTGAGCCTCTCGCCACTGACCTTCGGCACCCTGAAAGCCGCGTTCTACGCGATGCTGCTGGCGGCACCGCTGGCCGTTGCCGCAGCGATCTACACCGCTTACTTCATGGCCCCGGGCATGCGCCGCAAGGTCAAGCCGGTGATCGAACTGATGGAAGCGATGCCGACGGTAATCCTCGGGTTCTTCGCCGGTCTGTTCCTCGCGCCGTATGTGGAAGGGCATCTGCCGGGCATCTTCAGCCTGTTGATGCTGCTGCCGATCGGCATCCTGGTTGCCGGTTTCACCTTCAGCCGCCTGCCTGAGTCGATCCGCCTGAAAGTCCCGGATGGCTGGGAGAGTGCGCTGCTGATCCCGGTGATCCTGTTCGTCGGCTGGCTGTCGCTGTACATGAGTCCGTTCATGGAGAACTGGTTCTTCGGCGGCGACATGCGTATGTGGATCTCCCACGACCTTGGCATCACCTACGACCAGCGCAACGCTCTGGTGGTTGGTCTGGCCATGGGTTTCGCGGTGATCCCGAACATCTACTCGATCGCCGAAGACGCCGTGTTCAGCGTGCCACGCGGCCTGACCCTGGGTTCGCTGGCACTCGGTGCCACGCCGTGGCAGACCATGACTCGCGTAGTCATCCTCACCGCCAGCCCGGGCATCTTCTCGGCGCTGATGATCGGTATGGGCCGTGCGGTCGGCGAAACCATGATCGTGCTGATGGCCACGGGTAACACCCCGGTCATGGAAATGAACCTGTTCGAAGGCCTGCGCACCCTGGCCGCCAACGTCGCGGTGGAAATGCCGGAATCGGAAGTCGGCGGCAGCCACTACCGCGTGCTGTTCCTCTCGGCGCTGGTGCTGCTGTTGTTCACCTTCGTCATGAACACCCTGGCAGAACTGATTCGTCAGCGTCTGCGCAAGAAATACTCGTCGCTTTAAGAAAGGTAGAAGTCTGTGAAACAGAACTCCCTGAATGGATGGTTCAAGAGCGGCGCCCCGGGCGTCTGGATCAGCGGTGGCGCGGTGTCCATCGCGGTCATCATGACCATTGGCCTGCTGGCAGTGATTGCCGTGCGCGGTCTGGGTCATTTCTGGCCGGCGGACCTGATCCACGCCAACTACGACGTACCGGGCCAGGCCAATCACCTGGTCATCGGCGAAGTGGTGCAGAAAGAAGAAGTGCCCCGTGCCCGCCTGAAAAGCGCTGGCCTGCCGGTGCCCGACCAGGGCCCGGAATTCATGACCCGCGAGCTGATCAAGGTCGGCAACCGTGACTTGAATGGCAACGACTTCACCTGGATCGTCGGCGAGTGGCTGACCAACCAGACCACGCCGCCAGAGTTGATGGCGATCGAACGTCGCGAGTGGGGCAACTTCTACGGCTACCTGGTCAACGTCAAACAGGACGGCAAGGTGATCGCCGAGGGCGAGGCCGCATGGCCTGAGCTGCAAGCGCGGATCGACCGCGTGAACAAGCTCGCTGCGCAACTGAAGTCGCTGGAAAAGACCGACATCGGGGCGATCAACTCAGGTCTGGAACGCATTCGTCTGCACGGCCGCAAACTGGAACTGGAAGGTAAGCTCGACGCCACCGCGCAAGCGGACATGGATGCCGAACGTGCCGAGCTGAACGCGCGTTATCAGGACGTCGAAGCACGTCTGAGCGATCTGCATGCGCAGTTCAACCGTGACGCTTTGACGGCTCGCGATGCCAACGGCAAAGAGATCGAAATCGGCCTGGGCAAAGTGGTTCACGCTTACCAGCCGAATGCCATGGGCACGATGACCAAGATCGGTTTCTACTTCGGCAAGGTCTGGGAGTTCCTGTCCGACGACCCGCGTGAAGCGAACACCGAAGGCGGGATCTTCCCGGCGATCTTCGGCACCGTGATGATGACCCTGATCATGGCGATGATCGTCACCCCGTTCGGCGTGCTGGCGGCGGTGTACCTGCGTGAATACGCCAAGCAGAACGCCCTGACCCGAATCATCCGCATCGCGGTGAACAACCTCGCGGGCGTTCCGGCAATCGTTTACGGCGTGTTCGGTCTGGGCTTCTTCGTCTACGTGCTGGGTGGCTCGGTTGACCGCCTGTTCTTCCCTGAAGCACTGCCGGCGCCGACCTTCGGTACGCCGGGCCTGCTCTGGGCCTCGTTGACCCTGGCGCTGCTGGCGGTGCCGGTGGTGATCGTGGCGACCGAGGAAGGTCTGGCGCGTATCCCGCGCACCGTCCGCGAAGGCTCGCTGGCACTGGGCGCGACCAAGGCCGAGACGCTGTGGAAAATTGTCCTGCCGATGGCCAGCCCGGCGATGATGACCGGCATGATCCTCGCCGTGGCCCGCGCCGCCGGTGAAGTGGCGCCGCTGATGCTGGTGGGTGTAGTGAAACTGGCGCCGTCGCTGCCGCTGGACGGCAACTACCCGTACCTGCACCTGGACCAGAAGATCATGCACTTGGGCTTCCACATCTATGACGTCGGCTTCCAGAGCCCGAACGTCGAAGCCGCACGGCCACTGGTGTACGCCACGGCGCTGCTGCTGGTGCTGGTGATCGCCACGTTGAACCTGTCGGCAGTGTGGATTCGTAACCACCTGCGCGAAAAATATAAAGCGCTGGACAGTTGATATTCCGGTGGGAGCGGACGTGCTCGCGAAGGCGGTGGGTCAGGCGACATTGAGGTTGAATGTGCCGACTTCTTCGCGAGCAAGCCCGCTCCCACCCTAGATTGAGTACAGCCGCATCAAGCGGCTAACCGAACCGAATTTGTTAGCACAGGGAGCCTCCCATGCAGCACGAAACACATACCCACGGCATCAACATGTCCGCCCTGGGCCGCGACAAGCAGAGCCTGAACCTCGCCCAGGAAACCGTTGCCATCGAAGTCCCGGGCCTGAGCCTGTTCTACGGCGAGAAACAGGCACTGTTCGACGTCAGCATGAACATCCCGAAACAGCGCGTGACCGCGTTCATCGGCCCGTCCGGCTGCGGCAAGTCCACGCTGCTGCGTACCTTCAACCGCATGAACGACCTGGTTGATGGCTGCCGTGTCGAAGGCGCGATCAACCTGTACGGCAACAACATCTACCGCAAGGGCGAAGACGTCGCCGAGCTGCGTCGTCGGGTCGGCATGGTGTTCCAGAAGCCCAACCCGTTTCCGAAGACCATCTACGAAAACGTGGTCTACGGCTTGCGCATCCAGGGCATCAACAAGAAGCGCATCCTCGACGAAGCGGTCGAGTGGGCGTTGAAAGGCGCGGCGCTGTGGGACGAAGTGAAGGATCGCCTGCATGATTCGGCACTCGGTCTGTCCGGTGGTCAGCAGCAGCGTCTGGTGATCGCCCGCACCATCGCGGTCGAGCCGGAAGTGTTGCTGCTTGACGAACCGTGCTCGGCCCTCGACCCGATCTCGACCCTGAAAGTCGAAGAGCTGATCTACGAGCTGAAGTCCAAGTTCACCATTGTCATCGTGACCCACAACATGCAGCAGGCCGCGCGGGTTTCCGACTACACGGCGTTCATGTACATGGGCAAACTGGTGGAGTTCGGCGACACCGACACCCTGTTCACCAATCCGGCGAAGAAGCAGACCGAAGACTACATCACCGGTCGTTATGGCTGACAGTTGCGGGTTATTCACAGAATTGACGCTGCGGTCCACCGCACCTTACCGGACGCTCCAAGGACGCCAACATGATTAGTAAAGAAGGCCTTACCCACCATATCTCCGCGCAGTTCAACGCCGAGCTTGAGGAAGTGCGCAGCCACCTCCTGGCCATGGGCGGGCTGGTCGAGAAGCAGGTCAACGACGCGGTCACCGCGCTGATCGAGGCCGACTCCGGCCTGGCCCAGCAGGTGCGCGAGATCGACGACCAGATCAACCAGATGGAGCGCAACATCGACGAAGAATGCCTGCGCATTCTTGCCCGTCGTCAGCCGGCGGCGTCCGACCTGCGGCTGATCATCAGCATCTCCAAGTCGGTGATCGACCTGGAGCGTATCGGTGACGAAGCGACCAAGATCGCCCGCCGCGCGATTCAGCTGTGCGAAGAAGGCGAAGCGCCGCGCGGTTACGTCGAGGTTCGCCACATCGGCGACCAGGTGCGCAATATGGTCCGTGATGCGCTGGATGCGTTCGCCCGTTTCGACGCCGATCTGGCGTTGTCGGTGGCGCAGTACGACAAGATCATCGACCGCGAATACAAAACCGCCCTGCGTGAGCTGGCGACCTACATGATGGAAGACCCGCGCTCTATCTCGCGGGTCTTGAGCATCATCTGGGTGCTACGTTCGCTGGAGCGCATCGGCGATCACGCGCGCAACATCTCTGAACTGGTGATCTACCTGGTACGCGGCACCGACGTGCGGCACATGGGCCTCAAGCGCATGAAAGAAGAAGTTGAAGGTACAAGCGGCGAAACCGCTAATGTTCCGGGCGATGCTGACGATAAGTAAGATTGCCTGAGAAAAGCGCCCGGCCCTTTGGCCGGGCGTTTTTGTTTGTGCTTTTCATGGGCAGATTCGAGTTAAAAGCAGCACCCGCGAACGAAAAGTCCCGGCGTGACTGAAGAGTTTTGGCAATGTGCCATCAGCCAGCGTTATGCTTGCCGGGATTTTAATAGGGGTGTTGGATGAGCAAGATCAGTGTGTTGGTCGTGGACGATGCTTCGTTCATTCGTGACCTGGTGAAAAAGTGCCTGCGTAATTACTTCCCGGGGATCCGCACCGAGGACGCCGTCAACGGTAAAAAGGCTCAGGCCATGCTGGCCAAGGAAGCGTTCGACCTGGTGCTCTGCGACTGGGAAATGCCGGAAATGTCCGGCCTCGAACTGCTGACCTGGTGCCGCGAGCAAGACAACCTCAAGACCATGCCGTTCGTCATGGTCACCAGCCGTGGCGACAAGGAAAACGTTGTGCAGGCGATTCAGGCCGGCGTTTCCGGCTACGTCAGCAAGCCGTTCACCAACGAGCAACTGCTGACCAAGGTCAAACAGGCGCTGAACAAGGTCGGCAAGCTCGATACCCTGATGAACAGCGCGCCGACCAAGATGAACTCGGCGTTCGGCAACGACTCCCTGAGCGCGTTGACCGGCGGCAAGCCTGCTGTGGTGGGTGGCGCTCCGGCAGCTGCTGTGGTCAACCCGTTCGCCAAGCCTGCGGTCGTTGCACCGGCGCCTGCCGCTGCACCATCGCGTGGCTTGCTCAACAGCCCGCCGGTGCAGGCACCGGCCGCCTCGAAAGCGCCGGCGGGTGGTCGTGGTCAGGGCCAGCTGCGCCTGCCGAGCGGCAACCAGCAATGCGTGATCAAGGCCCTGAGCATCAAGGAAGCGCTGTTGGTGGTGAAGCGCACCGAGACCCTGCCGCAGATCCTCGACAGCGCCGTGCTCGACCTGGAGCAGGGCGACAACGCCGAAGTCGCCCGTCTCAACGGTTACCTGCATGCCATCGTGGCCCACGAGCAGAAAGCGGATAGCGACTGGCTGCAACTGACCTTCCGCTTCGTCGACCAGGATGCGCAGAAGCTCGACTACATCTCCCGCCTGATCGCCCGCGGCACGGCGCAGAAGCACTTCGTTCCGGGCGCGTGATCTTCGGCGCCTGACAATCCGCCATCGCGAGCAGGCTCACTCCTACAAGGGATCGCATTCCATATGTAGGAGTGAGCCTGCTCGCGATGGGGCCATCACTTACGACGTCCATTTTCCAGACTGCCCAATTTGAAACATCTGTCGACTAGCCTGGTCTGTCTCACCTGCTAGGCTCATTCCCAGGCCTTACTTCGACAGACTCTTGCCCATGCTCGCGCGCCTGCTGTTTTTCTGTGGTCTTTTCCTGGCCTCCACCTCGGCTGTGGCCATGACCATCTACAAATCCACCGATGCCAACGGAGTGGTCTCGTACAGCGACCGGCCGAGCAAAGGCTCGCAGGTGTTCGTGTTTCAGGACCGCATGGTCGAACATCTGGAGCGCCAGGTGTACCTCGACATCAAGAAGCAGAAGGGCACCGACGTGGTGTTCGTGCGCAACGATCTGTACGCGCCGGTCGAGGTGGCGCTGGCATTTACCGGGATGAGCAACGTGCGTGGCGCACCGGCCCAGACGATCCGTCGGGTGCTGCCGGCGCGCAGCAATACGCGTCTGGCGCTGCTGACGGCGATCAGCGGCGGCCAGCCGCTGGTGTATACGCCGCAGTTCCAGTATTCGCTGGGCGACCCCGCCGGAGCCGCTCAGAGCTATCGCTATCCACTGCCGTGGCGGGGCGGACCGTTCCGCCTCAGTCAGGGTGCCAACGGCCAATACAGTCACTACGGGCCGAAGAACAAGTACGCGATGGACATCGCCATGCCGGTCGGCACACAGATCATCGCGGCGCGAGCCGGGGTGGTGGTGAAAACCGAAAACTCGCAGAGCGGGCGCGGCAATGATGCGTCGGGCAATTTCGTCCGGGTGCTGCACGATGACGGCACGATGGGCGTGTACCTGCATCTCAAGCAAGGTTCGGTGAGCGTGCGCGAGGGGCAGCGAGTAAAGGTTGGCAGTCCGCTGGCGCTGTCGGGCAATACCGGCAACAGCAGCGGCCCGCACCTGCACTTTGTGGTGCAGCGCAATACGGGGCAGGGGCTAGTGTCGATTCCGTATCAGTTCAACCAGCCGCTGGGGGCGTTGCCCAACTTTGCGTTGGGCAAGCAGTGATGTGCTGCACCTGCGGGCCCCTTCGCGAGCAAGCTCGCTCCCACCTTGGAATGCATTTCAACTGTGGGAGCGGGCTTGCTCGCGAAAGGATCGACGTGGTGCCGGATCAGCCGATCAATCCAGCATCAACACCTTGGCCAGTACAATCTTCGGCCCTTTCATCTTCTTGATGATGATCCGCAGGCCTTCGACTTCCAGTACTTCTTCCTCTTCCGGCACCCGTTTCAGGGTCTCGTAGACCAGCCCGGCGAGGGTTTCGGCTTCGATGTGGTCCAGATCAATGCCGAGCAGGCGCTCAACCTTGAACAGCGGCGTGTCGCCACGTACCAGCAGTTTGCCTGGCTGATAGGCGAGGATCCCGCGTTCAGCCTTGCGGTGTTCGTCCTGGATGTCGCCGACCAGCACTTCCAGCACGTCTTCCATGGTCAGGTAGCCGATGATGTTGCCGTCGGCTTCTTCAACCACGGCGAAGTGCGAGCCGCCCTTGCGGAATTGTTCCAGCAACTGCGACAGCGGCATGTGCCGCGACACGCGCTCCAGCGGGCGGGTCAGTTCGGCCAGGTTGAACGACTCGGGGATGTGGTCCAGCGCCGCCAGCTCCAGCAACAGGTCCTTGATGTGCAGCAGGCCGACGAACTCCTGGCGCTCGCTGTCGTACACCGGATAACGGCTGAACTTGTGACGACGGAACATCGCGAGGATTTCTTTCAGCGGTGCGTTGAATTCCAGAGTGATCAGGTCTTCCCGGGAGTTGGCCCAGTCGACCACTTCCAGCTCGCCCATTTCCACCGCCGAGGCCAGCACGCGCATGCCTTGGTCGCTCGGGTCCTGACCACGGCTGGAGTGCAGGATCAGTTTCAATTCTTCGCGGCTGTAATGGTGTTCGTGGTGCGGGCCGGGTTCGCCTTGGCCGGCGATCCGCAGAATCGCGTTGGCACTGGCGTTGAGCAGGTAGATCGCCGGGTACATCGCCCAGTAGAACAGGTACAGCGGCACCGCCGTCCACAGCGACAGCAGCTCGGGTTTGCGGATCGCCCACGATTTGGGCGCCAGCTCGCCGACCACGATGTGCAGGTACGAAATGATGAAGAACGCGGTAAAGAACGAAATGCCTTTGACCACTTCCGGCGACTGCACACCGACCGCGCTCAGCAGCGGCTCGAGAATGTGCGCGAATGCCGGCTCACCGACCCAGCCCAGGCCGAGGGAGGCGAGGGTGATGCCGAGCTGACACGCCGAGAGGTACGCATCGAGCTGACTGTGCACGGTGCGCAGGATGTGCCCGCGCCAGCCGTTCTTGTCGGCGATGGCCTCGACCCGGGTCGAACGCAGTTTGACCATGGCGAATTCCGCCGCAACGAAGAAGCCGTTGAGCAAAACCAGGATCAGAGCGAAAAGAATCATGCCGAAATCGGCGAAAATCGTAGCGAGGGACAAGCCAGGGGAAGGGTCCATGATGGAGTTTTGCAGGTTCCGTGTGATTCGTAAGAGAGAAGAAATCGCGCCTGAAAGGCAGACGCAAGTCAGCCAATGTAGCGGCTGACATGGCGATTGCCTAGTGGCGCGTGCTGGCCGGCATCACTCGGCGGCGCTGATCGCCCGTGCCTGAGCGACCTGGGCCGGGGCGAAATGGCAGGTGAACGTGCTGCCATGACCCGGCACGCTGCTGATCTCCATCCGCGCGCGGTGGCGCAACAACACGTGTTTGACGATCGCCAGGCCGAGCCCGGTGCCGCCGGTATTGGAGTTGCGGCTGGAGTCGACGCGATAGAAACGTTCGGTCAGGCGCGGCAGGTGTTTGCTGTCGATGCCGATCCCCGAATCCTGCACGCTCAAGTGCGCCCCTTGCTCGTCGCCCCACCAGCGGATGCGGATGTTGCCCTCGGCCGGGGTGTACTTCACGGCGTTGAACACCAGGTTGGAGAACGCGCTGCGCAATTCCGCCTCGCTGCCCTTGAGCAGGATGCGTGCGTCGGCGTCGAGGGTGATTTTCTGGTTTTTTTGTCCGGACAACTGCTGCGCGTCACTTTTGATCGATTGCAGCAGGGTGTCGACCTGCACTGGCTGGTTGTCCGACGGATAATCGGTGGCTTCCAGTTTCGCCAGCAGCAACAGATCGTTGAGCAGCGTTTGCATGCGCCCGCCCTGTTGCTGCATTTGTTGCAGGGCGCGGCTCCAGCGCGGGTTCACTTCCTCGACGTTGTCGAGCAGGGTTTCCAGGTAGCCGCAGATCACCGTCAGCGGCGTGCGCAGTTCGTGGGAAACGTTGGCGATGAAGTCTTTGCGCATCTGTTCCAGTTGATGGATGCGCGTGACGTCGCGCACCAGCATCAGGTGTTCGTTGTTGCCGTAGCGGGTCAGGTACAGCTGAATACGCACGCGATCATTGGTCGGCGAGGGGATTTCCAGCGGTTCGGCGTAGCTTTCCTGCTCGAAGTATTCCTTGAAGCGCGGATGGCGCACCAGGTTGGTCACCGGTTGGCCGCTGTCCTGCGGGGTCTTGAGGCCGAGCAGGGTTTCGGCGGCGCGGTTCCACCATTCCAGGTTGCCGTCGCTGTCGAGCATGATCACCGCGTCTTTCAGCGCGGCAGTGGACTCCTGCACCCGGTCGATTACCGCTTGCAGACGCCCGCGCACCCGTTGGTCGCGGCGTTGCAGGTGGTAGATGCTGTCGAACACCTCGCCCCACAGGCCGTAGCCGTCGGGCGGTGCTTCATCGGGTTGGTGCAGACGCAGCCATTCGTGCAGGCGCAGCAGTTGCTTGAGCGTCCAGGCCAGGTAAAGGCCCAGGCCTGCAGCGAGGCTCCAGCCGTAATAGCCGGTGATCAGGCCGATCACCAGACAGGCGGTGACCAGCAACAGCATGTGGCGAATCAGGGTGCCATGCCAGTTTTGATTCACGGAGCGTCCTTAAACGCAGCTTCAAGTTTCAAGCTAAAGCGGATCGGCTTTTACTTGCCGCTTGTAGCTAGAAGCTTGCCGCTGCTTTTTTATGCTTTGGTGGAAAACCGGTATCCAGTGCCGCGCACGGTTTGTACCAGATTTTCGTAGGCGTCGCCGAGGGCCTTGCGCAGGCGTCGAATGTGCACGTCGACGGTGCGCTCTTCAACATAGACGTTGCCGCCCCAGACCTGATCCAGCAATTGCCCGCGAGTGTAGGCACGTTCCTGGTGGGTCATGAAGAATTGCAGCAGACGGTATTCGGTCGGGCCCATCTCGGCCGGACGACCGTCGATGGTCACGCGGTGGCTGATCGGGTCGAGCAGCAGGCCTCCGACTTCGATCGGCGCTTCGCCATCGGTCGGACCGGCGCGGCGCAGCACTGCCTTGAGGCGGGCGACCAGTTCGCGTGGCGAGAACGGCTTGGTGATGTAGTCGTCGGCGCCGACTTCCAGGCCCTGGATCTTGTTGTCCTCCTCACCCTTGGCGGTGAGCATGATGATCGGGATGTCCCCGGTCAGCTCGTCACGCTTGAGGCGTCGGGCCAGCTCGATGCCGGAAGTGCCGGGCAGCATCCAGTCGAGCAGGATCAGGTCCGGTTTACGGTCAACGATGATGGCGTGGGCCTGCTGCGAGTTCTCTGCCTCGAGGCAGTCATAGCCGGCCATTTCCAACGCAACGGCGATCATTTCGCGAATGGGCGCTTCGTCGTCGACGATCAGAATGCTCCTGCCAACCATGCCTTAATCCTCTTGTCATTTAACTGTCTTGCGCCGCATTAGATAACGGAATTATTGCAGTCGTGTGACAGTATTTTAGTCGCCCGGCGGTTGGCGTGATCCTGGACTAAGCTCTAAGTCCGAATCCTGACAACCACCCAAGAAGGTTTCCATGACTCAAATGACTGCTTCTTTCAAAGCCCTGTTGATGGCTGCTGCCCTGTCTCTGCCTGGATTTGCCATGGCCGCCGAACCGGCCATGATGAAAGACGGCATGATGGTCGATCACAAAGGCATGACCGTTTACACGTTCGACAAGGACGCTGGCGGCAAGTCGATGTGCAACGGCGATTGCGCCAAGAACTGGCCGCCAATGATGGCGCCGGCGGGTGCCAAGGCTGAAGGCAAATGGACGGTCATCAAACGCGATGACGGCATGATGCAATACGCCTATGACGGCAAGCCGCTGTACACCTTCATGAAGGACGAAAAACCTGGAGAAATGAAAGGTGATGGCATGAAGGAAATGTGGCACGTGGTGCACGAGCACAAATAAACGCAAATCCCCTGTAGGAGTGAGCCTGCTCGCGATAGCGGTGTATCAGTCGGCATTTTCGCTAACTGATACACCGCTATCGCGAGCAGGCTCACTCCTACATTGATTTGCGTTTAGCGCAACGCGTAATCCAGCACGATCCCGACGAAAATCGCCAACCCGGCCCAATGGTTGTGCAAGAACGCCTTGAAGCAGCGCATCCGGTCGCGATCGCGGGTGTACCAGAACTCCCACACATAACACCCGGCAGCCACCAGCAAGCCGAGATGGAACCAGACACCCAACTCGAACTTCGACCCCACCAGCAACAGGCATCCCAGCGACAACGCCTGCAAGCTCAGGATAATCACCCGATCCGCGTCGCCGAACAGAATCGCCGTGGATTTCACGCCGATCTTCAGGTCGTCGTCACGGTCGGTCATCGCGTAATACGTGTCGTAACCCACCGTCCACAGCAGGTTGGCGATCCACAGCAGCCAGGCGGCGGCGGGCAGTTCGCCGGTTTCGGCGGTGAACGCCATCGGCATGCCCCACGAGAACGCTGCGCCGAGCACCACTTGCGGGTAATAGGTGTAGCGCTTCATGAACGGGTAGGTGAACGCCAGCGCCAGACCGCCCAGCGACAGCCAGATGGTCGGCGCATTGGTGCACAGCACCAGCAGGAAACTCACGCCCATCAGCAGCGCGAAAAACACCAGTGCCTCTTTCGAACTGATCTTGCCACTGGCCAACGGTCGTTGCGCAGTGCGTTTGACGTGGCCGTCGACCTTGCGGTCGGCCCAGTCGTTGATCACACAGCCACCGGCGCGGGTCAGCACTACGCCGAGCACGAAAATCACGACATTGGCCAGCGATGGCGAGCCCTTGCCGGCAATCCACAGCGCCCACAGCGTCGGCCACAGCAGCAGGTAAATGCCGATCGGCTTGTCCATGCGCGTCAGCTGAATGAAATCCCAGGCGCGTGGATTCAAGCGGTTCAGGGACTTGAGCAAGCTCTGGTACATCAGCAGTTCTCCGGATGGGCGCGGGCGGCGCTCCACAAGGTCGGCAGGAAAATCTCCGCCACCAGCACGCTCAAGGCGCCACGGTCGAAGCGCGAACGGCGGCCCCACAATTCAGGCGCACGGCAGGCAGGCGGCAACCAGTCTTGCGGGTAGTGACAGACCTCGATGGCGCGGCGCTGGAAGGCCTGGTCGCAGAACAGCAGTTCGCCCAGCGAGCGGCTGCCCAGTTCATCCATGTGCAGGCCATCACCTTGCAAGGCGGCGCGCGACGCCACGCTGCGGGCAAACACCCAAGCCTCGCCGTGACCGCGCAGATACACCTCGCGCACCCAGCCTTCGCTGCCTTCAGCCAGCTCCAGCGCCGTGCATTCGTCGCTGCGCAGGGTGTCCCAGCCCTCGAATAAAGGCGTGACGCTGAAGCCGTCATTGGACAGCCGCGTCAGGCGACGGGTCAGCGAGCCTTCGTCGAACAACCAGTTCAGGGTCAACGAATCGGGGAGGGGCGTCAGTCGGCTTTGAGTCAGCCAGAGCGGGGCCGGGCAGGCATTTGAATGGTGCACAATGAGTCATTATTGGCCGCAAATGAGGCGGCGAGCTTAACATGGCGTGCTGCGATTTTGATGGATCCGGGTCGCCGTTGCGCCGAACAGGCTTGCATCTGCACGGCACCATCAGTACAAAACGCCCTGAGCCGGATGGCAGCGCAGCACCCATCGACCATTCGCGCCGGCACCAAGCCTGAATCCTGAGGAAGTAACTGAATGAAAAAGTGGCAATGCATCGTCTGCGGCCTGATCTACAACGAAGCCGACGGTTGGCCGGATGACGGCATCGCGCCGGGCACCCAGTGGCAGGACGTGCCGGAAGACTGGCTGTGCCCGGATTGCGGCGTCGGCAAGATGGACTTCGAAATGATCGAAATCAGCAACTAATCAAACAAAGGAGTAAGGCATGAGCGCACCTGTCGTCATCATCGGCACTGGCCTTGCGGGCTATAACCTGGCCCGCGAGTTTCGCAAGCTCGACAGCGAAACCCCGCTGCTGCTGATTACCGCCGATGACGGGCGCTCTTACTCCAAGCCGATGCTCTCCACCGGTTTCGGCAAAAACAAGGACGCCGATGGCCTGAGCATGGCCGAACCCGGCGCCATGGCCGAGCAGTTGAAGTCCGAGGTGCGCACCCACACGCGCATCAGTGGCATCGACGCCGGCCACAAGCGCCTGTGGATCGGCGAAGAAGCGGTGTACTACCGCGACCTGATCCTCGCCTGGGGCGCAGAAACCGTGCGTGTACCGATCGAGGGCGATGGCGCCGATCTGGTGTTCCCGATCAACGATCTTGAAGACTACGCGCGCTTTCGTTCGGCGGCGGCTGGCAAGCGCCGGGTGCTGCTGCTCGGTGCCGGGCTGATTGGCTGTGAATTCGCCAACGACCTGATCCTCGGTGGTTACGAGGTGCAACTGGTGGCGCCGTGCGAGCAAGTGATGCCGATGCTGCTGCACCCGGCCGCTGCGGCCGCCGTGCAGGCCGGGCTGGAAAGCCTGGGCGCGCGCTTTCACCTCGGCCCGGTGCTGACCCGTCTGCAAAAAGTCGCTGACGGGCTGGAGGCGCATCTGTCTGACGGTCAGGTGATTGCCTGCGATGTGGTGGTGTCGGCCATCGGCCTGCGTCCGCGCATCGATCTGGCGGCGGCGGCCGGGGTGCAGGTCAATCGCGGCGTCGTCGTCGATCGGCACCTGAAGACCTCCCACGCCAATATCTACGCCTTGGGCGACTGCGCCGAGGTCGATGGGCTGAATCTGCTGTACGTGATGCCCCTCATGAGCTGTGCGCGTGCGCTGGCACAAACCCTGGCGGGCAATTCGACTGCCGTGAGCTACGGCCCGATGCCGATCACTGTGAAAACGCCGGTGTGCCCGTTGGTCGTTTCGCCACCACCACGGGGCAGCGAAGGTGTCTGGAGCGTTGAAGGGCAGGGCGCCGACATCAAGGCCCTGTGCCATGGTGCCGACGGCCAGTTGCTCGGTTACGCGCTGACCGGTGCGGCGGTGATGGAGAAACTTGCCCTGAACAAACAGCTTCCGCCCCTGCTGGCGTAAATACCGGTCGTTCTGTCGGAATCACCCCGCTTTTGCCCCTACAAAGGTCGCGAGGAGACTGGCGCAGCCGGTATCCGCGTGCCATCCTCACTCCCGTCTGCCGCAGAGTAGAGCCTGCGGCGCCTTGGGCGCTGTTCCAACGAGAACAGCACGGACATAACAACAAAAAACCGTCAAAGGGGCTTCACTAATGCGTAAACCAGAACTCGCCGCTGCAATCGCTGAAAAAGCAGATCTGACCAAAGAACAGGCCAATCGCGTTCTCAACGCCGTCCTCGAAGAAATCACCGGCGCTCTGCACCGCAAGGACAGCGTCACGCTGGTGGGCTTCGGCACCTTCCTGCAACGCCACCGCGGCGCCCGCACCGGCAAAAACCCGCAAACCGGCGAGCCGGTCAAAATCAAGGCCAGCAACACCGTGGCATTCAAGCCAGGCAAATCGTTGAAAGACAGCGTCAATCCTTAATGGCGGCGAACTCCCTGAATAACGGGGAGGGTCGTAAAGAAAAATGGGCACACCGATTGCGGTCGGGTGCCCATTTTTTATGCCTGTATGTCAGCTATTTGCGGAAGCAGGCTTTGCCGTTGCCAAAGTCCACGGCCAGGCAGTTTGGCTCAATCGCTAGCTGCAGATCCTGGAAGAGAGCAGACAGATCGTTGCTTGAGGCAGGTTTGGTTGCGCTTTTCAGCGTCACTGTCTGGTTCTCCACTTGCCAAGTGCCCTTGGCAAAACCGTCGGCACTCCCGTACGCCACGCCCGCGTCAAAGGTGCCGTCCTTGCGCAGCAGCAACTCGGCGCCCATTTCCATGGCGCCGGACAGATAGTAATGGCCGTCCAGAGGCGGGGTATCTGCAGATGCCTGGGTAACGGGAAACCACATTAGCGCGGCCAGAAAAAGCGTTTTCAATTCCATGTGTTGAATCTCCTTGCCGGCTCCCAAAGGAGGCGCGGTGTTTGCGATGTGGGCTTTGGCTCAAGCGGCAAACGTATAAAGGCCCTTCTCGCGGCAGATGTAAGAAGTATCTGTGACAGTTGTCAGAGGGGTCCGCATTGTAAGGTGTTGTGTGAATTGGTGGAAATGCCCGTTGGAGGCTACTTCGATAATATTGAGTTAGCACGAATGTGCAGTGTTTTCGGGACTCTGAAAGTTTTAGGCAATATTTTGCTATCAAATTGATGGCACTTTTTTTGTTCGCCATTGTCATCGCGGAATTGTTCAAATAAGCCCGTGAGTTTTCGGAATATTCCTACTTCTATTTTTTTCGAGAGTTGTCATGCTCGCCGCCGTGTATTGGGACGGACGTCCAGCAGGATGTCGTTTCACCGGCCAGAAGCGCTCTAAATCAGGGTTTTGGCGGGGGAGTAGAAAATGCGGCGAATATAAATGACTATCAGGGATACCCCTGCCGCATATAGGGCGATCTCCTACACACCCCAATGAACACTTCGTCTTGTTGTTTAACCAGATGCTTGCTAGTGGCCATCATAGTGATTACGATGCGCCCACTTGAAAGAGCACATCTCAATTGGATGAGTCGCTTTACTGCTCTTCGATACTGTCCCGCGCCGCGGTTACTCCAATAGGCGCCTGACTGTAATCCTTAATAAAGGCCATGGATGTCCTACTCAAGCAAACTTTCCGCCCATTACCTCGAACTCGCAAAAGTCTCTGTTTCCAAAGAGAATTTCGCGGGCGAAGACGTTCGTTTTTCGAGCGAATTCGAGGCACTGGAAAGCGAGCTGGCCAAAGCCTCGTCGATGCACGAAAGCGGGCAGATCGACTGGCTGAAAATCCGTGAAAACAGCGAAAACCTGCTGCGTACCCAATCCAAGGATTTGCGCGTCGGCGCCTGGCTGACCTGGTCGCTGTACCAGCGCGAATCCTTCCCCGGGCTGCTGGCCGGCCTCGGCTTGCTGCACCATTTGTCGGAAAACAACTGGGCCGACGTTCACCCGCTCAAGCCCCGCACCCGCGCCGCCGCCATCGGCTGGCTGGTGCCGCGCCTGGAGCAGGTGCTCACCGAAAACATTGCGATCAAGGAACAGCTGCCGATGTTCCGGCAGTTGTCCGAGCACCTGGCCGGCCTCGATGCCGCGTGCACCGAGCACCTGGGCGATGACGCGCCGCTGCTGCTGCCGCTCTCCCGTCGCCTGAAAACCATGATCCAGCGTGCGGCCGACAACCAGCCGGCCCCCGGCGTGGTGGGTGCGGCGGTGGCACAGGTCAAACAGGCCGCAAGCCAGTTGCTCACGCCCGGCGCACCGATCGATAACGAACGAGATGCGCACAAAGCCTTGCGCGCCCAACAGGAAAGTGCCCGCCCGCTGTGCGCCTGGTGGCTCAAGCAGAAAGCCACCGACCTGCGCGCCCTGCGCCTGAACCGCACGCTGCTGTGGATGACCATCGACGCGGTGCCCGAGCGCAACGCCGAGCAGATCACCGTGCTGCGCGGCCTGCCGCTGGAAAAGCTCAAGCTCTACCAGGACCGTTTCGATCAGGGCAAGTACGCCGACGTGCTGGTGGAACTGGAGGCGAGCCTGGCGAAGGCGCCGTTCTGGTTCGATGGCCAGAGGATGGTCTGGGAGTGTCTCCAGAACCTCAACGCCGAGTTGGCAATGCGCGAAGTGGAAATCCACTTCGCGCTTTTGATTCAGCGCCTGCCTGGCATTGTCGAGTTGCGTTTCCATGACGGTGCGCCGTTTGCCGATCCGTCCACCCGGGCGTGGATCGCCGCCAACGTCATGCCGCACCTGCAAAGCGCCAGTGCGCCGCGCAAGGTCGAAAGCGAAAACGTCGAGACCCAGCCGGCCTGGGAAAAGGCCCTCGAAGAAGTCCTGCCGCTGCTGCGCAAGGAAGGCTTGAAGCCTGCCGTGCAGATTCTCAAGCAGGGGCTGCAGTCAGCCCACGGCGGTCGCGAACGCTTCTTCTGGCAGTTCGCCCTCGCCAGGCTGTGCTTCATGGCCAAGAAGTACGAACTGGCCAAGAACCAGCTCGAAACCCTCGATCAGACATTACAGGACTCAGGCCTGCACGTCTGGGAGCCCGATCTTGCATTGGAAGTGCTGCACCTGCTGCACAGTTGCTGCGAGTTGTTGCCGCAGAACCATGCAGTGCGTGAACGCAAGGAAGAGATTTATCGCAGGCTGTGCCACCTCGATCTCGAAGTGGTACTCGAATAGGCCCCAGGGCCACAACCGCAAGGAGAAAAGCCATGGCCAAAGAAGGCTCGGTAGCCCCCAAGGAACGCATCAACGTCACCTTCAAACCCGCCACCGGCGGTGCTCAGGAAGAGATTGAACTGCCGCTGAAGCTGCTGGCAATCGGTGACTACACCCACCGCAAGGACGATCGCAAAATCGAAGATCGCAAGCCGATCAGCATCGACAAGATGACCTTCGACGAAGTGTTGGCCAAGCAAGAGCTGGGTCTGACGCTGAGCGTGCCGAACCGTCTGCAGGAAGATGGCGAGGCCGACGAGCTGGCTGTGCAACTGCGCGTCAATTCGATGAAGGACTTCAACCCGGCCAGCCTGGTCGAGCAAGTGCCTGAGCTGAAAAAACTGATGGAACTGCGCGATGCGCTGGTGGCCCTCAAAGGCCCTCTGGGTAACGCACCTGCGTTCCGTAAAGCGATCGAAGGCGTGCTCGCCGACGACGAATCCCGCGGTCGCGTACTCGGTGAGCTGGGCCTGAACGCCGCAGCCCCGGACGCCTGAGACTCCAGTAGCCAAGGAAGCCAACACAATGAGCACTAGCGCAGCACAAGAGAAGAGCGCCGACAACGGCGAGTACAGCATTCTCGACAGCATCATCGCCGAAACCCGTCTGACCCCGGACGACGAAGCCTACGACATCGCCAAGCGTGGCGTGTCGGCGTTCATCGAAGAACTGCTCAAGCCGCAGAACAACGGTGAGCCGGTCAAGAAGGCCATGGTTGACCGCATGATCGCCGAGATCGATGCCAAGCTCAGCCGTCAGATGGACGAAATCCTGCACCACCCGGACTTCCAGGCTCTGGAATCGTCGTGGCGTGGCCTGCAGTTGCTGGTCGACCGCACCAACTTCCGCGAAAACATCAAGATCGAAATCCTCAACGTCTCCAAAGAAGACCTGCTGGACGATTTCGAAGATTCGCCGGAAGTCATGCAGTCGGGCCTGTACAAGCACATCTACACCGCTGAATACGGCCAGTTCGGTGGTCAGCCTGTGGGCGCGATCATCGCCAACTACTACATGTCGCCAAGCTCGCCAGACGTGAAACTGATGCAGTACGTGGCCAGCGTTTCGTGCATGTCCCACGCACCGTTCATCGCCGCGGCCGGCCCGAAATTCTTCGGCCTGGAAAGCTTCACCGGCCTGCCGGATCTGAAAGATCTGAAAGACCACTTCGAAGGCCCGCAATTCGCCAAATGGCAGAGCTTCCGTACTTCGGAAGACTCCCGCTACGTTGGTCTGACCGTGCCGCGTTTCCTGCTGCGTAACCCGTACGATCCGGAAGAAAACCCGGTCAAGTCGTTCGTGTACAAGGAAACCGTTGCCAACAGCCACGAGCACTACCTGTGGGGCAACACCGCTTACGCGTTCGGCACCAAGCTGACCGACAGCTTCGCCAAATTCCGCTGGTGCCCGAACATCATCGGCCCACAGAGCGGTGGCGCTGTTGAAGACCTGCCTTTGCACCACTTCGAAAGCATGGGCGAAATCGAAACCAAGATCCCTACCGAGGTTCTGGTCAGCGACCGTCGTGAATACGAACTGGCCGAGGAAGGCTTCATCTCCCTGACCATGCGTAAAGGCTCCGACAACGCGGCGTTCTTCTCCGCAAGCTCGGTGCAGAAGCCGAAGTTCTTCGGCATCAGCGCAGAAGGCAAGGCTGCAGAGCTGAACTACAAGCTCGGCACCCAACTGCCGTACATGATGATCGTCAACCGCCTGGCTCACTACCTGAAAGTGCTGCAGCGCGAGCAACTCGGTTCGTGGAAAGAACGTACCGACCTCGAGCTGGAACTCAACAAGTGGATCCGCCAGTACGTGGCCGACCAGGAAAACCCGAGCGCCGAAGTACGTGGCCGTCGTCCGCTGCGCGCTGCGCAAGTGATCGTCAGCGACGTTGAAGGCGAGCCGGGCTGGTACCGCGTGAGCTTGAACGTGCGCCCGCACTTCAAGTACATGGGTGCCGATTTCACCCTGTCGCTGGTTGGCAAGCTGGACAAAGAGTAAGAGCGACTCATGGACGGATACGGCAGCCTTTTCGAACGCCTCAACGGCGACGCGGAACTACGCAAGGGCAGGAGCCTCGAGGCCTCTGCCATGGCGTCGGTGGCTGCCCATCTGGCCAAAATGCTCAGCACCCGGGCCGGCAGCGTGCAAACGCTGTCCGACTACGGGTTGCCCGATCTCAATGACATGCGCCTGAGCCTGCACGACTCCCTGAGTCAGGCCCGCCTGGCCATCGAAAGCTTCATCGAAGCCTACGAACCGCGCCTGAGCAACGTGCGTGTCATTTCCCTGCCGCGTGACCACGACCAGCTCCGCCTGGCCTTCAGCATCGAAGGCCTGCTGGAAGTCGAAGGCTTCAAGCGTCAGGTCAGTTTCGCCGCGCGCCTGGATGGCAGCGGTCAAGTGAAGGTGAATTAGGACCATGCGAGGGAGCGCCGTGAATCCGGGTGCGTTGGCGAAGTGGGGGCGTGGCGTGTTGCTATTTCTCGCCCTGACGGCTGCTGCCCTGGTTTCAGCTGCCTGTTACGTGAAAACGACGGCGGCACGGCTGGCTCACGAGTACTCCACCGACTGGAACGATGCAGGTACGTGCTTCATCCGCTCCTACATTCCGCAGTATTCGGCCCTCGGCATACCGGGAATGATTTTCAAGCTGTTTGCCAGCGAAGCCTTTTTCCGGGTCTACGCAAAAGACGGCACGCTGCTGAAATCGTCCGAATGGTTGCTCTGGCAGAACGAGTTCACCACCGATGAACGCTCGCAGTGGGTATACGGTCACGCGATCTACCCGACAGCGACGGGTTACGAAGGCTGGAATATTCCAGCGTGTGGTCATGAAATGAACAGTCATCAAGCCAAGGTCAACTAAGGAGAACGCCGATGTCTGGCAAACCCGCAGCACGTGTATCCGACCCCACCGCTTGCCCGCTCCCCGGCCACGGCACAAACCCGATCGCCGCCGGTTCCGGCGACGTGTTCTTCGACGGCCTCGCGGCCGCCCGCGAAGGCGATGCCTCCGCGTGTGGTGGTGCGATGGTCGGCGGTTTGGCGACGACGGTTCTGATCAATGGCAAACCGGCTGCGACCGTCGGCTCGGTCGGGGCACACGGGAACACGGTTACTGCGGGATCCGGGACGGTAATCATCGGGAATTCGCATACGTCCGCACCGTTTTTGCCCACTGGCAAGCATCCGTGGCAATGGGATGGATACGACACCGCCAACCTGCAGAAGCGCATGGCCGCTTCTGAGCAAGACGTGAAAAGCCTGCTCTGGCTGGCCAGGGTTGAATTCGATGACTAGGTTCGCCGGTTTCATTCTGCTGTTTGTCTCCCTGTCCGGCTGCGCGGCGCAGCAGGTCCACAACAACCATGTGTACATGGAGAACCGTTGTGGCCAGTCACTCGAGATGAAGGTTTCCAATAGCTCAAACATGCATTCACTGGACCGCAGCCTGACAGTTGCAGCAAGCGCTCGCGCGCTCGTGGCGAGCTTTGCATCTTACGGTGAAGACGTGATCGAACAGATCCCGAGCAACTATCAACTGACCATCAACGACGCTGCGGGTAGCAAGTCCATTGACGCTGCTCGGTTGAAACAATTTCTGAGGGCTGTCGAGAAAGTCACTGAAGGAACCCAGCGCGAGTGGACGATCCGTGAGGCTTCGATCTGCCCATGAAACTGCAAGCGATCATCTGCATGTTGAGCTGGACGGGGCCTCTCGCATTTTTGGCCTCGTTGACTGCCTGCGCTGCTCAGCGGGTTTATCGCAATGACGTGTACCTGTTGAACACCTGCGCAGCTCCATTGGAGCTGACTGTTGCAAACGACTCCAACTATGACGATCGACCACGCAGCTTCATGTTGAGCCCGAACCAGCGCAACTCCATCGCCAACTATCAATCCTTCGGTGAAGGCGTATTGGGTCAGATCAGCGACCAATACAGCCTGACGCTTAAAAGTCCGGCCGCGACTAAAACCATCGACGCGCAGACATTACGAAAAGCCTTGGCGAGCATAGAAAAAACCGAAGAAAGAGGTGTTCGCTCATGGACGGTCAATAACGGGGCTTTTTGCCCATGAAGCTCAGAGCCTGGCAATGCCTTGTCACCTTTCTCAGCTCGGTCGGTTTGCTGGTGATTCTGGTCGGCCTTGCGTTTTTGTGGCGAATGGAGCGCTCCACCGAGCCCAAACTGTTCGCCCATCCCAATGCACTGTGGATCGGTGCCGAGGATGGCGGGGTATTCGTTGAAATAACCAGGAACGAGGCACCTGACTACTACGTTGAGATCCGCCACGAGAGCGGTGGGATGTGGACCGAAGGTTGGATTCGGTACGGCACACGTGACAGCTATCCGCTCAGCGCTGCGGCCATAGGCGGCTATGACGGTAACGAACTGTATGTTTATTCGGGTATCGCAATCAGTCCGGAAAAGCAGGGAGTTGCACATGAATAGCCGTCACGCCATCGGTCTTGCCGTGCACTCGCTAGCCTGTGTGATTTATATCGTTATGAATGGCTATGCGGTTCCCGCCTATAAACAACTGGTCGGTGGTTTGACCTCGCGCGGTGTCGCCATCGGCATGGCGATGTATCTGATTTTCTATTTTTTCGTTTTCCTGAATTTGATTTTGGTCTTCATCCAGCGTCAAGCCATCCAGTTTGGCCTGGTAGTTTTGATGATGTTGACGATTCTGTTTTATCTGCTGCCGCAGTACCCCATTCGTGGCTTGGCCTATTGCGCGCTTACAGGTGGTTTGACGGTTTGCGCCATGCTGCTGACCAACGTCATCCACACGGCTTACACCCGCTGGCGCAAGCACGCGGCACTGCAACCGCTGGAGGCTCAGAAACGTCGAGCATTGCCGCGACTGTTGCTGGCTTCGGCGCTGACCGGCGTGTCCATATGCACCGTCTTGCTGGGGTTGAAGATTTTCGGTGGCTTAACGGCGCAGGCCTTGGCGCGACACTCGAGCGAGTCGGGCGAGTGCTACCTCATCACATACGCACCCGGTTATCCCAAGCTGGGATTGATCGGGCAAGTGTTTGGGATGTTCAGCAGCGGGTACTTTTTTCGGGTGTACACCAAGGACGGCGCGTTGCTCGAATCCTCGGAATGGAATTTCCGGGTGACTGAAATTTTTGCGGTTGCTCCCGAATTCAACGGCTCGACAGTGCTGTATCCCGGCACGCAAGGCTACGAAGACTGGTGGGTGCCGGAATGCGCCTGATCGCCAGAAGCTCTCTCATGCAGAAAACACACGGTATGCATCATGACGCAATGGATGCGTGTGTTTTCGAGGATGGAGGCTTGCCCGTGATAGGTGTATCGAACGAGATGGCCCTGCTCAGTCGCGCGCAACTCAGTTTCTTCATGGGAGCCTTGTGGACGCCATTCTTGGCCATGCTGGCGTTTTCATCCTATGGCCTGTGGATTGGCGAGTATTCGACATTCGACTCGTCCGAGACCCACTGGGTGTATCTGTTGTGGTTCGGCATGCCCGGGTTGCTGTTGTTTGCGCTATGGGGCTCGCGGGCCGCGAAGAGCCGCAATGAGCAGCAGGCGCTGCGAATGGTCTGGCTGGCGCCGTTGAAAATCATCCCTTTCTACGCGGTGCCCTGGATGCTTTATGGCTTGTGCAGCCTGGTCGCCGGGCCATTCGACAATGCTTTCATGGCCTACGGATGGATCCTGCTCGTGCCGTACCTCCTGATCGCCGGTTACTTCTGTGCCGGTCTGACGGTCGCGCTCTACAGGATATTTTTTTGATGAGTTCCACTACCAGGCAGGTAACCCGTGTCCTTTAACCACTACTACCAAAGCGAACTCACCGCACTGCGCCAACTGGGCCGCCGTTTCGCCGAGCGTAGTCCGGCGTTGGCGCCGTTCCTGGGGCAGGCCGGGCGGGATCCGGATGTGGAGCGGTTGCTGGAAGGTTTTGCGTTCCTCACCGGGCGCCTGCGGCAGAAGCTCGATGACGAGCTGCCGGAGCTCAGCCACTCGCTGATGCAACTGCTGTGGCCGAACTACATGCGCCCGCTGCCGGCGTTCAGCATTTTGCAGTTCGATCCGCTGAAGCGTTCGGGCCCGGCGCTGGTGGTCGAGCGTGATACGCCGATTGAAAGCAAGCCGATCGAAGACGTGCGCTGCCGTTTCCGCACCTGCTATCCGACCGAAGTGTTGCCGCTGGATCTGGCCGCGCTGAACTACTCGGTGAAGGGCGATGGCTCGCTGCTCAGCCTGCGTCTGGAAATGAGCGCTGACGGCCACCTCGGTGAGCTGGAGCTGAGCAAACTGCGCCTGCACTTTGCCGGTGAGCGCTACATCAGCCAGATGCTCTACCTGAGCCTGCTGCGCAACCTCGAAGGCATCGAGCTGATCCCGCTCGACGGTGCCGGCAAGCCGATCGATGGTGTCAGCGGCAAGCCGATGGCGTTCAAGATTCCGGGTGACCGGGTCAAACCGGTGGGCTTTGCCGAAGAAGAAGCGTTGATCCCGTATCCGCTGAACACCTTCCGTGGCTATCGCTACCTGCAGGAATATTTCGCCTTCCAGGACAAGTTCCTGTTCGTCGACGTCAACGGTCTGGACATCCTCAACGCGCTGCCGGAAGACACGCTCAAGCAGATGCGTGGCCTGGAATTGCGCTTTGACATTCGCAAGAGCGGCATCATGCGCATGCGTCCGACCCTGGATAATGTGAAGCTGTTCTGCACGCCGATTGCCAACCTGTTCGCGCACGACGCACTGCCGATCCGCCTCGATGGCAAACAGGATGAATACCTGCTGCTGCCAGCGGAATTCGATCTGGAAAACTGCGGCGTGTTCTCGGTGGAAACCGTCACCGGCTGGAAGCCCGGCGGCCTCGGTTATCAGGAGTACGTGCCGTTTGAATCCTTCGAGCACGACCCGAGTTTCGACGTGCCCAACAGCCGTCCGCATTACAGCATCCGCCAGCGTTCTTCTTTGCTGCACGACGGCCTCGACACCTATCTGAGCTTCGGCATCCGCCACACCGAAGCCCACGAAACCCTGTCGATCGAGCTGATCTGCACCAACCAGAACCTGCCGCGCAAGCTCAAGCTCGGCGACATCTGCATGGCCTGCGAGGAGACGCCGGAGTTCCTCAGTTTCCGCAACATCACCCCGGCCACCTCGAGCTTCGCGCCACCGCTGAACCGTGACTTCCTGTGGAAGCTGATCAGCAACATGTCGCTCAACTATCTGTCGCTGGCCGACGTCAACGCGTTGAAGGTAATTCTCGAAACCTACGACCTGCCGCGCTACTACGACCAGCACGCGGAGAAGGTCAGCAAACGCCTGCTCGGCGGCCTCAAACACATCAAGCACCACCACGTCGACCGGCTGCACCGCGGGTTGCCAGTGCGTGGTCTGCGCACCGAACTGACCATCGACCCGGAAGGGTATATCGGCGAGGGCGACCTGTTCGTTTTCGCCTCGGTTCTTAACGAGTTTTTCGCGCTTTACGCCAGTCTCAATTCGTACCACGAGCTGCGGGTAAAAAGCACACAGGGAGAGGTGTACCAATGGACACCACGTATGGGCCTGCAGCCCCTGCTTTAAGCGGGCTGACAAAGGTAATACGCGAGTACTCGCTGTTTCAGGCCGTGCTGCTGGTGATCGACCGGCTGCGCGAGGCACACCCGTACCTGAGCGAAGACGATCTGTACGACCAAGTGGAGTTCCAGGCCAACCCGAGCCTGGGCTTTCCGCGCAGCGACGTCGACCGTGTGGAGTTTTTCGAAGAGCACGGGCAGATGCGCGCGCGCATACGTTTCAACCTGATCGGCCTGGTCGGTTCGGGTTCGCCGCTGCCGGCGTTCTATGGCGAACAGGCGCTGGGCGACAGCGAAGACGGCAACCCGACGCGCAACTTCCTCGACCTGTTCCACCATCGCCTGCAACGGCTGATGCTGCCGATCTGGCGCAAGTACCGCTACCGCGCCAGCTTCCAGAGCGGTGCGCTCGATCCGTTCTCGGCGCAGCTGTTCGCGTTGATCGGTCTGGGCGGCGAAGAGATCCGCAAGGCCAAGGAGTTGAACTGGAAACGCCTGCTGCCGTATCTCGGTCTGCTCAGCTTGCGGGCGCACTCGGCGGCGCTGATCGAGGCGGTGCTGCGTTACTACTTCAAGCACGAAGACCTGGTCATCGAGCAGTGCATCGAGCGTCGCGTGGAGATCCTCGACGAGCAGCGCAACCGTCTCGGTCGCGCCAACAGCCTGCTCGGTGAAGACCTGGTGCTGGGCGAGCACGTGCGCGACCGCAGCGGCAAATTCCGCATTCACATCACCGAACTCGACTGGGAGCGATTCCACGAATTCCTGCCGATCGGGTTCGGCTACCAGCCGCTGTGCGCGCTGGTGCGGTTCACCCTGCGTGACCCGCTCGATTACGACATTCGCCTGGTGCTGCGCCCGGAAGAAATCCGCGAACTGCGCATTGGTGAAAAGAACGACTGTCGCCTGGGGTGGACCAGTTGGCTGGGCTGCGAGAAAGCAGACGGCGTGGTGACCCTGGGCAGCAAAATTCATTAAGGACGTGAGCCATGATCAACGTAGACCTGCAACAACTCATCCAGGCGCTGGACGCCGAAACCCGTCGTGACCTGGAACGTTCGGCCGAACGTTGCGTGGCCCGTGGCGGCAGCAAGATCCTCGTCGAAGACCTGCTGCTGGGTCTGCTGGAGCGTCCGAACGGCTTGCTGTCGCGCGCGCTGCAGGATGCAGACGTCGACGCCGGCGAACTGAGCGCCGCGCTGCAATCTCGCGTTGAACACAGTGCCTCGCGCAACCCGGTGTTTGCCCCGGAACTGGTGCAATGGCTGCAAGACGCGCTGCTGGTGGCCAACCTCGAACTAGGTCAGACCCAGGTCGAAGACGCCGCGCTGATCCTCGCGCTGCTGCGCAACCCGATGCGTTATGCCGGCAGCCGTTATCAGCCGCTGCTCGCCAAGTTGAATATCGATCGCCTGAAAGAATTCGCCCTGTCGCAACAGGAGCAACCAGCCGCCAACGGTAAGCCGGCCGCTCAAGGCGAATCGCTGCTGCAGCGCTTCACCCACAACCTGACCCAGCAGGCCCGCGACGGCAAACTCGACCCGGTGCTGTGCCGCGATGGCGCGATCCGCCAGATGGTCGACATCCTCGCCCGTCGTCGCAAGAACAACCCGATCGTGGTCGGTGAGGCCGGCGTCGGTAAAACCGCCATCGTCGAAGGCCTGGCCTCGCGTATCGCTGCCGGTGAAGTGCCGCAGGTGCTCAAAGGCGTCGAGCTGCTGTCGCTGGACATGGGCCTGCTGCAGGCCGGCGCCAGCGTCAAAGGTGAGTTCGAGCGTCGTCTCAAAGGCGTGATCGACGAAGTCAAAGCCTCGCCGAAACCGATCATTCTGTTCATCGACGAAGCCCACACCCTGATCGGCGCTGGCGGCAATGCCGGCGGCTCCGATGCGGCCAACCTGCTGAAACCGGCCCTGGCCCGTGGCGAACTGCGCACCATCGCCGCCACCACCTGGGCCGAGTACAAGAAATACTTCGAGAAAGACCCGGCCCTGGCCCGTCGTTTCCAGCCGGTGCAATTGCACGAACCGACTGTCAGCGAAGCGGTGACCATCCTCCGTGGTCTGGCGCAGGTCTACGAGAAGAGCCACGGCATCTATCTGCGTGATGATGCGGTGGTCTCGGCGGCCGAATTGTCCGCCCGCTATCTGGCCGGTCGCCAACTGCCGGACAAAGCTGTCGACGTCCTCGACACCGCGTGTGCCCGGGTGCGTATCAGCCTCGCTGCTGCCCCGGAAAGCCTTGAGCGCCTGCGCGGCGAGCTGGCCGAAGGTGGTCGTCAGCGTCAGGCGCTGCGTCGCGATGCCGAGGCCGGTCTGCTGATCGACCACGAAGCGCTGGACGCACTGGAAGCGCGGCTGGACGAAGCCGAAAGCGAAATGGTCGCGCTGGAAAGCCTGTGGACTGAACAGAAGCAACTGGCCGAGCGCCTGCTGGAGCTGCGCCAGCAACTGGCCAAGGCCCGTGAAGCCGCTGCCGTCGAGCCGACCCTCAGCGTTGAAGAAGACGCCGAAGGCACCGTGATCGAAACCCTCGTTGCCGAGGTCGAGGAAGGCCAGAGCGTCGAAGCGCTGGAAGCCCAGCTCAACGAAACTCACAGCGCCCTGACCGCCGCCCAAGTCAAAGAGCGTCTGGTCAGCTTCGAAGTCTGCCCGCGTCTGGTCGCCGAAGTGATCAGTGCCTGGACCGGCGTGCCATTGGCGCAACTGGCCCGTGAGCACAACGCCAAGGTTGCGAGTTTCGCCACTGACCTGCGCACGCGCATCCGTGGTCAGGAACAAGCCGTGCACGCACTGGATCGTTCGATGCGCGCCACTGCCGCCGGCCTGAACAAGCCTGACGCACCGGTCGGCGTGTTCCTGCTGGTCGGCCCGAGCGGCGTCGGCAAGACCGAAACCGCGCTGGCCCTCGCTGACCTGCTGTACGGCGGTGACCGCTTCATCACCACCATCAACATGTCCGAGTTCCAGGAGAAGCACACCGTATCGCGTCTGATCGGTGCGCCACCGGGCTACGTCGGTTACGGCGAGGGCGGCATGCTCACCGAAGCGGTGCGCCAGAAGCCGTACTCGGTGGTGTTGCTCGATGAAGTCGAAAAGGCTGATCCGGATGTGCTCAACCTGTTCTATCAAATCTTCGACAAGGGCGTGGCCAACGACGGCGAAGGTCGCGAGATCGACTTCCGCAACACCTTGATCCTGATGACCTCGAACCTCGGCAGCGACAAGATCAGCGACCTCTGCGAAGACGGCGCACGCCCGACCGCCGAACTGCTCGAAGAGACCATTCGCCCGGTGCTGAGCAAACACTTCAAACCGGCGCTGCTGGCGCGGATGAAAGTGGTGCCGTACTACCCGGTGGGCGGTCCGGTGCTGCGCGAGCTGATCGAAATCAAACTCGGTCGTCTGGGCGAGCGCCTGAACCGTCGTCAGCTGGATTTCAGCTGGTGCCAGAACCTCGTCGATCACCTGTCCGAGCGTTGCACGCAAAGCGACAGCGGCGCGCGTCTGATCGACCACCTGCTCGATCAGCACGTGCTGCCGTTGGTGGCCGACCGCTTGCTCGACGCGATGGCCACCGGTGAAAGCCTCAAGCGGGTGCATGCCACGCTCGACGGCAACGCCAGCGTGATGTGCGAGTTCGCCTGAGGTGGGTGTGATGTTCACTCAAGTGCCGCAGCCACTGGTTTATGCCGAAGCCTTGCTGGCGCAGTTCGCCAGCCTGTCGCGCGCGGCGGACGGGGCTGCGCTGCTGGGTGACTTCGTGCGTGGACTGGCCGAGTTGAGCGGTTGCGAATTGACGCAGTTGTACCTGCTCGATGCGACCCACACCTGCCTGGGGATGAACGCCGAGTGTCTCGATGGCGCGCTGCAACCGCGCGCCACGACCAGCCTGCCGGCGGACTACAACGGTGAGCAACTGCTGCAGTTTGCCCTGTGCCAGAACCGCGTGGTGTGCCTGGACGATCTGGGTGCCAGCCTGCACGAAACCAGTTTCCTGCCGGCCACCGCCGGCGCCTGGCAATCGTTGCTGTGCGTGCCGCTGGTCAATCAGCAGAAGGCGGTCGAAGGCCTGCTGCTGTGTGCCAGTCGCCGTCACGTCGACTTGCAGGGTTTCGCCGATTCCCTCGGCCAGCTCGGCTCGTTCGTGCTCGGCCAGTTGCACCTGCTGCAACGCCTGCGTCAGCCCGTCGGGGTCGAGGCGCCAGTGAGTCGCAGCGTGCCGAGTCTCAACGGTTATGGCCTGATCGGTAAAAGCGCGGCGATGCGCCAGACCCACTCGTTGATCAGCAAAGTCCTGCACAGCCCCTACACCGTGTTGCTGCGTGGCGAGACCGGTACCGGCAAGGAAGTCGTGGCACGGGCGATTCACGATTGTGGCCCGCGTCGCTCCCAGGCCTTCATTGTGCAGAACTGCGCGGCGTTCCCGGAAAACCTGCTGGAAAGCGAGCTGTTCGGCTACCGCAAAGGCGCCTTTACCGGCGCTGATCGCGATCGCGCCGGGCTGTTCGATGCGGCCAATGGCGGCACGTTGTTGCTGGATGAAATCGGCGACATGCCGCTGTCGTTGCAGGCGAAGATTCTGCGTGTGTTGCAGGAAGGCGAGATCCGTCCGCTGGGCTCCAACGACACCCACAAGATCGACGTGCGCATCATCGCCGCGACGCACCGCGACCTGGCAGTGCTGGTCAGCGAAGGCAAGTTCCGCGAGGACTTGTACTACCGCCTGGCGCAATTCCCGATCGAGTTGCCGGCCCTGCGTCAGCGCGAAGGCGACATCCTCGACCTGGCCCGGCACTTTGCCGAAAAGGCCTGCGCGTACCTGCAACGTGATCCGGTGCGCTGGTCCGACGCGGCGCTTGAACATCTGTCCGGTTACACCTTCCCCGGCAACGTGCGGGAACTCAAGGCGCTGGTCGAGCGCGCGGTGCTGTTGTGCGAAGGCGGCGAGTTGCTGGCCGAACATTTTTCCCTGCGCATGGAGCCGATGCCCGAAGACCACAGCGGCCTGAATCTGCGCGAACGCCTGGAAAAGGTCGAGCGCACGCTGTTGCTCGATTGCCTGCGCAAAAATGACGGTAACCAGACCCTCGCCGCCCGCGAACTGGGCTTGCCGCGCCGCACCCTGCTGTACCGCCTCGGTCGTCTGAACATCAACCTGGGTGATTTCGATGGTTGATCTAGGGATGTTTTCTGGAGCAGGCGCCTCCTCTGTGGCCAGCCAATTACCTGTGGTTGTTGAGCTCCCTGTGGTGAGGGAACTTGTCCCCGATCGGCTGCGCAGCAGTCGTAATCCGACCACCACGGTTTGTCTGGGAAATCCGGATAGCTTGTTTTGGGGGCGCTTCGCACCCCATCGGGGACAAGTCCCCTCGCCACAGGGGATCGGTGTACCCCTTGTGTTGGCTCGAAGGCCCCGATGTAGAGCCTTCGAGACCACCCAAAGAATTAATTTCAGCGCCGCCCGAAAGGGTCGGCGCTTTGTGCTTTGTCTACCCCTGGAGACCCTCTGATGTCTGTTCGTCACTGGCACGCCGTCCTGCTGACCCTCGTCGTTCTATGCGGCCTTGGCGGCTGCAGCGGCAATTACAAATTCAACGACAACGACTATCGCCCGTTGGGTGATCCGCAAGCGGTCAATCGCGGCAAGTGACCGCAAGGAGCATCAAACATGGAATTGGTTTTCGAAATGCTGAACACCAAGCAGTTCGTGCCCACCGAGTTGTGCCAGAAGACCTTCAAACAGGCTGGTGGCGTGATCGGGCGGGGCGAGGACTGCGACTGGATCATCCCTGACCGCAAGCGTCACCTGTCCAACCACCACGCGATTGTCAGCTACCGCGAGGGCATGTTTTTCCTGACCGACACCAGCAGCAACGGGGTTCAGGACGGCGACAGCGGCGCACGCCTGCACAAGGGCGAACCGGTGCGCATCGAGCACGGCAGCACCTACGTGCTCGGCGACTTCGAAATTCGCGCGCGACTGGTGCGTGACCCGGCGACCTTCGATGGTGAAGTCGGCCGTCCGCGTGCCGCCGGCAGCATCATTCCGGACGACGCGTTTCTCGATCTTGATCCGTTGAATGCGATCGAACAGCAAGAGCGCGTCTATTCGGAAATCGACGAGCTGTTGGCCCCGACCTCCAAGCCCGAGGATTCCCGTCAGCGTGCCGACTATGCGCGCATCGACATGGAAAGCCTGATGGTGCCGGAGCTGATCGCACCGGTTGAACCCGAGCCAGCTCCGGCCCCGAAAGCCGTCGAGCGTCAGAGCGAAGGGTTCTGGGAGTATTTCGGTGCGGCGCTGGGCGTGGATCTCAAAGGCCTCGGCCACGACGAGCGCGAAGCGTTGGCGCTGAACGCTGCGCGTCTGCTGCGGCAGAGCATCGGCGGTTTGCAGCAGAGCCTGCGCACCCGTTCGGAGCTGAAAAACGAGCTGCGTCTGGCCCAGACCACCGTGCAAGGTACCAACAAGAACCCGCTGAAATTCGCCGTCGATCCGAGCGAAGCGCTGGAGATTCTGTTGCAGCCGCACAAGCCCGGGCACCTGCCGGCCGATCAGGCGATCTCCCGTGCGTTCCGCGATCTGCAGGCGCATCAGGTGGCCTTGCTCACCGCCAGCCGCGCCGCCGTGCGCGGCACTCTGGAGCACTTCTCGCCGGAACAACTGACCCTGCGTTTCGAGCGCGACAACAAGCCGTTGATCGCCACGTCGGGCGGGCGCTGGAGAGCGTTCGGCCGTTACCACCAGGCACTGCGTCAGGACGATGACTGGAGCGAGCGTCTGCTGGCCCGCGATTTCGCCCAGGCCTATGAAGAACAGATCCGCCTGATCTCCACCCTCCACACCGACCACCAAGGATGATGCGCATGTCTCGCCGCTCGACCGCTTTTTTCAAGACGCTGACTGCGCTCACCGTGCTGGTGCTGCTCGCCGGTTGCTCGTCGCTGTCGCCGTACTCGAAAGTGACCAAGATCAACCTGAAGCTGACCGGCAGCGATCAGCTCAACCCGGACCTCAACGGCCGTCCTTCGCCGATCGTGGTACGCCTGTTCGAACTCAAGCACCCGGTGACCTTCGAGAACGCTGATTTTTTCAGCCTCTACGAGCGCGCCAAGGAATCCCTCAACCCGGATCTGGTGGCCAGCGAAGAACTCGAACTGCGCCCGGGTGAAACAGTGGAGATGAAGCTCAGCGTGGAGGAGGGCAGCCGCTACGTCGGCGTTCTCGCCGCGTACCGTGATCTGCCGGAAACCAAGTGGCGCTACACCGTGCAGGTCACTCCGCTGGAGCTGACCGATGCCGATCTGACCCTGGATCAGGCCGGTATCCGCAACACCCATGAAGCGCTCGCCAAGGCGGATGACTGAACATGAATACCCATAAAGTCATTTGGCAGGAAGGCATGTTGCTGCGTCCGCAGCACTTCCAGCACAACGATCGCTATTACGATCACCAGATGAAAACCCGCACCCAGTTGCTGGGTGGCTACACCTGGGGTTTCCTCAATCTGGAGATCGACCTGCAGTTCCTCAACATGGGCAAACTGGTGATCAGTGCCGCCTCGGGGATTCTGCCGGACGGCAGCCTGTTCGAACTCGGTGGTAACACCGAGCCGCTGGCGCTGGACGTACCACCGAATACCGGCAACACGCCGATTTACCTGGCGCTGCCGTTGGTCACCGGTAACCACATCGAAGCGCGCCGTCCGGAGCAGTCCGACGTGCTGGCGCGTTACACCGCGTATGACGCCGAAGTGGCCGACTCCAACGCCGGCGACGATTCCGCCAGCCAGGTCAGCTGCGGCCGCCCGGACTTCAAACTGTTGCTCGGCGAGCAGCAGAGTGATCAGGCCTACGTGAAGCTGAAGATCTGCGATGTGCTCGACACCACGCCGGACGGCGTGATCAGCCTCGACCCGGATTTCGTGCCGACCTACATTCAGGCCCACGCGTCCAGCTATCTGCTGTCGTGCCTCAAAGAAGTCATCAGCATGCTCAACCACCGGGGTGACACGATTGCCGAGCGGATTCGCTCCAACGGCAAGGTCGGTGGTGCGGAGGTTGGCGACTTCATGATGCTGCAACTGATCAACCGCACCGAACTGCTGCTGCGCCACTACCTCGGTCTGGAGCAGGTGCACCCGGAAGAGTTGTACCGCACGCTGCTGACCATGCTCGGCGATCTGGCGACTTTTTCCAGCGACAGCAAGCGCCCGCGCCTGGACAGCCGCTACTCCCACGCCGACCAGGGCGCGAGCTTCCGCAAACTGATGGAAGCGATTCGTCAGGTGTTGTCGATGGTGCTGGAACAGCACGCCATCGAACTGATCCTGCAGGCGCGTCAGTACGGCATCATCGTGTCGCCGTTGCACGACCACAAACTGCTCGGCTCGGCATCGTTCGTGCTGGCGGCGAGTGCCAACTGCGACTCCGAAGAACTGCGCCACCGCTTGCCGGCGCACCTCAAGGTCGGCCCGGTGGAGCGCATCCGCCAACTGGTCAACCTGCACTTGCCGGGGATCAAGGTCAAACCCTTGCCCGTGGCCCCGCGGCAGATCGCGTTCCACTCGAACAAAACCTACTTCATCCTCGAACTCAGTTCCGAAGACCTGGCGCAACTCGAGCGCTCCGGCGGCTTCGCGTTCCACGTGTCCGGCGAATTCGCCGAGCTTGAACTGAAATTCTGGGCCATCAGGAACTGACCGCCATGATCAAGGAAACGGATTACAACCAGGACGACAAAACCGTCCTGCTCGATCGTCAGGGCCACGGACCGGCAGCGAGTCCGCTGACCGACTTCGCCGCGCCGCCGCGCTTCGAGCAACTGGAAGAACGGATGATCTACGCCGCGCGCCTGCGCCCGGCGGAGGCCTTCAACATCAGCCTCAATTCGCTGGTGGCGGCGTCGTCCGAACTGCTTTCGGAAGTGGTGCGTCTCAAGCACAGCGAAACCCGCGAAGACCTCTACGCGCTCAACGAGCGCTTGACTGCCGGGCTCAAGCTGTTTGAAGTGCGCGCCTTGCACAACGGCGCCGAAAGCAGCCAGGTGATGGCTGCCCGTTACGTGCTCTGCACCGTGGTCGACGAAGCCGTCGTGACCACGCCGTGGGGCAACGAAAGCGAGTGGTCGCAGATGAGCCTGCTCAGCAGCTTCCACAACGAAACCTTCGGTGGTGAGAAGTTCTTCCAACTGCTCGATCGCCTGTCGAAGAACCCGGTCAAGCACCTGCCGATGCTCGAGCTGATGTATCTGTGCCTGTCCCTCGGTTTCGAGGGCAAGTACCGCGTGCAAGCGCGTGGCATGCTCGAGCTCGAAGGCATCCGCGACGCCTTGTACCGGCAGATCCGTCAGTTGCGTGGCGACGTGCCGCGCGAATTGTCGCCGCACTGGGAAGGCCTCAACGATCAGCGCCGCAACCTGGTGCGCATCGTGCCGGCGTGGATGGTGGTGCTGTTCACTTTGGTCTGCCTGGTGGTGATGTATTCGGGTTTCGCCTGGGTCCTGGGCGAGCAGCGCGACACTGTTCTGCAACCATATCAGCCGCTTGATCCGGCCGCGGTCCAACCGCAGTCGCAGCCGTAACAGGGACGTGTGATGAAAAAGTTTTTCAAGAAAGTCGGCGCCTTCCTGCGCCAGACCTGGGTCTGGACCCTGCTGCTGGTGCTGTTCGTGGCGCTGCTGGTGTGGTTCGTGGGCCCGTTGTTGGCGGTGGATGACTACAAGTTCTGGGAAAGCGCGACCTCGCGTCTGCTGACCATCAGCGTGCTGTTCCTGATCTGGGGCCTGACCATGGTCTTCGTCAGCTGGCGTGCGGGCGTCCGCAAGAAAGCCGTCGAAGAAACCGAAGACGGCCAGGATCGCATCCGTCGTGACGAGTTGATCGAAGAAGAGCAGAAAGAGTTGAAGGCGCGCTTCAAGGACGCGCTGAAAACCCTGAAGACCTCGAGCCTGTATCGTGGCCGCAGCGAACGCTGGCGCAACGACTTGCCATGGTACCTGCTGATCGGTCCGCAGACCTCTGGCAAGACCAGCTTGCTGGACTTCTCCGGGCTCGAGTTCCCGATCAACAAGATCGACCGCAAGCTGACCCGCGACACCCTCGGCACCCGTCATTGCGACTGGTACTTCGCCGACCACGGTGTGCTGATCGACACCGCCGGGCGCTACACCACGCAACCGGACGCGGAAGTCGACGGCAGTGCCTGGACCACCTTGCTCGAGCTGTTGCGCAAGCGTCGTCGCGGGCGTCCGTTGAACGGCGTGCTGGTGACCATTCCGGTGGAGTCCCTGATCGGTGGCAGCGAGCAGGACATCGACACCCTGGCGCGCCAGGTACGCGGTCGCCTGCAAGACGTCTATCAGAAACTGCACGTCGACGTACCGGTGTATCTGGTGCTGAGCAAGGCTGACAAGCTGCTCGGTTTCGACGAGTTCTTCGATCAACTGACCCGCGAAGAAAGCGATCAGGTGCTGGGTACCAGCTTCCGCAAGGACCAGCTCGGCACCGACGTCGCTGTACTGCGCAGCGAGTTCGAAGAGCTGCTGCGTCGCCTGAACAATCAGGTGATCATGCGCATGCACTCCGAGCGCGATACCCAGCGCCGTGGCCGCATCCTCGACTTCCCGCATCAACTGGGGCAGATCGGCGAGCGTCTGTGCCTGTTCGTCGACATGGCGTTCACTGGCAACCGTTACCAGCGTGCGACGTTGCTGCGTGGTTTCTACCTGACCAGCGCCCCGCACCTGACTCAGGAAATGGACGCGACCACCGCCGGCATCGGCGCCAGCCTGGGCATGAGCGCCGGCGTGCTGCCAACTCTGCGCAGTGGCCGTTCGCGCTTCATCCATCATCTGTTCAGCCGGGTGATTTTCCCGGAATCGGATCTGGCCGGCCTCGACAAGCGCGAGCGCAGCCGCATCCATTGGGGCCAGCGTGCGTTGTACGTTGGCGCACTGGCGGCACTGGCCCTGTTCGGCATGCTCTGGGCCGGTGGTTTCTCGGCCAACTACGAGCGTCTGGAAAACCTGCGCACACTGGCGCAGAACTGGACTCAGCAGCGTTCGGCGCTGACCCCGCGTGATGACGCGATGGGCGTGCTGAAAACCCTCGACACCAGCTACGCCGCGACTCAGGTGTTCCCGAAAAAAGGCGACGTCTCGTACCACGAACGCGGCGGTCTGTATCAGGGCGAAGACGTCAATCCGGTGGTCAGGCAAGCCTACGAGCACGAGCTCGAAGCGCAACTGCTGCCACGGGTCGCGACCCTGCTCGAAGGGCAGATCCGCGCCAACATGAAGGACCGCGAAAAGCTGCTCAACAGCCTGCGTGCGTACCTGATGCTGAACATGAAGGACCGTCGCGATGCGGCGTGGCTCAAGGACTGGGTCGCCACTGACTGGTCGCAGCGCTACACCGGCAACACCGCGGTGCAGAACGGTCTGAACACCCACCTCGAGCGCCTGCTGAAGCAGCCGTTCATCTACCCGCTGAACGATCAGCTGGTGACTCAGGCGCGTCAGGTTCTGCGTTCCGAATCGCTGGCCACCGTGGTCTACCGCATGCTCCGCGAGCAAGCGCGCAACCTGCCGGAATACCGTTTCAGCCAACACCTCGGCCCGCAAGGCTCGCTGTTCATCGGCACCGAATACGTGATCCCGGGTTTCTACACGCAAACCGGTTATCAGCAGTACTTCTCGGTGCAGGGTTCGGCGCTGGTCACCGACATCCTGCGTGACAACTGGGTGCTGGGCGAAGGTGCGGGCATCAGCGACATGGACTTGCGTCGCCTGATGGTCGAGTTGGAGCAGCTGTACTTCCGTGACTACGCCAACTACTGGAGCGAGGCCGTTGGCCAGGTGGCCTTGCCGCCGATCAGCGACGCCGGTGAAGGCGCCGAGCAACTGGCGGGCCTGACCTCGGCCAACTCGCCGGTGCTGGCATTGCTCACCGAAGTGCGCGAGAACACGCGCTTCCCGGCCGCTGCCGATCCGGTGGATGAAGCCGGTGATGCCGCTGATGCGCTGGCAGGGCAGAAGGGCAAACTGGGCAAGGTCGGCAAACTGGCCTCGGCTGTCGCGGACAAGGCTTCGGCGATGAACGTGGCGAAGAACCTGCCGGACACCGCGAAGAAATCGCTGCAACGCCGTTTCGAGCCGCTACACCGTTTGCTCGATGACAACAACGGCCCGGCCGCTGACCTGACCCCGGCCCTCAGCGCGCTCAACGACCTGCAACTGCAACTGTCCGGTCTGGCTCGTTCCAGTACGCCGGAACAAGCTGCGTTCGAACTGGCGAAAACCCGCATGAGCGGCCAGCGTGATGCGCTGACCAATCTGCGTGCTGCCTCGGGTCGCCTGCCGCGTCCACTGAGCGTGTGGTTCAACGTACTGGCCGAAGACTCGTGGCGCCTGGTGCTCAACGATGCCTACCAATACCTGAACGGCCGTTATCAGAACGAGCTGTACAGCGTGTATGGCAAGACCATCAGCAAGCGCTATCCGTTCAGCGCCAGCAGCACCAGCGACGTGGCGATCAGCGACTTCCGCGAGTTCTTCCGGGCTCAAGGCACCGTCGACCGCTTCTTCGACAGCTACATGCGTCCGTTCGTCAGCGGTGATCCGGGCAACTACCGGATGCGCAGTGTCGACGGTCACAGCCTGCCGGTGTCGAAGATGTATCTCGACCAGATGGCGGCAGCCCTGACGATTCGTCAGAGCTTCTTCTCGATCAACCCGGCCGAGCCGACCGTGCAGTTCAAGCTGGAGCCGTACACCCTCGACCCGGCCGTCAGCCGTTCCGAGTTCAAGTTCGGCGACAAGACCATGGAATACCGCCACGGTCCGATTCTGCCAATGACGTTCAAGTGGCCGACCGATGCTGAAGATGGTCGTACCAGTCTGGTCATGGACAAGATGGCGGGTCGTCCGATCGGCATCGAGAAGAACTCCGGCCCATGGTCGCTGTTCCGTCTGTTCGACCTGATGCAGACCGAGTACCTGACCGGTCGCGACGTGCTGGTGCTGAAAGCCGACGTAGGTGGCCTGCGCGCCAACTACCTGCTGACCAGCCAGCGCACGCCGAACCCGTTCGACATGGGCGTGCTGCGCACCTTCCGTATGCCGGTGCAGCTCTGATGCTGGTGGCCAGTCCCTGGCGCAGCGCGGCGCGTACCGACCCGGGCAAGGTGCGGGCGCGCAACGAAGATGCTTTCCTCGACTCGCCACAGCAGGGGCTGTGGGTGGTCGCGGACGGCATGGGCGGTCATCAGGGTGGCGACATCGCCAGCCAGTTGATCGTCGCCAGCCTGGCTGAACTGCCGCAGCACGAGGACTTCGACGAACGCCTCAAAGCCATCCGCCAGTGCCTGCACTGGCTGAACCGGCGTTTGGGGCAAGAGTTGACGGTCACCGCCGGGCGTCACGACAGCATCATGGGCAGCACCGTCGTGGCGCTGCTGGTGGAAGGCAATCGCGCGGCCTGCATCTGGGCCGGCGACAGCCGTTGCTATATGTGGCGCGGGCAGCGGTTGTATCAGCTGTCCAAGGACCATTCGCTGCAACAGCAACTGATCGACGAGCAACAGATGAGCGTCGAACAGGCCGCAGCGCATCCGGCGGCTCAGGCCTTGACCCGAGCCGTCGGCGCGGCTGAACAACTGACCCTGGATGTCCTCGAACTCGAGGTCTATCCGGGCGATGCGTTCTTGTTGTGCAGCGATGGTTTGTATCAGGGCCTGAGCAGCGATGCCCTTGGCAATGCCCTCAGCCTCAGCGCGCCGCACGTGGCGCTGGAACGTCTGTTCGACGGCGCCCTGCGTGGCGCCGCCCGGGACAACCTGACTGCCGTGGTGATCCGCCAATGACTGAAATCGAATCGTCAGTCGATGACTTGCTGATGAGCGAAGAGCAGGCCAACAACCTGACCTACTTCGCCTTCGCCAAGGCAAACAAGGCAGAGCCGTTGCTGGCGCCAACCAAGGCCAGCATCGGTGCACTGCCGGACGTACTCGCCGGCCGCTACCACCTCGAGCGTCTGCTCGGGGCGGGCGGCATGGGTGCCGTCTACCGGGCGCGGGACCTGCTGCACGAGCAGTTCGGTGATCCCGATCCTTACATTGCGCTGAAAATCCTCAGCGAAGAATTTGCCGAATCGCCGGACGCCAGTGCCTTGCTCTACAGCGAGTTCGCCCTGATCCGACGCCTGCGCCACGACAACGTCGTGCGTGCACACACCTTTGAAGTCGATACCGACTGCCAGCGGGCTTTCATCACCATGGAATACATGCGTGGCCTGACCCTGGACAAATTGCTCTGCGAGCGGCCCCTCGGCCTGCCGTGGAAAGAAACGCGCGACATCGCGCTGCCGCTGCTCGATACGCTGGCCTACGCCCACCGTCGCGGCGTGCTGCACGGTGACATGAAGCCAAGCAACGTCATGCTCAGCGAGGACGGCCTGCGCCTGTTCGACTTCGGTCTCGGCCAGGCAGACGAAGGCGTGTTGCCCGGCCTGCCGCACCTGAGCCGCGAGCGTTTCAACGCCTGGACCCCGGGCTACGCTGCCCCCGAACTGCTTGAGGGCCAACCGTTGTCGGCCAGCGCGGACGTGTACGGCGTGGCCTGCGTGATTTATGAACTGGCGAGCGGCAAACACCCGTTCCGCCGCTTGCCCTCGACCCAGGCCCGCGATGAGCACCTGGAGCGCGAGCTGCAAGCCCCGGCGAACCTGCCAAAACACGGCTGGCCAGCGCTGAAAACTGCGCTGAGCTTCAATGCGGCAGAGCGCACCATCACTGCCGACCAATTGCGTGACGCCTTGGGCGCCACTTCGTCCTGGCTGCAACGGTTGCGACTTCGGGCGTAACGGACGACATTCGAACAGGGAGCGCTTTATGTTCAACCCAGCTAACGAAACCCACTTCAGCCTCAAGGTCGAAGACTACGTGGGCGACCTGCAAGTGCTGTCGTTCACCGGCACCGAAGGCATCAGCCAGCCGTTTCGCTTCGACCTCGAACTGGTCAGCGAAAACCCCGATCTGGACCTGGAAAAACTCCTGCACAAGCAGGCGTTTCTCGCGTTCGATCCACAGGGCTCGGGCATCCACGGCCAGATCTACCGCGTCGCCCAGGGCGATGCCGGCAAGCGCCTGACCCGCTACAAAGTCTCGCTGGTTCCGCAACTGCAATACCTGCATCACCGCACCAACCAGCGCATCTACCAGCAGATGTCGGCGCCGAAAATCATCGCGCTGATCCTCGACGAACACGGGATCAAGGGCAACGCCTACAGCTTCCAGCTCAGTCAGCCGTGCCCGGATCGCGATTACTGCGTGCAGTACGACGAAACCGACCTGCACTTCGTCCAGCGCCTGTGCGAAGAGGAAGGCATTCACTACCACTTCCAGCACAGCGACAAAGGCCACCTGCTGGTGTTCGGCGACGACCAGACCGTGTTCCAGAAACTCGGCCAGCCAACCGCTTATGTGCAGGGCAGTGGCATGGTCGCCGAAGAACCGGTGATCAAAGGCTTCAAGCTGCGCCTGGAAACCCGCACCAGCCGCACCACGCGCCGTGACTACGACTTCGAAAAACCGCGCCTGCAAATGGAAGCGGCGTACAAGCCCGATGGCGCTCTCGATAGCAAAGACGCCGAACCGGATCTCGAAGACTACGACTACCCGGGCCGCTTCATCGACCGCGCGCGCGGCAAGTTCCTCAGCCAGCGCGCCCTCGAACGCCACCGCGCCGACTACCGCCAGGCCGAAGGTCGTGGCGACCAGACCAAACTGGTCAGCGGCCACTTCATGGAAATGTCCGACCACCCGCGCAGCGAGTGGAACGACCTGTGGCTGCTCACCGAAATCTTCCACGAAGGCAAACAGCCGCAAGTCCTCGAAGAAGGCGTGACCAGCGACACCACCGACAACAAGGACGACTTTCACCAAGGCTACCGCAACACCTTCCTCGCCACCCCGTGGGACGTGTTCTACCGCCCAGCCCTCGAACACCCGAAACCGCGCGTGCTCGGCAGCCAGACCGCCATGGTCACCGGCCCCAAAGGCGAAGAAATCCACTGCGACCAATACGGCCGCATCAAAGTGCAATTCCACTGGGACCGGGAAGGCCTCGCCGACGACAAAACCAGCTGCTGGCTGCGCGTCTCCAGCTCCTGGGCCGGCGACCGTTACGGCGCGATCAGCATCCCGCGCATCGGCATGGAAGTCCTCGTCACCTTCCTCGAAGGCGACCCCGACCAACCGCTGGTGACCGGCTGCCTGTACCACAAGGAAAACCCGGTGCCGTACGCATTGCCGGCGAACAAGACTCGCAGTGTGTTCAAAACGCTTAGCTCGCCGGGTGGTGGCGGCTACAACGAACTGCGCATTGAAGACAAGAAAGGTGCGGAGCAGATCTACATTCATGCGCAGCGGGATTGGGATGAAAACGTTGAGCATGACCAGAAGATTCGGGTCGGTAATGAACGTCATGACACGGTGGTTAAGAACACCTATACCGAGCTGAAGGCTGAGGAACACCGCACCACGATTTCCGACCGCAAGATTGAAGCGAAGCTGGATGATCACCTCACGATTGGGCAGAACCAGCATGTGAAGTTGGGGACTGCGCAACTGACCAGCGTGGGGAAAGAAATTCACCTCAAGGCTGGGGACAAGATCGTTATTGAGGCGGGGTCGGAGCTGACCATTCTTGGGGGGGGGAGCTTTATCAAGCTCGATGGCGGTGGGGTTACGGTGGTTGGGCCGGTGATCAAGATCAATGCGGGTGGTTCTGCGGGATCGGGGACTGGCATCGGGATTAAACCGCCGGTGCTGCCGGGGGCGGCGGATAAGGATAAGGCGGGGAGTTTGATGGATCAGGCGTTGGGGAATGCGGTGCCTCCTCCTCCGCCAGTATCCGAGAAAAAGAGCTTCCGTATTCAGATGAAGCGTCCCTATGACAAAAAGGGGATTGCTGGACAACCCTATACGCTGGAAGTGGACGGGGTGACCTATAAAGGCACAACATCTGGTGATGGGTTTGTTGATCAGCCTGTTCCGCCTGATGCGAAAAAGGGCAAGCTTACTTTCTATCCTTTTGGCACGGAGTCGCAACCGTGGATATGGGAATTGGATTTGAAGGCCCAATCGGAGACTTCTGATGTCAAAGGTCTACAGTCTCGTCTCAAGAATCTCGGTTTTTACGATGGAAAAGTCGACGGCGATAATGGGCCGAAAACAAGGTATGCCACTCGTTGCTTTCACCGATCATGTGAGTTGGCAGATAAAGATTATCTTTCTTCCAGCGATGTTAAGCGGCTAGAAGAACAACATATTGCGTAAGGGAGTAAGCAATGATTTATGGGGATTTTGATCTTTGTCGTAAAGATCACGATGGTAAGCCAGCGCAGAACACACCTCCGCGATGGGGAGGGGTCAATAATCCTCCAGTTACGATCACCAGTGCCGAAACAGCAGTAGCTGCCTCAGGTACTAGTGCGGCTTTAGCAGTGCCGGAGCATGTTAGAAAGCTTCAAGAGGACCTGATTAGTTTGGGGTTTTCTGTTGTCGGAAAGCCTACTGGAGATTTTGGCTCTAGAACCGAATGGGCCGTTCGGGAATTCCAGATTTATGCTTCAATGACACAAATTGCATGTGTGAGGGACGAGAAGAAAGGTCAGCTACTGCTGGATCAGGCAGGCTCCCCGGTACGAATAAATAATTTGGACGTTTACTACGACAGCTCGGCAGGTATTGTTGCAAAAGCGGGAAAGTCACCCGCTGTAAGTGGGTCTACGGTTGGTCCTGCCACATATTATGTTGATAGCCTTAAGTCAGTAGCCAATGCAGCAAAATATACTGGTCCGATAAGTGGCGTGGTAAATCAAAAAACTAGAGCTGCGATTGAGCATTGGCTTAGCAATGACTATAGATGCCCGGTTGTCTTTGAAGCCTGGAAAATAACTGCCGGGGCTAGAGTTGATTTGGCCCCTAAAGGTTGCAATATATGGGCTCACGATAGTTTTACCGAAGGAAATCCGAGAGTCGTAATGCGTGACTTCAGTGATTATTTTACTTTCCCTGAAGGTCGCGCTCAGACCGAATACCATGCCGTGGGTTACTATCAGAGTGGTACATATGGCGGTCCGAATGCTGGGAAAGCACATAGTTGGTCATCCCAGACTGCAATGACTGTAGAAAAAATTACTGGATCACCTGTAAATCCGACGCAAATTAATAGCTCAACCCTATCAACTTATCGAACGATAAGGGTGGTTGCGGAAGCTGAGTGTTTTGGACGTTTTGATGTACTCAACGCTTGGGATAACGCTCTTATTTCTGGTGGTCCATGTCATTGGACTATGGGGAATTTTGGAGCAGGCGCATATGGAATAGGTGAGTTTGTTGGGTTCATGGCGTATCTAAAAAATCGCAATCCTGAAATTTTCAAAAAGGTGTTTGAAAACTTCGGTTTGTATCCTGCGAAGGAATGGGGTAATCCAACTCTGTATGATACGAATACTATGACCTACGCTGGCTGGGTAAAACTTACTAACGATACATATGCGGTTTCCCAAGCGACTCATGCGGATAGCGAATTTACTGCGCTAGGCACTTCGCAGGACGAGGCGCATTATTTAAAAACATGGCACTGGTTTAATCGTCTTAGCATGGCGGCAAGAACTATTCCAGGATATAGATCTACAATGTGGTCCATGGCTAAGCTTCGGCTGAAAGAGATGTTGACTGATCCAATTGGATTTCAAGTTGGAGGTGCAACGATTAATAGCACGATAGGCAAAATTTACACTTCGGAAAAGGCTGTGGCAATACTTCTTCGTTGGCACGTTTGGCGTCCTGCTCATATTGTTGGCGCACCACCAAACAACAGGCTTAATGCAGTTCTTCAAGGAACAATAAATGGTTCCACAGGAATAAATTGGCAGCTACCGATTGCGAGTTGGGGAGATGCACACGAATCGGCGTTAACTGAAAAGCTGTATACAGCTTTAGAGGCGTTGAACGATACGATTACCGGTGCTATAGGTTTTGGCGCAAGTGAAGCTCAAGGCTCGGTTAGAATCGCACGAAATACATTTGTTCTGGAGAGTTAATGTGAAGTATTTTTTTGCTCTTGCTTTTTTCGCTACAGCTGTTCAAGCGGCCCCTGTGGATGTCTGCTACCCAACAGAAGGACCTAAGCATTTTTTATCACAATGGACTGAGGACTCGCGCACAACCGATATGATTTCGCGAGTTGCCGGTGATGAATTTTCAGTCGAAGAAGGAAAAGTTGTATACAACGAAGACCTAAATGGTGATGGAATAAAGGATTATATTTTCCTTTCATATTCTAGTGCGGGGTCTAGTGGTGATTTCACCTACAATTTTTTTATCCAGTGTCGAGGATTTCTCAGAAATGTTGGTGGTGACTACTTTGCAGATGTAGAGGTTTTGAGTACGCACCCAGAGAGCAGTCTATATAAAGATATCAAAATATTTTCATATAATAGAGATAAGCAAGACCAAATAATGCACAGAGATGGTAAGCCATTAATTACCCCTCATGTTTGGCGCTTTAATCCGGAAACGAAGCTGTATGAAGGTGAGTCGAGATAGTAGCTAGAGTAAAAAGTGGGCGGATCTATTTGTTCTATTTTGATATATTCGCCCATCTTTTTGCTACATAAATAAATCTGTCCCCTCCTTTATAGCAACACTGCATTTGCTACTTGAGAAGTCGTTCGTGGTTAACGAGTTTCGATAAATATGAAAAAGTCATGTGTTGGTTTTTTGGCGTTATTTCCTTTCGCCGCCCACAGCGCAGTCACCAGCGAATCACTCTGCTTCGAATTATCCGAAACCAGTCCGGTGAAGTTCGAGTTCCGTACCTTTTACGATGCCTCGAGCAAATGGTCAGGCGGCTTCGTAAAGTACGCCAAGTCCAGCGAGCCAATTTCCATTGTGTTGACGGATACCCAGAACGAAATACTCGGCGCCGATGCCCCTTGGCAGGGCACCAGAAGCTGGTCTGAAGTCATCAGCGGCAAGGTCTCAGGAACCTACGAACTCGTGACTCAAGGAACGCAGATCGTCTCGATGACGTACACGAAGAAGTCCAATGGCAAGGTTTACTATTTTGGAAATAACACCAGCGTCGACTCCTCTTTGGAGTCCGGATGCAAGTGGGAGTAGGGCGCGCACATGAGATCAAAAACTCTAGCAGTATCACTGCTCGGCCTGCTGTGGACGATGCCGGTGTTGGCCGAAACCACTACGTTCAGCCCAACCAAAGGCGTCGAGGCGACGTTGGTTCTCGAAGGCTCCACGCTGAACGTCGCGGTTAAAAGCGAAACGCATAACGAGTCGCGGACAATCGATTTTCAAGCTGAAAACGAACTCCATGCGCAGGTCGATGATTTCAATTTTGACGGCGCCAAGGATTTCGCGGTCTGGCAGCTTGATGACGGTATGGGTACTTACGATTACTACCGAGTGTTCGTTTATCAAGCGAAAACCGGCACGTTCGAAGAGTTGCAGCCGGACTGCGGCGATGGCTTCGTTAACCTGCGCGTCGATAAAAAACGCAAAGCGTTGCTCAGCACCTACTGGGAAATGAACATACCCAAGCAATGCATCACCCGATTCACCAAACGCAAAGCCTGAATGACTCAAGGAAGAACACAGTGAAACGTTTTGTTTTTACCCTGCTGGCCGTGCTGCTGCCTGTTTCAGCAGTGTACGCGCAGGATGACTGCAGCCATGTCACCTCAAGCCTGGAAATGGTGCCCTGCTCCGAGGCGGCGAAGAAGGCTGCCGATACGCAGTTGAACGTCAGCTATAAGCAATTGATGGCGCGGCTTGAGTCTGATTATCGAGCGGATCCGGCATTGGGCGCGGAGTACGCGGCGAAGGTTAAAGAGTCGCAACGTGCGTGGCTGAAATTGCGCGATGCGAATTGTCCGTTGGAGGCATTCGAGATCGAGACGGGGATGCCGGCGCATGTGATTGCGGTCAACTCGTGCATCGCCAGAATGAGCCGCGAGCGCTCGGCGTATCTGGACAAGATTGTCCCTGCTCTTGCACCTGACAAGAGCACTTCGACAGCGCCGGCCAACGGCGCTTGTCCTTCGGAGGAATTCCCTGCTTTCCTGACAGCATTTTCCGCCAGCAGTGAATCACAACGCCGTCTCACTGCGATGACGGTCAAGTCGCTTGTGTTGAAGCCGGTTGCTGGCAAGGACCGTAGTACCTTTGAGCCTTCGACCTCGGGCGTCAGCGGTGCTTCCTTCACCTACCCGCTGATGGCTGCCGTCACACCCGGCAAGACACCTGGAGTCGAGATTGAAGAGGTCGACGACAGTCACGTCAACGTGGTCGATAAGCGGGCGGGCAACAGCAATGTAAAAATCTTCAACTTCTCTCGTCAGGCGTGCTGGGTGCTTGAGGGGATTGAGGATTGGTCGATCAGTGAGAAGGATCTTGTCGCAACAGAGAACCCGGGAATGAGCCGCGCCGAGAACTTCTGTTATCAGCGTGCCGAAGCGCTAGGTGGGCTGGGGTTTCTTGAGCAATACCCGCTGACGGTGGAGTTGATTGAAGCGTCGCTGGAAAATTTTGTGTGTGCTGCAGAATCGGGTGACGCACAGGCGAGCCTGTCGGCGGCAAGCCTAAGCCTTTCGCAAATGGCGTCTCAGTTGGAAACCTCGAAGGTTGAGGCGCTGTTCAAAGCAGCCTCGAAAATACCGAGTGGCGCGTTGGCCTATGCCACGTTTTTTTGTGTCGGAAACTCCACCGACTATAACGGCCCTTGCCTCCATCCCGAGCAGGCAAAAGAGCAGGTCATTCGGGCGATCACCATGGGTTCCACAGACGCGATGAATTATCTGGCCTCGACCTTTGAAGGTGGGGAGCTTGGAACGAAGGATATGTCCCGAGCGTTAGCCTGTTATCAGATGGCGGCTGACAAAGGTAATCAGTTGGGCCTCTTCAACGTGGGGCGATTGGGATCGTCAGGCACAGCGCCGATCAAAGCCAGCCACTGCATTTGAATTTCGAGGGCATGTTTGAGGCGGTTTTGCAGGAGTTTTGCCTGAATCCCTCACGCTTAAACGTTTAATACTTGAGCATCTGACGACTGCGATTTTCCTTTAAACTCCCCACCCCCAAGGAATGCGCTCAGGACACGGAATGCCAGCCCCCTCGATCTCCCTTCGCCCCGCGTTAGTGCTCTGGCTATACGCCGCCGCAGTCGTGCACATACTCGCCGGACTCACCCTGACCTGGGCCGGGCATTCCGGTTTACTCGACGGCTATCTGCAAGTTCTCGAATTGGCATTCTGGGGCGCCGACGCAGTACCCGCCGCCGGCCACGAACAACAGGTCTGGTGGCTCGCGCTGTTCGGCGCGACGCTGCAAAGTTATTCGCTGTACATGCTCGCGCTGGTGCACCTGGGCAATCGCTTGAAAGCCCCGGCAGTGTGGGGCTGGTTGATCGCCGGCATCCTGTTATGGGCGCCGCAGGACATGTGGCTGTCTGCGCAACAACAGGTCTGGTCGCACCTGTGGCTCGACGGTTTTGCATTGCTGGTGTTGGTGCCGCCGTTGGTTTGGCTTTATCGCCATGACCGCCGGAAGTCTCCTGCAGTAAAGACAACGGGCCTGTCCAACCCGTTTGCTGGTGGCGCTTTCAAACGCGTGCTGATCACCGGCGGCACCGGGTTCATCGGCGAAGCCTTGGTCAACCAACTGCTAGACGCCGGCCATTCGGTCAGCGTCCTCACGCGCGATCCGTTGAGCGCGGCCAATCTATTCAACGGCCGCGTCCGCTGCGTGCATTCGCTCAGCGAACTCAGCCACGACGACACCTTCGACGTAGTGATCAATCTCGCCGGCGCACCCGTCGCCGGCCCGCGCTGGACTCCCAAGCGTCAGGCGCAACTGCTCGCCAGCCGAGTCGGCACCACCGAAGCGTTGATGACTTGGCTGAGGAACACCAAGCACAAACCAGCACTGTGGATTCAAGCCTCGGCCATCGGTTTCTACGGCGTGCGTGATGCCAGCGAAAGCCTCGACGAACACGCCAGCAAGGGCGACGGTTTCATGGCCGAACTCTGCGCGCGTTGGGAAATCGCCGCGCAACCGGCCACCGAGTTCGGCGTGCGTCAGGTGGTGCTACGTCTCGGTGTGGTGTTCGGCCCGGGCGGTGCGTTGACGCCGTTGCTGATTCCGTTCCGGCTGGGTTTCGGCGGGCGGATGGGCGACGGTCAGCAGATCATGAGCTGGGTGCACCGCGACGATGTGATTCAGGTGATCGCGCGGGCGTTCAACGACGACAGTCTGCGCGGCACCTACAACATGGTCGCGCCCGAAACGGTCAGTCAGTCAGCGTTCGCCGAGCAGGCCGGCAAGGTCCTCAAGCGTCCGGTGTGGTTGCACATTCCCGCCGCGCCAGTGCGTGCAATGGCGGGGGAGATGGCGCAGTTGTTCTTCGACGGTCAGCGCGTGGAGCCGCAGCGTTTGACCGAGGCCGGTTACACATTCCGCTATCCAACCCTCGACGCCGCTCTGCGCGATCTGACCTGAGGATCGCTCATGAGCAAGCCCTTGATGTACCTGCTGGCCGGCAACGGCAGCGCCGCCGATTGGTGGGATGACGCGCTGCCGCACTTCCAGCGCTACGACGTGGTGCCGCTGGAGTTGCCGGGCTTCGGCGCCAATCCGCTGCCACCCTGCGAGGATCTGGCGGACTACGCGCAGACCTTGCTGGCGATGACGCAGAAGGGCAGCGCGATCATGGCGGTCGGGGTCAACGGGTTGCTGGTGCTGCACGCGTTGCAGCGTCGGCCCGGACACTTTTCCCGCAGTGTTTTGTTGGCCCCGGTCGGTGCGTTTTTGTGGCAGCGGCGGTTGCCGGCACTGATGTCGCCACTGCCGATCCGCAAGACCATTCACTGGCTGCTGGCGAACAAACCGACGCTGTTCGCGCGCAAGTTTTCCAATCAGACCTGGACGCCCGCGCAGTACCAGCGCATGGGCGCCGGTTATGCTCGCTGTCGGGCGTTTGTGCCGCATTGGGATCTGGTGCGGGCCGACACCGCGCTGCCGCTGCTGGAGTGGATCACCGATCCGGTCGAGTTGGTCTGGGGCGATCAGGACGCGGTGCTCGGCATCGAGCAAGCGGCGGCGTGGTCGGCGATTCTCGCCCGCGCTGATCTGACCATCAGCCTGAAACCCGGTTGGGGCCATTACCCGTGGATCGACGCGCCGGCTGAATTTGCCGCGTGGCTGGAGTCCGGCGAGCGTGGTTTTGTCGCGCACACCAAGGGCGGCCGTTTGCGTCTGGCGGAGTTGGCCCGGCAACCGGTGCCGGCGGCGCTGAACCTCAACGATTGCGATGATCCGCGTCTGTCAGCCTTTCTCGCCGCGCAACCCGACGTGACCTGGGCGGTGCGTTCCTCCAGCTATGGCGAGGATCAGGCTGACTCGGCGAATGCCGGTCTGAGCACCACTTACCTGCGCGAGCCGCGCGCCAACGTGCCGACGCGCATCGCCGAATTGACCGCCGAAGGCGTCGAGGAAGTGGTGGTGCAGCGCTTTATCACGCCGGTGGTTTCCGGGATCGCGTTTGTCCGGCATTTGTCAGTTGAACTGGAATGGGTGGAAGGCCATCTGGAGTCGTTGGCCGATGGTCACGTCAGCCCTTCGCGGGCCACTCTGTCGCGGGTTGGCGAGGCCTGGCGCAGCGGTGCATTTACCGCCACGCACGGTTTGACCGAACTGTTGCTGTGGCAGTTTCTGCAAGACGTGCTGCGCGTTTTTCACTATGTGCCCGGCGACGTCGAATGGGCCTGGGACGGTGCGCAACTGTGGCTGCTGCAATACCGGCCGATCAGCGACTACGGCTGGCGCCGCCACCTGACCGCCGCCAACATCGCCGAGATCCTGCCGCCGCAACCGAGCGTGCTGGTGGAATACGCCCAGCGCCGCGCGGCAGCGAGTATCCCGGCGATCATGGCGCGTTGGGATGCGCGGGTGTTGCAGGACAACGAGCCGTTCACCGCAGTGTTCGGCGGCGCGTCCTATATCAACAATGATCTGTTTCTCGCCCGGCTGGCCGACTGGGGCATCAGCGCCAGCAACTACGCCGGTGAAGTCGGTGGTGCGACGCCGCATTTGCCGTGGCAGCCACTGAAGATGTTGCGTTCGTTGCCGCTGTTTTTGCGCATGCAACGCAAGGCTCGCAGCCATTTGCTGAACCTTGAAAATGGTTTGCAGCGCTTCGATCGGGAGCTGGCCGAACTCGTCGCCCAAGGTGCCGATGGCCAACAACTCGCGGACTGGTTCACCCGGTTTTACGTGTTCGTGGTGCAAGGCAATCTTTGCATCGCTACAGCGCTGGCCAGCAGCGGCGGCGATTGGCTCGGACGCCCGCCGACGGCTTACGACAACCTTGAAAACAGTCCGCATCGTCTGCCATGGGAAACCGATCCCGCTACGCCTCGACCTACGGCGACTGAGCTGCCGCTACAGCCATTCCCGCAATGGTCAGGGCTGATCCGCCTCGCGCATTCGACCGGCCTGCCGGGCCTGCGCGGTTACTACCTGCAAGTACGCGAGTGGTACCGCGACAACCTGATGCGCATCTTCTTCCGGCTTCATCACGCCATGCCACTGGCGGACCGCGAGCATTGGTTCGCGCCGCATCCCGACGTGCGCACCCGCGATGGCAGTTTTTGGCAGGACGGTCGCGAAGGTGCGGAGCAGGCCACCGGGTTCATGATTTATCCGGGGCAGGTGCAAGGCATCCTCGGCGCCGACATCCTGCTCGAAGACACCCTCGATCCGGGGCGGCATGCGCACTATCAAGCGGCGCAGGCGGTGATTGCGCGAATGGGCGGGCGCTTGTCGCATGGCTCGACGTTGTTGCGCGAGTTGCGTAAGCCGTCGGCGGTGATGCCGCAGGTAGATCCGGCGTGGGTGGGGTGTGAGGTGTTGTATCGGGATGGTGGGTTGGAGTTGATCAATTCGAAGGATACGAAGTGAAACGATTGCTGGTGTTATGTGTGAGCTGGTTCCCGATAGCGGTTATGGCGGCAAGTGTTTGCAATCAGGAAGCTGACTCAAAATATTTCTTATCGCAATGGTCGCAGAGCAGTGAACATCCGGAAGACATACTTTCCAGTCTCGATGGAAAAGAGTTTTCTATCGATCCGGGCCACGTGGTTTTTCGCGGCGATCTAAATGGCGATGGCATCGAAGACTTCATCTTCAATTCCCGCGTCGGCATTGGCTCATCAATGGATAGCACATTCGCCTTCCTGATCCAGTGCCGTGGTTATTTGAGGTATTCGGGCGGCGGTTACTTCGCCGGGGTCAAAGTTCTGGACGGCCCAGCCAAGGGGGGAGGTGAGTTCAAGGACATCGAGATCTACTCCTACATCAGGGACAAGCGCGGGCGGATTCGCTACAAGGGTGAAAAGGCCACGACCCGGCCACATCTGTGGCAATTCGACCCGCAGACACAGCGTTACGAAGGGCAGGCTGAGTAAGCCGACGGTCCCCACGGCATTTACGGAGTTACTACGTGAAAGGATTTTCGATTGTTCTCGGCAGCTTGATATTGGCTGCCGCGTCCATGGCATTCGCTGCCGATCCAACCTTCAAGGATTACACCGTCACGCCAGTTTTCACCGGCCCCAACCATAAGCTGGTGCCGCAAGAAAACAGCAGCCCAATGATGGATCAGGCACGGGTGCAAGCCCTGAAAGGCAAGGTCAACTTCGCCGGCCATTACATCCTGCACAGGCTCGGCTGTGGCGGCAGCGCCATTTGCGGCGAAGTGCTGGACGCTCAGACTGGGGAAGTTGTTGGCGGTCTGCCGAATGCTTACGACGGCAGCACGTTCGGCATGGCATATCAGCCCGACAGCCGCATGATCATCGTCTCCGGCATCACGCTCGACGGCGAAGAAGACGCCCAAGGGAATACTTTGGAAAGCGGCAACCGGGATCGTTACTACGAGTTTGTGAACAATGAGTTTCGGCTGCTGAATATGACCAACGTGGAATCGTCGCCGATGGATGAGGAGTGAGTGGATGAACCGGTTTTTCATTCGACCTGTGCTGATTGCGCTTTCGCTATTACCTCATTCACTGCCCGCGACTGCCAGCGAAGGGAGTTGCTACGGCTACCTTACTGAGCTTGTCAGGAGCAGCGATTTTCCGTTTCGTTATGTCGGCAAAGACAAGGTCAATTTGCTGATCGACGAGGACGACGGTGAAGTAGTGCGCGCTCAGCTGTTTTTCGACACCGACGGCACCGGCACGATTGGCTGGATCAAATACACCCCGGCTACCCACGAATTGCTCAACACCTCGGCCGAGTTGGATGAACCGGTGGCGTTGTCATTCGACGCCAAGTTTGCGGACGGCTATGCAAAGTGCCTGACAAAACAAAAGGCCGGCTAACGGCGAAAAGGATTTCTCAATGAATCAGCTTTTGTTCGCCGGGAGCCTGGCATGGTTTTTCTCTTCCCCAGCCTTCGCCGCGCCGACGGATGCTTACACCCAACGCGATGTCATGCAGTGCGGCGGTGTTGAAGTGGTGTTGGTGTCGTCCTGCCGATCGGTGACGGTGGATGGTGCGCAAACCCACGTCATCCCGGTCTGCTCCGACCAGACCATCAACATCGGTAGCAAGGTGCTTCGACGCGATATCAGCAAAGTTTCACAACTCACTTCCGACGGTGCGAAGACGAAGATGTTGAGCAATGTTGTTGTGGCGATGGATTGCGTGGACGGCACCAAGGGCAGTCTTGTTTCGATAGGCGGATATGGCGGTTGCGGTGCCTGTGCGGAGTGGCATGGGTATTACTCGACAGCAGGGCGATTGGAGCAATACAGCTTCGATAATAACCAACGCTCTTTTGGCTTGAAGGGATCTCGGGAAGAGTTGATCAAGGCCTATGGCGTTACGAAGAGACAGTTAATGTCAGAAAGCCCGACGGTGAAGAGGATCGTCTATGGCCAGCCTTAAATGGGTGTTGATGATCAGCTGCCTTCTGGCCGCCACAAGTGTCCTCGCCGAGGACCCGCCAATAGTCGGTATCGATGGGCACACCGTGACGTTTAGAGCAACAAAATGGACGATGCCCGGTGTGAACTCCGCGACCGCATGGTTCACCGCCAACGGCAAAACCTTCCCGCTATTCGGCGCCGACATTGGCGCCGATGGGCACTCCAATATGCTCAGTCCTGACAAGAAAACCTTGTTACTCGACCCGGTGATCTTCGGCATGTTGTCGCTCGAAAATGGTGAAGAAAAACTGGAGTCGCAACAGCATTGCGTTGTGATCTCCATGGAGACCGGTTGCGTGCTGGCTGATCGTTGGGCGACTTTTTGTGTCGGTCAGTGGAAGGGCAATCAATGGGTTTCCGAAGACGGCGATGTGCTCACTCCCACCCTAGAGACGACGTCCCCAAAGGACTTGCTGAAATATGCCTCAAGTATCGAGCCCGCACAGTCCCGCGCAGAGTCCATCGAATCGAGCCTGAACTTTCTAAGTCCAGAGTCCTACATGGCGTGCCATCCCCCGGCGCAAAATGTTCGGGTCTACAACGACCTCGGTTTTTATCTGGCCGAGGGCGGTAGAGATGAGTTGGCGCTGAAGTTTTATCGCGGCGTTGAGGCCGTTGGTAAACGGACGGTACTGATGTTGAACATTGCCGATTCGCTCTGGCGCCTTGATCGCAAAGATGAAGCGCAGCGTTATTACAGCCAGTACCGCGACGCAATGAGTGCCGACGGCAAGGCGCAGAAAATACCTCAACGTGTCGTTGAGCGATCCGCCATTCAGGGAATGAAAAATTGAACATGTTTGTGCGTTTTATCGCGTTGTCCTTTGGATGCCTGTTTGCCTCCTGCGCGATGGCCGAGGACGACTGCAAGAAAATCACCGTTAGCGCCCAGGTCGATCAGTGTGTGGAGGCAGCCCGCAAGGAAGCCGACACGCAACTCAATGCCAGCTACAAGAAACTGCTGGGACGGTTTGAGGCTCAACAACGGCGCGACCCTGAGCAGGGCAAGGCGCTGGTCGCCCTGGCCAGAGAATCGCAGCGCGCCTGGATCAAGCTACGCGACACCACATGCCCGCTTGAAGCCACGGAAATCGAGCCAGGGGTGGCAGCGCATGTCACGACGATTAACAACTGCATGGCCAGACTGAGTCTGGAGCGTGCGGCCTACCTGGACACAATCGTCGCTGATGAGCCGGGTAATGTGGTCGATCTCAACAAGGTGTACCTGTCCGGCTCCCAACGCTTCGGCGATGTCGTGGCACGTTATGTCAGCACCTTTGGCAGCCCATGCCTGACGGTCCAGATACTGGCGCCGAACGGCGGTTGGAGGGTGCTGTCCTCCAAGCGGTTCTGCCGTTTCGAGGGCAAGGCATTTTGGACGGACTATGCCGATGCCGGGTTTGAGGATCATGTGTTTGCCGAGGATGGGTTGCACGTGACGCTGAGTTTGACTGAGCTTCGCGGGCTCGGAGAGAAGCGCCTCGCGTGTGTGATTCCGATCAAGAACGAGCAAATCAAAGAGCTGAAGTGCGGCGCGCTTGAGCCTGGTGCATAACAGGCCCGAATCGTTTGCTGATACCCATGAACCGCTAACGGAATGTTCGGTTTGAAATTTTCGTCTGCATTGTTTTCCGCGTTGCTCGCTTTCGTTCCTCTGACAGCTTATAGCGAGGTCACGACCGAGGTTTTTTGTTTCCGCTCCTACGAAGGCAAGCCCATAAATTTTGAGTTCAGAACCTATTACGATTCTGTCGCCAAGTGGAGCGGTGCTGGCGTCAAGTACAGCAAGTCGAAAAAGGCTATTGGGCTGGTTCATCGCAGTACTGAACAAGAAGAACTCGTGTATGGCCGGCCCTACCAGTACACGACCACTTGGGTTGAAGTAGTTGATGGTGCACTGACAGGTGAGTATCAGATGGTCACTCAGGGTGGCCGGGTTGATGCGATGTCGTATACGAATTACACATCCGCAAAGAAGTATTCGTTTGAAAACGATTACAACGTGGATTCGAAACCTGAAACAGGTTGCCAATGGTGAGGCAGAGAATATTCAGGAAGGGGACATAACGTCCCTTTATTGGTAGTCAATCCCGTCTCGCCGATGCGTGATGAGTCAGCGACAGGGATAGAACCTGCGGTTTGCTTCGATCAGATAATCAATGTCGGGGTGTTTCCGGCGGCTATTCAAGAGCTTTCAAATATCGCTACTCTCTGGACCTTCAAAATTGCCATTGATTATCCATGCCCAAGAATCAAGGGGGCGGGTGGCGCCGGCAGACAGGACGAACCAGTCAAATTACGAGACCCGAGAGGTTTCCATGAAAAAGTCCAAAAATGAACCAAAGCCGATGATGGCTGCCCGGTTGCAGGCCGAAGCTCGTGAAGTTTTGGCCAAGCGTTCCAGTAAGCGCAGCCGCTTTCTGGATGTTGCTCTGTCCAATGGCAGTGATTTCGAGCCTGTCGGTCGACTGGCTGGCTGAAGGTTTCGGATTCTCAAAAAAGCTGCCGTGATTGGCAGTTTTTTTGTGCCTGGATTTTTACAGGCAGTTGCAGAAAGGGGACTTAAGGTCCCCTTTTTTCATCCGCAAATCTCGCTACGGCTTGGCTGCCAGATTCCGCACTTCAATATGATCAAGCGTCCCTTCCACCATCAATCTCACCCCGTCTGCCATTCGGCTCAGGGCCAGTGCAACCGAGCGGCGGGAGCCGTGGAGGTCGTCGGCGAGGTCGCAGGCGATGACGCTGATGGACAGGAGGTCTTCGGAGGCGTTGGCCATGAGGGCTTCGGCGTCGGTGCCGGGGGAGAGGCTGAAGAGGCCGGTTTCGCGTTTGGGCTGTGGTTCGAGGGGTGGTTTGAAGTGGTGGTCGAGGGCGCGTTCGGCGGCTTCGTGGAATTTCTTGGATTCCAGCGATTCGTAGGGCGATATATCTGGGGTTTCGGGGGGATTGGGTGTTGGTTTGATCATGGTGCAGCTTCCTGAAGTTGTGAGGCTGACACCAATCGCTTTGCACTTCGAATAGGTGGCAGCTGTGCGTTGGTGTGCAAGACCGGTTCAGGAACCCGGCAGACCCGAAGGTCTCCGACGCACAGCCGCCATAACGATCGCGAGCATAGAAAAAGGCTCGGCGAAATGCCATCAACGAATGTGCACCTGAACCGGACTTGCACGTCCAAGTCACCGATTTTGCGGCGACACACAGAGGCTATCGACGAACTGCAAACCGCCTAGTTCATGGGCATCCCGGCGGTTTGCAGGAAATTTCCCATTGGGTTGCAGGGTTTAAGATCAAAAGATCGCAGGCTTCGCCAGCTCCTACAGGGATGTGTTTCAACAGGTGTAGGAAGGGTGAATGGTGAGACGCGGAGCGTCTCGGGATGCATTCCCACGCGGAGCATGGGAACGATCTGTGCAGGTGTGGGACGTGGCTCGCAGAATCGTGACTTGGTGGTCATCGTGCGGGAAATGGTCTGCATCATCTCCCAACAGAGTCAGATACTGGCGTTATCGTCTGAATCCCTTACACTGCCCCGGCCGTTCATTTTCCTTTTGAGGCTGTGCGCATGAAATTTCGTTTTCTCCTGTGGATGATGGGTTTGTTGATGGGTAAGGCCAGCCGGACAAATCCTGCGTTCCAGCAGCAGTTGGGTGACAAGGATCTGGTGTTTCAGCTGCAGACGCTGGACGGGAAAGTGGCGCGGCATTTCGTGGTGAAGAATCAGCGCATCACCAGCAAGTCCGGGGTGGTGGCGGAACCGGCGTTTGCCATTGCGTTCAAGGATGCGGGTTACGCCTTTGCCACGATGCAGGCGAAGAACAAGCAGTTGGCGTTTATGCAGGGGATTCAGGACAAGTCGATCCAGCTCAAGGGCAACCCGGCGCTGGTGATGTGGTTTCAGGGGTTGATGAAGTATTTGAAGCCGAGGAAGGCCAAGCCGAAAGTCTGAGTAGAAGGGCTTGAGCAGATGGGCTGTTGTGGCGAGGGGATTTATCCCCGATGGGCTGCGTAGCGGCCCCAAAACCTGAGACCTCGATATAACTGACACACACTGTTGGCTGGGTTTGCGACTGCTGCGCAGCCGGTCGGGGATAAATCCCCTCACCACAGGTTTTGTGTCAGGCAGGTAGATTGAGTTGGATTCATCGCGAGCAGGCTCGCTCCCACAGGGATTACCTAACCCTTGCAGGAGTGAGCCTGCTCGCGATGGCGTTCAGGCCTGGCTGAACTGCGACGCCAGTTCGCGCAGCAGGACTTCGGCTTCGAGGACTTTGCTGACCACGTCATTGGCTTTGTCGCGGCTCAGGCCGACGCGTTCGAGCAGGGCGTCGGGGATGTCTTCGTCGGGGCCGGAGCCGATGCCGCGGCTGCGCAGCAGGCGCACGGCCAGGCAGACGAGGTTCGGGTATTCGGCGTAGGCGCCGTCGTAGCTTGGGTCGTGCTGGAAGCGCAGGGCGGTGGCCAGCTCATCGGGCATGTCCCAGTAGCGCATCAGCCACGAGCCGATCTGTTCGCGGCTGATGCCCAGCAGGTGCTGCTCAATGTAGCTGTGGCACAGGTGCGGGTTGACCTCCAGGTGACGGCAGATCAGCGAGAAGTGCGGCGGAAAGACGTGGGCCAGCAGCAGGTAACCGAAGTTGTGCAGCAGACCGGCCAGATACGTCAGGCCGGCTTCCGGGCGCTGGGCGCGCGGCATGGCGCGGGTCAGGCCTTCGATGACAGCGGCGGTGTAGATCGACTGCTGCCAGTACGGCGTGGTGTGTTGCGGGTGGTCTTTGGGCAGGCTCAGGGTCTTGCCGAGGGCCAGGCCCAGCGCCAGATTGATCACCAGATCGAAGCCGAGCACGCGAACGATCGCGTCTTCCACCGAACGAATCTTGCCCGGCGACGCGTAGTACGGCGATGCCGCCCAGCTTACGACCTGTGCCGCCAGCGCCGGGTCGGTTTCGACCACGCCGGTGATGTCGTCGATGGTGGCGTTGGGGTCGACGCGCAACTTGATGATTTTTTGCGCGGTTTCGGCCAGCGGCGGAATCTCGATGGTTGCTTCCAGACGCTGCTGGATGCGCCGCGCGGTGAATGCCTGCACGGCCTGGGTGATTTCCTCGCGGTCATCGTCCGGGCGGTCGAGGTTCGGGCGGATGCTGCTCAGGGCTTCACCGAAGTTGGCGGCGCTGGCCTTGGTCAGCATGGTCTTGAAGTCTTCGCTGGCGATTTCCAGCAGCAGGCCCGGCTCCCCGGAGTTGATCAGCAACTTCGGTTCGCGCAGCAGGCTTTCTTCGTACAGGCACGGCGAACTGGTCAGCGCCGGCAGGCCCGGCAGCAGGCTCAGGCTGTGTTTGCCGAGCATCTTTTCCAGGCGTTCGGTGGACACGGCGGTCAGGCGCCGGCCAGTGAGTTCGGCGAGGCGGTTGAGGTCGAGCAACTGGCTTTGCGGAAACAGCACCATCAGCGCGCCCACAGCATCGTCCAGCAATACGGCTTGTACCTTGCGCGAAGCATTGAGGCCGTGGTGGTCGAGCACTTCTTCGTAGGCGATACCCAGCTTGCCGAGCAACAGCCGAATTACAGACGGCGCGTGCGGGAGTTCGGGGGCGAGAGCTGCGTCAGTCATGGTCTGTATCCGTTTTTGAAACAATGGCAGGAGTATAACCAGCTTGCTCGCGGCGGGCTTTGAGAAACTGCGACGGTGCTCACACTTGGCCGTATTGCTGCCCGTGGCGCAGCCAGCGGTCGAGCAACGGGCTGACGTGAGTCGGCCAGCGCTCCAGCAAGGCTTGTGCGGCATCGCGCACGGCGGGCAGCAGGTCGGCGTCGCGCATCAGGTCGGCGACCTTGAATTGCAGCAGGCCAGTCTGGCGCGTGCCGAGCATTTCGCCGGGGCCGCGCAGTTCGAGGTCTTTTTCGGCGATGACGAAGCCATCGTTGGTCTCGCGCATGATGCCCAGGCGCTGGCGACCGATCTGTGACAGCGGCGGATGGTAGAGCAGCACGCAATGGCTGACCGCGCTGCCCCGACCGACGCGGCCGCGCAATTGGTGCAGTTGTGCGAGGCCCAGGCGTTCGGGGTTTTCGATGATCATCAGGCTGGCGTTAGGCACGTCGACGCCGACTTCGATCACCGTGGTCGCGACCAGCAGTTGCAGGTTGCCGGCCTTGAATTCGGCCATGACCGCAGCTTTCTCGGCGGGTTTCATGCGGCCGTGAATCAGCCCGACCTTGAGCTCGCCGAGGGCGGCGGTGAGGTCTTCGAAGGTGGTTTCGGCGGCCTGACAGGTCAGCTCTTCCGACTCTTCAATCAGCGTGCACACCCAATAGGCCTGACGCCCTTCGGCGCAGGCACTGCGCACCCGTTCGATGACTTCGACCCGGCGGGTGTCGGTGACCAGCACGGTGTTGACCGGGGTGCGTCCGGGCGGCAATTCGTCGAGGATCGAGGTGTCGAGGTCGGCGTAGGCGCTCATCGCCAGCGTCCGTGGAATCGGCGTGGCGGTCATGATCAGTTGATGCGGGCACATGCGCCCGCCGACGCCTTTCTGCCGCAGCGCCAGACGCTGCTGCACGCCGAAGCGGTGCTGTTCGTCGATGATCACCAGCGCGAGGTTCTTGAACTGCACTTCGTCCTGAAACAGCGCGTGGGTGCCGACCACCATCGGCGTGCCGCTGGCGATCTGCTCCAGCGCGGCGACGCGGTTCTTGCCCTTGAGCTTGCCGGCCAGCCATGCGACGTCGATGTCCAGCGGTTCGAGCCAGCGCTTGAAGGTGATGAAGTGCTGCTCGGCGAGAATCTCGGTCGGCGCCATCAGCGCGACCTGATAACCGGCCTCCAGCGCTTGCAGTGCAGCGAGGGCGGCGACCACGGTTTTGCCCGCGCCGACGTCGCCCTGAATCAGCCGCAGCATCGGTTCGTGCTGACTGAGGTCGTAGGCGATTTCGTTGCCCACGCGCTGTTGCGCGCCGGTCGGGTTGAAGCCGAGGTTGGCCAGGTATTTCGGCGGCAGCTTCGTGGCTTTCGGCATCGCCGGTGCGCGCAGAGAGCGCATGCTCTCGCGCAGACGCTGCTGCGACAGTTGATGGGTCAGCAGTTCTTCGAAGGCCAGACGATGCTGGGCCCAGTGATGACCGAGGGCGAGTTCATCGACATCGGCATCGGCGGGCGGGTTGTGCAGGTAGCGGATCGCATCGGCCAGTGGCGCCAATTGGTAGTCGCGGGCCAGTTCGCTCGGCAGCCAGTCGGGCAGGGTGGATGGCTTGAGCAGGGTCAAGGTCTGCATGCACAGCTGGCGCAGACGCTGTTGGGTCAGGCCTTCGGTGAGCGGGTAGACCGGGGTCAGGGTTTCGTCCACCGGTGGCGGTTCGTCGCCGGTGATGGCGCGGTATTCCGGGTGGTAGATTTCCAGCCCCGAGGCGCCGGGCCGCACTTCGCCGTAGCAGCGAATCCGCGTGCCGCGCTTGAGGCCTTCTTTCTGCGCATTGCTGAAATGGTAGAAGCGCAGGCTCAGGCCACCGGTGCCGTCCTGCATGCGCACGACCAGGCTGCGACGCCGGCCCATGACCACGTCGGCACCGCTGACGGTGCCCTCGACCACGGCGTCCTGGCCCGGTCGCAAGTGGCCGATCGGCACCACGCGGGTGCGATCCTGATAACGCAGCGGCAGGTGAAACAGCACGTCCTGGAGGTTCTCCAGACCGACCTTGGCCAGTTTCTCGGCCATGGCTTCGCCGACACCCTTGAGTGCCGTCACCGACACTTGCGACAGCTCAGTCATGACGCTCGCTTAACCGGCCGTAACCGGCGCTGCGGGTTTGGCAACCGAGCACAGGCGAACGGAATCGGCGAGGATCTCGATGGCTTTCGGTCGCGGGAAGCTGGCGCGCCAGGCAATGGCCACGGTGCGGAACGGCACCGGCGCCGACAACGGCCGTACTTCGATCACCCCCGGGGCGTAGTGATGGCTGTCCACCGCCGACAGCGGCAGGATCGAGATGCCCAGACCGGACGCGACCATGTGGCGGATGGTTTCCAGCGAGCTGGATTCCACCGTGGTGTGCTTGGCGCCGTCGTTGCCCTTGGTCAGGGTCGGGCAGGCTTCGAGCACCTGATCGCGGAAGCAGTGGCCTTCGCCGAGCAGCAGCAGGCTCTTGTCGTTGAGCAGGGCCGGGTCGATGGTTTCTTTTTGCGTCCACGGGTGCTGGGCCGGCATCAGCACATAGAACGGTTCGTCGTACAGCGGCAGGGTCAGCACGTCGGCTTCGTTGAACGGCAGGGCGATGATGATCGCGTCGAGCTCGCCGTTGCGCAGTTTGTCGCGCAGCACGTGGGTGAAGTTTTCTTCGATGTACAACGGCATCTGCGGGGCGACCCGGTGCAGTTGCGGAATCAGGTGCGGGAACAGGTACGGCCCGACGGTGTAGATCGCGCCGACTTTCAGCGGGGCGGTCAGCTGGTTCTTGCCGGCCTGGGCCAGTTCACGGATGCCTTGCGCCTGCTCCAGGACTTTCTGCGCCTGGGCAACGATGCCCTCGCCGACCGGGGTCAGGCGCACGGCGCTTTTGCTGCGCTCGAAAATCAACACACCGAGTTCGTCTTCAAGCTTTTTCACGCCCACCGATAGGGTCGGCTGGCTGACGTGGCAACGCTCGGCCGCGTGGCCGAAGTGCTGCTCTTGGGCGAGGGTAACGATGTAGCGTAATTCTGTGAGAGTCATAGCGAGCGTCCATGAAGTTGCGGGCCAAGCATAACGGCTGCAATCGATAGACGCACGTTATCAGACTGAGTGAGGAATGCGACACCGGGCAATGTCGGTTTGCCGCGCGTGGATACGCAAAAGGCACCTTTCGGTGCCTTTTTTGGCTTGGTTCTCTCGGCTGGCGGAGAATCCTTGTAGGAGTGAGCCTGCTCGCGATGGGGTCGTGTCAGTCAATAATTTATCGTCTGATACACCGCTATCGCGAGCAGGCTCACTCCTACAGGTTTTGCGTTGCCTTAGCGGCGGCGTTCGAGGGAGTAAACAAACGGCGCAACAATTTCGATCGAGCCGTTGTTGAGCATGTCGGCCGGCGGCTTGGGCAGCGGTTGTGCGCGGCGGATCATTTCCAGGGTGGCCCGGTCCAGATCGGCGTTGCCGGAGCGGCCCACCAGTTCGAACGACAACACGTTGCCTTCGCCATCGACCACGAAGCGCAGGCGGTTCAAGCCTTCTTTGCCCCGCGCCTGTGCGCTTTGCGGGTACTTTTTGTACTTCGCCAAATGCGCGAGCAGGGTGCCTTGCCAACTGGCCTTGGCGGCCATTTGCGCGGGCGACGGGCCCGGTGCCGGCTGAGCGGATTTCTCCGTCGGTACCTGGGTCGGTTGCGTATCGGCCGGTTTTTCCTCGGAAGGCTTTTCCTTCGGCGGATCTGGCAGCTTTTTCTCGACGGGCTTCGGCGGCTGAGGCTTTGGCTTCGGTTTAGGTTTCGGCACCGCGATTTCAGCCTTCGGTGCTTCAGCCAGTTTCGGAATCGGCAACTCTTCGACCGGAGCTGGTGGCTGCGGCGGTGTGACGACTTTCGGCGGAGCAGGCGGTGGCGGGGCCGGAACCGGTGCCAGCTCGACCATCATTGCCTGCGGCGGCAGTTCGATGGGCGGGCGGGCGGTCCAGTTCAGCGCCAGCGCGATGGCCAGCGCGTGAACGCCCAGCACCACGGCCAGGCTACCGCTGTAACGCGTCAGCTTATGGCGCGTCGTGATCATTTCTTGGCTGCGCTCTCAAGGCCTACCAGGCCGACCTTCAGGTAACCGGCCGAGCGCAATTTATCCATCACGCTCATCAGGTCGCCGTAGTCCACGCCTTTGTCGGCCTGGAAGAAGATGGTGGTGTCTTTCTTGCCCTGGGTCTTGGCGTCGAGCATTGCGCCGAGTGTGTCGGCGTTGACTTCGTCGTCGCCGATGTACAGGCGCTGATCGGCTTTTACGCTGAGGAACACCGGTTTCTCTGGCCGCGGCGCCGGTTTGGCGGTCGAGGCTGGCAGGTCGACTTTGATGTCCACGGTGGCCAGCGGCGCGGCCACCATGAAGATGATCAGCAGCACCAACATTACGTCGATGAACGGCGTGACGTTGATTTCGTGGTTCTCGGCCAGATCGTCGTCTGCGCCTTCTTTCAAATGCAGGCCCATGGCCGATTACCCCACTTTGACCATGTGCGGCTGCGAGCTGCTGCGCTCAGGCTGGTGGTCGAGGTCACGGCTGACCAGCAGCAGGACCTGCGCCGAAGCGTCGGAGACCTGCGCCTTGTAGCCGGCGATGGAACGGGCGAACACGTTGTAGATCACTACCGCCGGGATCGCTGCGACCAGACCCAGTGCGGTGGCCAGCAACGCTTCGGCGATGCCCGGCGCGACGACGGCGAGGTTGGTGGTCTGGGTCTTGGCGATGCCGATGAAGCTGTTCATGATGCCCCACACGGTACCGAACAGGCCGACGAACGGCGCGGTGGAACCGATGGTGGCGAGGACGCCGGTGCCGCTGCTCATGTTGCGGCCACAGGCAGCGACCAGACGCTCAAGGCGGAAGCTCACGCGCTCCTTGATGCCTTCTTTTTCACGGCTGTTGACCGACAGACGCATCTCTTCGAGGGCGTCGTGCACCAGCAGGTTGGCCAGGGTGCCTTCTTTGGCAGCCGTCGCGCTGGCTTCCTTGAGGGTGGCGGCTTTTTTCAGGGCGGCGATTTCGCCCCGCAGACGACGCTTGGCGCCCATCAGCTCGAAGCCTTTGGCGATCCAGATGGTCCAGGTGATGATGGAGGCGATGGCCAGACCGATCATCACGATTTTCACGATGATGTCGGCGTTCTGGTACATGCCCCATGGCGACAGGTCGTGGGCCATGCCCAGGGTGTTGTCGGCTTCCAGCTGTTGCGGGTCGATCTGCTTTGCCAGTTCACCGAACTTGGCCAGGGATGCTTGTACTTCTGGCGGCAGTGAGGATGTGTCGACGCTGCCGTCAGGATTTCTCGGTACGTCCTGTGGAGCGGTGGCGGTCGCCGGGTTGGCAGCGGGGGCGGTGGCGTCAGCAAGGGCTGCAACCGGTGCCAGCATCAGGCTGAGCAACAGGGCCGCCACCGCGCTCCAGGCGCGAGGTCGTGTGGTTGGCGAAGCGGGGGATTGATTACGTGTCATGCTGGCCGGACCTGAGATAGAAAAACGGTGATGCTCTTCCAGGCCTCGTGAGGCCGAGAACAAAAGTGACGTGCATTATTGCAAGTAATTCTTGTTAACTAAAGTAATAGAGTCTCTTTTTTTCCTTGATTGCTAACCACTCGTCACCCGGTGAGCGTGGTTTAAGCCCTTGTAACGGGAGTTTTTGAATGTCTGCGCCTTCGGTTTTGATCGCCGGTTGTGGTGATGTCGGGAGCCGTCTGGCCAAGCAATTGGTGGTCGGCGGATGGGAAGTGCACGGCCTGCGTCGCGACGTTTCGCGTCTGCCTGAGGGCGTCATTGGTGTGGCTGGTGACCTGTTCAAGGAAGACTGCCCCGAGGCTTGGCCGTTCGGCGCGGTGGATTACCTGGTGTATTGCGCGGCAGCCACCGATCACGACGAGGCCGGTTATCGCGCCGCGTATGTGCAGGGTTTGCAGAACGTGCTGAGCTGGCTGAGCGATTTCGGTCAGGTGCCTGAGCGGCTGATCTTCGTGTCCAGCAGCAGCGTGTATGGCCAGCAGGAAGGGGAGTGGGTCGACGAGAACTCAGAGACCGTCGCCAGCGGCTATTCCGGACGACTGATGCTCGAAGCCGAGCAGGTTGCGCTTAACAGCGGCATTCCTGCGAGCATCCTGCGTCTGACTGGCATTTACGGCCCGGGTCGCGAATGGCTGCTGACTCAGGTGCGTCGCGGTTATCGGGTGGCGGTCGAGCCGCCGCTGTACGGCAATCGCATTCATGCCGATGACGCTGCCGGCTTAATGGCTTTTCTGTTGGAAGCGGATCGTCGGGGTGAACCGTTGCAAGACATCTATATCGGTGTGGACGACGCGCCGGCGCCGCTGGCCGAGGTGGTCGCGTGGCTGCGCGATTATCTGGGGGTTACCGAGTGGGCGGACGACGCCAGCGTGCGCCGCACCGGTAGCAAGCGCTGCAGCAATGCGCGGGCGAAGGCGTTGGGCTGGACGCCGACGTATCCGAGTTACCGCGAGGGTTATGCCGCGATTCTCGAGGGTACGTGCTGACTTCCAGGCGCCCCAAGCAACTGTAGGAGTGAGCCCTGCTCGCGATGAGGCCATAACATTCAACACTTATGTTGGCTGTTAAACCGTCATCGTGAGCAGGCTCACTCCTACAGGGTAATGTGTTGCTCTCGGGGATGCTTACTGCTTCTCGA